>JACZWN010000154.1 GCA_022572105.1 Pseudomonadota bacterium | reverse complement strand
CGGGCGCGCGCGCCGGCTACTTGGGGCGGGAGGGGGGGAACCGCCGGCGGGAGATTTTCTTGCTGCGACGACTCTACGACTGGGCCATGGACCTGGCCGGCCACCGCCACGCGCTCTGGGCCCTGGCCGCCGTCGCCTTCATCGAGAGCTCGGTGTTCCCGGTACCGCCCGATATCCTGCTCATCCCCATGGTGCTGGCCGCGCGCGAGCGCGCCTGGCGCATCGCCGCGGTGGCCACCGTCGCCTCGGTGTTGGGCGGCGGCTTGGGTTACCTGATCGGCGCCGCGCTGTTCGAGACCGTCGGCCGGCCGCTCTTGGAGTTCTACGGCCAGATGGCGAGCTTTCAGGAGTTTCAGGCGCTTTACCACGAATGGGGCGCCTGGATCGTCGCCTTCGCGGGCTTTACGCCGTTCCCCTACAAGGTCATCACCATCGCCAGCGGCGTCGCCGACCTCGACCCCGTGGTGTTCGTGGCCGCCTCGGCGGTCTCGCGCGCGGCGCGGTTCTTTTTGGTGGCGGCGCTGTTGTGGAAGTTCGGGCCGCCGATCCGCACATTCATCGAGAGGCACCTGCCGGCCTTGGCCGGCCTGTTCTTCGTCCTGCTGTTCGGCGGCTTCCTGGCCATCCGCTATGTCCTGTGACGCGGTGATGAGGTGAAAGAGGGCATGGCCGCGAATTCGCTCCGGGGCCTTCTCGACCATCCGCGTCTGGTTCCCGCGGTTATCGTCGCGATCGGCCTGGGGGCGCTGGGCGCGGCGCTCGCCTCCCAGTTCTGGGGCGGGCTGGAGCCCTGCGTGCTGTGCATATACCAGCGCTACGCTTACTTGGGCGCGGTCGCCATGGGCCTCGCTGGCCTGGCGCTGGGCGGCAATCCGGAAGCCCGGCGCGTGGCGGTCGCGCTCGCCGGCCTTGCGTTCCTGACCGGGGCCGGAATCGCCGTCTTCCACGTCGGCGTGGAGCAGCAGTGGTGGCGCGGCACCGCGGAGTGCCATGCGCCGGTCTTCGACCCGGACGCCTCGATCGCCGATCTGCGCAAGCAACTGCTCGGGCTGCGCTTCGTGCCCTGCGACGAGATCCGCTGGTCCCTGTTCGGGATCTCCATGGCCGGCTACAATGTGCTCGCCTCCCTGGGGCTGGCCGCGGCCAGCCTCTGGGCGGCGCTCAACATTACCGGGGCCAAACGGTCATGAGCGCGAACAAAGCGAGCCAGGCGAAGGCGGCGTCCGAGCCCGGCCGCGGGCGCGCCCAAGGTCTTCGAACGCGCCACCCGGGCGACCTCTCGCCCGAGGAGACGGTGGCGCGCGTGCTGCGCGTCGATCACGCCGGCGAGTATGGCGCCCGGCGCATCTACGAGGGTCAGATGGCGGTCCTGGGCCGGGGTGCGGCCGCGGGCAGCATCGCGCGCATGTACGATGAGGAACTGCGCCATCTGGACCACTTCGAAAAGCTCATGGTCGCGCGGCGCGTGCGCCCGACCGCGCTGCAGCCGTTCTGGCATGTCGCCGGCTTCGCGCTGGGCGCGGCTACGGCGCTCCTGGGCGAGCGCGCAGCCATGGCCTGCACGGTCGCGGTCGAGGAGGTGATCGATGAGCACTACGGCGGGCAGTTGGAGATCCTGGGCGAGGACGAGGCGGAGCTGAAGGCCACCCTCGAAGAGTTCCGCGCGGACGAGCGTGAGCACCGCGCCACCGGCCTGAAGCACGGCGCCGAGGCGGCGCCCGCCTACGAGGTCCTGCGCGCCACGATCAAATCGGGCTCACGCCTGGCGATCTGGCTGTCGGAGCGGATCTAGTCCTTGACCGCCATTGCCTGGCGCAGCAGCGGGCCGAATCCGTGGTCGACTATCTCGTCACTCGGCAAGGCCAGGACCGGGGTCGGCGGTCGGCTGGGGCGAGTCTCGGCGGTTGCCCGGCGCGTCTGCGGACGGCTCGGCGAACCGCCGGGTCGATCTCTATGGGTCATTATCAAGGACCTTTGGTATAATGGCCGAGCAACGCATCGAGACCCGGTTTTACCTGGCGACGGATCTGGCGTCGGGCGCCGAGTTCCGTCTCGACCCCGCCGAGCAGTGCGGCCGCCTGAGCGTGCCGGAGGTGCGCGAGCCCCTGGATCTGGGCGCGCTCATTGCCGGCTGGCCGGCGGAGCGACGCCTGCTGCCGTGCGCCGAAACGGGCGCCGCACGGCCGATCGCCGAGGCGCTCTGCGAGGTGGCGGCCGAGGACGAGGGAAGCGTCGCGCCCTGGACCGCACCCCGGGCGGTCATGACCGGGCCCGAGGGCGGTCTGCCGAAAGCGAGCTTGACGCCCCCCGGAATCTACCGTTTGTTACGCCGGTCGGCCTGGGGCCCCGCGTGCTCCGGTCCGATACGGCGGCGCTCGCCGCGCTGGCCTGCTGGCAGGCGGTGCTCGGCAATGGGCGGCGCCGGCCGCCGGGCCGGGCGCCCGGCCAAGCCTAAAGCGCGCAAATGCTCGCGAAACCCTCACTCCCTGTCGTCACGCTCCCGAGCCGCACATGTCCGCTCCGCTGCATTCCAAGGGTGAGCCGATCACGAGCAAGGCCCAGTTGGTCTCCTATCTGGAGGCCGGCTGCAAGCCGTCCCAGGCCTGGCGGATCGGCACCGAGCACGAGAAGTTCGCCTATACCCTGGAGGATTTGCGCCCGCTGCCCTACGCCGGCGAGCGTGGCATCCGGGCGATCCTCGAAGGGCTGGCGGCGCGCTTCGGCTGGGTGCCGGTCCTGGAGAACGGGAATCCCATTGCGCTGACCAAGGACGGCTGCAGCATCACCCTGGAGCCGGGCGGCCAGTTCGAGCTGTCTGGGGCGCCGCTCGAGACCGTGCACGAGACCTGCGACGAGGTGAACACCCACCTGGCCCAGGTCAAGGAGATCGCCGAGCCGCTCGGTATCGGCATGGTCGGTTTCGGCTTCCTGCCCAAGTGGCGGCGCGAGGACATCACCTGGATGCCCAAGGGGCGCTACAAGATCATGGGCGCCTACATGCCGACCAAGGGCAACCTCGGCCTCGACATGATGCTCCGGACCTGCACCGTCCAGGTCAACCTGGACTTCGATTCCGAGGCCGACATGGTCAAGAAGTTCCGTGTCAGCCTGGCCCTGCAGCCGGTCGCGACCGCGCTGTTCGCCAACTCGCCCTTTACCGAGGGCAGGCCCAACGGCTTCCTGAGTTTTCGCAGCCACGTCTGGACCGACGCCGACCCGGACCGCTGCGGTATCCTGCCCTTCGTCTTCGAGGACGGCATGGGTTTCGAGCGCTACGCCGAGCACGTGCTCGATGTGCCCATGTACTTCGTCTACCGCGACGGGGCTTATATCGACGCCAGCGGCCAGTCGTTCCGCGAATTCATGGCGGGCAGGCTGCCGGTGCTGCCCGGCGAGCTTCCCACCTTGAGCGACTGGGAGGACCACCTCACCACCCTGTTCCCCGAGGTGCGCCTGAAGCACTTCCTGGAGATGCGCGGGGCCGACGGCGGGCCGTGGCGCTGCATCTGCGCCTTGCCGGCGCTCTGGGTCGGCCTGCTCTACGACGGCGCCGCGCTCGATGCGGCCTGGGACCTGGTCAAGGACTGGAGCATCGAGGAGCACGCCAACCTGCGGGCCGAGGTGCCGCGCACGGCGCTCGCGACCCGGTTCCGCTCGGGCACGGTTGGCGATATCGCGCGCCGGGTCCTGGCGATCTCCGAAGCCGGCCTCAAGGCGCGCGCCGTGCGCAACCGCGCGGGCCAGGACGAGTCGCTTCATCTGGCGCCGCTCCTGGAAACCCTGGAGCGCGGCAAGTGTCCGGCGCAGGAGAAGCTGGAGGCCTTCCACGGCCGTTGGGGCGGCAGCGTCGACCCGGCGTTCACCGAAGAGGCCTACTGAGCTTATATCGACGATCTTTGGTATTACCCGCGGCGCGCGCAATAGCGGAGAGCCGCGGCTGGGGGACCGCGGCTCTCTGGGGTACAAGGGTACTTGTCTAGGGGAAGGGTTAGGTGACGCTATTTAAGCCCGAATACCTTAAAATTATCTTAACGGCCCCACTCGATTTCCGGAACTTGCGCCAAGCCGGAAACGGCTCCGTTTCGATCCAAATTCAATAGATTCAATAAGGGGTTAACAGGGTTCGACCATGGCGAGGCAAGACGACGGGAGGCGAGAGAACATGCTGGCGGGCGCCGAGCCCGCCTCGACGCTCATCGTCATCACCGCGCTGGCCCACCCCGACTGGCTGGTCGAGATCGAGGCGGTCGCGGCAAGCTCCTGATATCACCGGATCTTTTCCCCAATTTCGGCTGGGAATATTCAGGATTTATTTATCATCTTCGGCCGACTATGGGGCCGGATCGCGGTGGCGCGGTTGCGCCGGCGCACCGTATTTCAACGAAACGTCATTCCAACCAGACGGCGGACGACATGGCGAAGCGGCAGGTCATTTTTTCGATGCTGCTCACCGTGCTCAGCGTGTTCTGCCTCGCCGTGCTCTGGGAGTTCTGGCTCGAGCCGGCCCTCGAGCCGGGGGAATTCGAAAGCGAAACGAACGCCGAGAGATGGGATTTCATTTGGACTTCGGTGGCCTTTGCCGCTATCGCCCTGATGGTTCCCTCGTGGCTATCGTTCAGGAACATCGCGGGCCGCGCCAGGGCCGAAGCCGCCTTGCGCCGCGCCAAGGGATTGGCGGAGACCGCCAGCCGGACCAAGTCCCGGTTCCTGGCCACCGTGAGTCACGAGCTGCGCACGCCGCTGAACGCGATCATCGGCTTCTCTGAGATCATGATGAACGAGCTCTGCGGTCCGCTCGAGAACGAGAGGTACCGCGGGTACAACAAGGACATACACGAGAGCGCCGGCCATCTGCTCGCGCTGATCAACGACATTCTCGAGCTGTCGAAGGCCGAGGCCGGCAAGCTCGAGCTGCAAGAGGGGGTCGTCGACCTCGCCAGCCTGGTGGAATCGAGCGTTCGGCTGATCCGCCAACAGGCGATGTGCGGAGAGGTCGCGATCGAAACCGAGATCGCGACCGCGGCGGTGCGCCTGCGCGGGGACGAGCGCAAGTTGAAGCAGGTCCTCCTAAATCTCCTCTCCAATGCGGTGAAATTCACGCCGCCGGGCGGCAGGGTCGAGGTCCGCGTGGCGTGCGACCGCGCCGGGTCGCTGGTGATCGGCGTGCGCGACACCGGGATCGGTATCGCCGAAGCGGACCTGCCGGAGGCCCTCGAACCTTTCGGTCAGGCCGGGAACCACGCGGGCCAGTCCGACGAGGGCACCGGCCTCGGGTTGCCGCTCGCCAAGGCGATGATCGAACTGCACGGCGGCCGCCTGACCATCGACAGCGTCCTCGGCGTCGGCACCACGGTTACGGTCGTCATCCCGAGCGAGCGGGTACTCGACCGGGCGCGCTCCGTGGCTTGACCGGCCGGCCTTTTCGGCCCGCCATTCTTTCGGACTTTGTGATTTCGGCCCCAGGCGCGGGCCCCGTATTACGCCGCGGTGCCGCCCACGGTCATGCCGTCGATCAGAAGCGTCGGCTGGCCGACGCCGACCGGCACCGCCTGGCCCTCCTTGCCGCAGGTGCCGATGCCGGGGTCCAGCTTCATGTCGCTGCCGATCATGGAGATCTTGGTGAGCACGTCCGGGCCGTTGCCGATCAGGGTCGCGCCCTTGACCGCCGGGCCGATCTTGCCGCCCTCGATCAAGTAGGCCTCGGTGCACGAGAATACGAACTTGCCCGAGGTGATGTCGACCTGGCCGCCGCCGAAGTTAACCGCGTAAAGTCCCCTGTCGACCGAGGCCAGGATCTCGGCCGGGTCCTTGTCGCCGGCCAGCATGTAGGTGTTGGTCATGCGCGGCATGGGGATGTGGGCATAGCTCTGGCGCCGGCCGTTGCCGGTGGCTTTCATGCCCATGAGCCGGGCGTTCTGGCGGTCCTGCATGTAGCCGATGAGGACGCCGTCCTCGATCAGCGTGGTGTACTGACTCGGCGTGCCCTCGTCGTCGATGGTCAGCGAACCGCGCCGGTCGGCGATCGTGCCGTCGTCGATCACGGTGACCCCGGGGGCGGCGACCCGTTCGCCCATGAGGCCGGCGAAGGCCGAGGTCTTCTTGCGGTTGAAGTCGCCCTCGAGGCCGTGGCCGATCGCCTCGTGCAGCAGGATGCCCGGCCAGCCGGGCCCAAGCACCACTTGCATTTCGCCCGCCGGCGCCGCCACCGAACCCAGGTTGACCAGCGCCTGGCGCAGGGCCTCGTCGACCGCGGCGCGCCAGGTGTCGGGTTCGAGCAGCCGGTCGTAGGCGATGCGCCCGCCGCTGCCGTAGCTGCCGCTCTCCATCCGGTCGCCCGCGCCGACCACGACCGTGACGTTGAGGCGCACCAGCGGCCGGATGTCGGCGCTGCGCTCGCCGCCGGCGCGGATGATCTGCACGGCTTGCCAGTTTCCGGCGATCGAGGCGGAGACCTGGCGCACGCGCGGGTCCTTGCCGCGCGCGTAGGCGTCGATCTCCGACAGGAGCTGCACCTTGGCCTCGAAGGGCGCCTCGCCCAAGGGATTGATGTCGCTGTAAAGCACCTGGTTGGTGCCGCTTGGCGCCGCCGCCATGGTCCCGCCGTGTCCGGCGTGGACGGTCTTGACCGTCTCGGCCGCGCGCCGGATGGCCGCCTCGGAGAGCTCGCTGGCGTGGGCGTAGCCGGCCGCCTCGCCGGCCACGGCACGCAGCCCGAAGCCCTGCGAGGTGTTGAAGCTGGCGCTCTTCAGGCGGCCGTCGTCGAAGCTCAACGCCTCGGACTGGCAATACTCGAGGAACAGCTCGCCGTCGTCGGCGCCCACGAGGGCCTCGTCGACGATGGTTTCCAGGCTGCGCCGATCGAGCCCGGCCCGGTCGAAGAACAGCTCGTCGGTGGCGGCGATCTGGGACATGAAAAGGCTCCTCCGGCGGTGGCCCCGGCGCGTGCGGTCCCTCTCATATGGGCCGTCCGGATCGGGATTCACCCGGTTACCACAAAACCCGGTTGCGCGGAAGGTCCGGGGTTGGCCATGGTGCACGGGATTTTGGCCGAACCAAAGCCGCCAAACCAAAACCGAGGGAGCGGAACATGACGCAGGGACTGCGCGATCACCCTTTGCGCGACCAACTGGTCCACGAGGTCCACGCCCGGCCGTTCGCCAGCCTCACGGCGCCGCAGCGCGCCAGCCATCTCGCCCTGCTGTCCGGCGAGGCCGCGGCGGCCGAGGACCGGGCCCAGGTGGCTCGTTTGTGCGAGACCTATGGGGCGCCCGCCCCGGGCCCGGAGGACACCCATGTGATGGTCGATCTCGGCCCGTTTCAGCTCAAGTGGGAGCGGCACACCGAGTTCTCGAGCTACACCTTCTTCCAGAACGCCGGAACGCCCGGCTTCGATGCCTCGGCGGTGCCGTTCGCCGCGCCGGTCATCGCCCAGGTGCCGCGCGACTGGCTCGAAAACCTGCCCGGCGGGCTGCTGGTCGGCGTGCACCTGGAGCTGGAGCCCAAGGACGCGCCCGAACGCGATCCGGACGCGCTCGCCCACCTGTTCGAGACCGACAACGTGGCCGGCAGCCTGGTCTCGGGCGGCGCCGCGGCGGTGTGGATGGACTTCGCGGTGCACGCCGACGGCTTCGGACGCATCCTGTTGCACGACCGCGGCCTGCGGCCGCGCCAGGCCGGGCGGCTGGTCCAGCGCCTGTGCGAGATCGAGACCTATCGCATGCTGGCGCTGCTGGCCCTGCCGCTGGCACACCGGCACGGGCCCAAGCTCGGCCGCTCGGGCGAGCGCCTGATCGAGATCACCGCTCGCATGGCGGCGATCGAGGGGCTCGAGGACGAACGCCGCCTGCTCGGCGATCTGACCCGCATGTCGGCGGAGATCGAGGACATGGCGGCGACCGCCAGCTACCGCTTCGGCGCGGCGCGCGCCTACTACGCGCTGGTCCGGCGCCGGGTCGAGGAACTGCGCGAGGAACGCTTCGAGGGCATGCAGACGATTGGCGAGTTCCTCGAGCGCCGGCTGGCGCCGGCCGTGCGCACCTGCGAGGCCGTTGCCGTCCGGCTCGACGCCCACTCCGAGCGGGTCTCGCGCGCGAGCCAGCTGCTGCGCACACGCATCGATATCGCGCTCGAGGCGCAGAACAGCGCGCTCCTGCGCTCGATAGACCAGCGCGCGCGACTGCAGCTGCGCCTGCAACGGACGGTCGAGGGCCTGTCGGTTGCGGCCATCAGCTATTACCTGGTCGGCCTGATCGGCTATGCCGCCAAGGCCGGCAAGGCCGCCGGGCTCAAGCTCGATGTCGACCTGATCACGGGGCTGGCGATACCCCTCGTGGTCGGACTCGTCGGTTTCGGGGTCTGGCGCCTGCGCCGCCTGGTCCAGCACGACGCCCGAAGCGACGGCACCTAATACCAAGGAGCGCTGATAATGACCCATAGAGACGGTTTCCCAAGGTTTTCGGCCAGGAGCGCGTGGCGCGGCGATGCAAGGCATCGCAAGCCATGGGCGACGCCGTCCGAAAGCCTTGGGAAACCGCCGTTCCGGTCGGG
>JACZWN010000153.1 GCA_022572105.1 Pseudomonadota bacterium | reverse complement strand
GCGCCGGACCAGGCGGAGCGCCCCCTGGGCGGCCAGGTCCTCGGCCTCCGGGCCCACGCGCGGCGCGACCACGGTGACCCGGGCGCCCGCCTTCACGAGCAGACGCGCCTTGCGCGCCGCCGGCGCGCCGCCGCCCACCACCAGGCAGGGCCGGTCCTTCAGGTCGAGAAAGGCGGGGAAGTATCGCACCGGTTCGAGGCTCCTAGGCTTCCACAGTTGCGGGCCCACGGAGCTTTCTCCCCGTGGCGCTTTAGCGATTGGTGACGCGGCGCAAGCTGCCCCTCAAATTCCGCGGGTCCGCTTGAAGGCCGGACCGGACCTTAAAAAAACCGCCGCAGCGTCGCTGGGCGGTTTGTGCTCGAACCCGCCGCTTAGCTGCATTTCACGGAGCGCCCGCAAGCTGACGGCTTAAATTCAGCGCTCGCCCATTAGAAAACACCACTTGGTCGGGGGTTGTCAATAAGTTTTACACTTAATATCGCTCGTTTGCAAATATCAACATTATTCTTATGTGGTATCGGCGCGGCCACCCGCCCTTTTGGAGCCGGACACGCCGGGCGAAAACGGGGCGGGAACGAATCCCTCCCATTCTTCGTATAGCCAAGCAAGAGCGCCTGCGCGAGGCGCGGCCGTACCGCAACCGGAGGCCCTTATCCCTTATGAAGATGGCATCGAGAAAGAACGTTTTGCGTCTCGTCCTGGTGGCCGGCCTGGCCGTGCTGCTCTCGGGCTGCTACGCCCACGGCGGAGGCCGCTATAGCACCCCCTACGGCGCCGGCTACGCCTACGGCAGCGGCAGCCACTACGCGCCGCCCGGCCACGCCTACCACGGGTCCGGGCGCCACGGACACCATTACCGCGGCTGGTGACGCCGGCTTCCGTCAACGCGGTTTGGGGTCAGCCGGTCAGCTGGCCGACATCCGTGGCGATCATGGCGAAGCGGTCGGCGAGCGCGGCGATCCCGACCCGATGCACGTCGGCGGCCGGCACCACCCCGCCTTGGCCGTCGGGCAGGTCGCGGGTCGCGCAGGCGGGCGCCAGCACGGTGCAGCCATAACCAAGGTCGAGGGCGGCGCGCGCGGTCGTGCTGACGCACAGGTGGGTCATGAAGCCGGCCAGGATGATGTTGGCGACGCCGAGTTCCTTGAGCCGCGTATCGAGCACCCCGTCGGCGAGCGCGTTGGGAACCACCTTGCCGACCACCGCCTCGCCCTCGCGCGGCGCCACCTGCGGCGCGATCGCGAAATAGGCGCTGTCCGGGCCGAACAAGCCGTCGCCCTTGCCTCGGTGCTGGACGTGGACGACCGGCCGCCCGGCCGCGCGCGCCGCGGCCAAGAGCCGCGCGCCGACCTCCAGCGCCGGCTCGATCCCGGCAAGCGGCAGGCGCCCGTTCACGTACTCCATCTGGGCGTCGATCATGACGACGGCGGCCTCGGCCAAGCGGTGCGGCCGGTTCGGCACGCCGGCCATGTCGAGCAAGGTCTTGGGCTCGGGCATGCGCGTTTTTCCTCCCTTGCGACGGGCGGCTTCGCCAGCCGCGGGCCGGCGCGCCTCCCCGCCTGTAGCGCACTCGGCTTCGCGGGGCAAGACGACCCGGCTACCAGGTCCAGCCCAGATAGCGCACGCCCAGCAGGATCGCGCCGATCAGCGCTATGCCGACCAGTTGGAGGATCACTTGCCAGGGCTTGCCGCGCTTGACGGTTCGGTAGCGGGCCATGAATTCCGGGTCCTCTCCGAGGCCCTGGCGGCGCAGGTGTTCGACCCCGCCCTCTACGTTGAAGCGCCGCGCGGCCCCGGGCAGCGCCGCCCAACGCGCGCCATGATGGGTCTCGATCCAGGCCACCAGCCCCCGGAACCGCCGGCGCTCGCGAATCGCCAGTGCCCAGGCACCGAGCACCGCGGCCGCCGCGGCGAGGCTGAGCAGGATCACGATCGGGCTGGTCGCGGGCTCCATGGCAGCGGCCCCTGCCCGCCCCTACTCCACGGTCACTGATTTTGCCAGGTTGCGCGGCTGGTCGACGTCGGTGCCCTTGAGGACCGCGGTATGGTAGGCGAGCAGCTGGACCGGGAGCGCGTAGAGGATCGGCGCCACGAAGGGGTGGACCTCGGGCAGCTCGATGCTGTGCAGCGCCCGGTCGCCGATCTTCTCGATCCCGGCGGCATCGGAGATCAGCACCACCAGGCCGCCGCGCGCCGCGACCTCGGCGATGTTGGAGGCGGTCTTGTCGAACAGCGGCCCCGAGGGCGCGCAGACGATCACCGGCACGGTGTCGTCGATCAGCGCGATTGGCCCGTGTTTCATCTCGCCGGCGGCATAGCCCTCGGCATGGATGTAGCTGAGCTCCTTGAGCTTGAGCGCGCCTTCGAGGGCGATCGGGTAGATGTTGCCGCGCCCCAGGTAGAGCACGTCGCGCGCCTCGGCCAGGAAGCCGGCGATCTCCCGGATGGAATCGTCGTGGGCGAGGATCTCGGCGGCCCGGGCCGGCACCTCGGTCAGCGCCGCGGTCAGCGCCGCCTCGGCCGCCGCCTCGATGACGCCGCGCGCCCGGGCCGTCGCCAGCGTCAGGCAGGCGAGCACCGTCAAGGCGGTGGTGAAGGTCTTGCTCGAGGCGACGCCGATCTCGGGCCCGGCGAGCGTCGGCAGCACCGCATCGGATTCACGCGCGACGCTGCTCTCGGGCACGTTCACCACCGAGAGGATGTTCTGGCCCTGCGCGCGCGCGTAGCGCAGCGCGGCCAGGGTATCGATGGTTTCGCCGGACTGGGAGATGAACAGGCTGACCCCGCCGTCCGGCAGCGGCGCTTCGCGGTAGCGGAACTCGGAGGCGATGTCGATCTCGACCGGCTGGCGCGCGATCTGTTCGAACCAGTACTTGGCGACCATGCCGGCCAGGTAGGCGGTGCCGCAGGCGCAGATGGTCAGGCGCGAAATGCCGGAGAGGCCGAAGGGCAGGTCCTCGATCTCGACCCGGCGCCGGAGCGGATTGACGAAGGCGTGCAGCGTATCGCCGATCGCCGCCGGCTGCTCGAAGATCTCCTTCTGCATGAAGTGGCGGTACTGGCCCTTGCCGATCAGCGCGCCGGAGACCGCGGTCACGCGCACCTCGCGCGCAACCTCGGCGCCGAGCGCGTCGCGCACCAGCGCCGCGTCCTGGCTCAGCTCGACCCAGTCGCCCTCCTCCAGATAGCAGATCCGGTCGGTCAGCGGCGCCAGGGCCAGCGCGTCCGAGCCCAGGTACATCTGGCCGTCGCCGTAGCCGACCGCGAGCGGGCTGCCGCAGCGCGCGCCGATCATCAGATCGTGCCGGCCGGCGAAGACGATAGCCAGCGCGAAAGCGCCCTCGAGCCGCACCAGGGCCTCGGCGACCGCCTCCCGCGGGCTCATCTGCTGGTCCAGGTAGTGGGTCAGCAGGTGGACCACCACCTCGGTGTCGGTTTCGGTCTCGAACTCGTGGCCGAGGCCGCTCAGCTCCTCGCGCAGCTCCTGGAAGTTCTCGATGATGCCGTTGTGCACCAGGGCGACGCGCTGGTTGGCGTGGGGGTGGGCGTTGGCCTCGGTCGGCTTGCCGTGGGTCGCCCAGCGGGTGTGGCCGATGCCGATGGTGCCGCCGAGCGGCTCGCGCTCCAAAAGCGCGCTCAGGTTGCCGAGCTTGCCCTCGGCGCGGCGGCGCTCGATCTTGCCGTTGACCAGGGTCGCGATGCCGGCCGAATCGTAGCCGCGGTACTCGAGCCGCTTGAGCCCGTCGAGCAGCAACGGCGCGACCGGCGCCGTTCCGATGATTCCGATGATTCCGCACATGATCTCGCGCCTTCCTCAGTCCTCGCTCTCTTCGGTTTCGGCCCCGGCCTTGCGCGCGCGCCGGCGCGCGCGAAGGCGCGAGGCGGCCCCGGCGCTTTCCTTCTGTTCGCCGCGCGCGACCGCGACCGCGCCGGCGGCGACGTCGCGGGTGATGGTGCTGCCGGCGCCTACGATCGCGCCCTCGCCCACCGTCACCGGCGCGACCAGCGCGGTATTCGAGCCGATGAACACGCCCTTGCCGATCTCGGTACGGTGCTTGGCGAGGCCGTCGTAGTTGCAGGTGATGGTCCCGGCGCCGATGTTGGCCTCGGCCCCGATCTCGGCGTCGCCCAGGTAAGCCAGGTGGTTGGCCTTGGCGCCGGCGCCGAGCGTCGCGTTCTTGACCTCGACGAAGTTGCCGACCCGGGCGCCCGGGCCGATCACGGTCCCGGGGCGCAGGCGCGCGAAGGGGCCGACCAGCGCACCCGCCTCGATGCGCGCGCCTTCCAGGTGTGAGAAGGCGCGGATCTCGACCCCGTCGCCGACGACGACGCCCGGCCCGAAGAACACGTTCGGCTGGATCGCCACATCGCGGCCCAGCCGCGTGTCGGCGCTCAGAAACACCGTGGCCGGATCCACCAGCGTCACCCCTTCGGCCATGGCCCGGGCGCGCAGGCGGGCCTGCATCAGGGCCTCGGCGACGGCCAGCTCGGCGCACGAGTTGACCCCCATGACCTCTTCCGGATCGGCCTCGGCCATGGCGGTCCGGCGCCCGCGCGCCCGCGCCAGGGCGAAGACGCCGGTCAAATAGTACTCGCCCTTGGCGTTGTCGTTGTCGAGTCCCTCGATGAGCGAGAACAGCGTCGGCCCGTCGCCCAGCACCATGCCGGCGTTGCACAGGTCGATGCGGCGTTGTGCCGCGCTCGCATCGGCGTATTCGACGATCTCGAGGATCTGTCCGTCCTCGCCGAGGACGACGCGGCCGTAGTGGGCCGGATCGGCAGGGCGGAAAGCCAGGCCCAGGAGGTCCGCCGCCCCGGGTGCGCGCCGTGCCGCGGCCATGGCCTGCAAGGTCTCGGGCGTGAGCAGCGGGACGTCGCCGAAGACCACCAGCACGTCGCCCGACCCCTGGGCGCCGTGGTAGCCCTCGAGCGCGGGCTTGGCGCAGGCGACCGCGTCGCCGGTGCCGCGCCGCTCCGCCTGGACCAGCGTGCGCAGGTCGCCCGAGCGCTCGCGCGCGGCCTCGGCCGCCCGGTCCATGCCGGGGCCGAACACGACCGCGACGCGCTCGGGCGCGAGCGCGCCCACCGCATCGAGCACGTGGTCGAGCATGGACCTGCCGGCCACCTCGTGCAGCACTTTGGGGCGCGTCGACTTCATGCGCGTTCCCTGGCCGGCGGCCAACACGACGACGGCGAGCTTGGCGGATGTCATGGGCGGTCGAGGCGCACGTCTTTGTGATCCGGGGTCTCGTGGTCCGCGGGTCTTGCGGTGCGCCGGTCTTGTGGTCCGCCGGTCTTGTGGTAAGGGGCGCGGACTGGCACAACTCCCGCGAAGGCGGCCGGACCATGCCACAGGCACCCGGCCCTCTGCAAATCACCGTTTATTACAATAATTAACAGAAATGAAGATGGACCAACGCCGGCCCACCAGCGCTCCGCCGTTCGAGCGCGCCCCGCACCCCGGCAGCGCGCAGGTGCTGCTCTGCGACCTGGACGGCACGCTGATCGACAGCGCGCCCGACCTGGCGGCCGCGGTCGGCGAGCTGCTGGCCCGCCAGGGCCGGCCGCCGCTGACCGTCGAGGCGATCAAGACCATGATCGGCGACGGCGTGCCCAAGCTCATCGAGCGCGCCTTCGCGGCGACCGGCGGCGCGCCCCCGGCCGGCGAGCTGGCGGCGCTGGTCAGCCGTTATATGCCGCTCTACGAGGCGCGCATGACCGAGCTGACCCGGCCCTATCCCGGCGCGATCGAGACCCTGCGCGCGCTCAAGGACGCCGGCTGGCGCCTGGCCGTCTGCACCAACAAGCCGGAGGCGCCGAGCCGGGCGATCGTCGCCGCGCTCGGTTTCGACGGCCTGTTCGAGGCCGTGGCCGGCGGCGACAGCTTCCCGGTCAGGAAGCCGGACCCGGGGCACCTGCTCGGTCTGCTCGGGCGGATGGGCGCGGATCCGGCCGCAGCGGTCATGCTGGGCGACGGACAGAACGACGTGCTCGCCGCGGCCCGTGCCGGCCTGCCGGCGATCGTGGTGGCCCACGGCTACGGGCGGGTTCCGGTCCACGAGCTCGGCGCCGAGGTGGTGATCGAGTCCTTTTCCGAGCTGCCGGGCGCGCTCGCCGCGCTCGGCCGGACGTGAGCTTGACAGTCGCGGGAACCCTGCCCTACATCAAGACTCGATCACGCGCGAAGGGCGCATAGCTCAGCGGGAGAGCGCCTCGTTCACACCGAGGAGGTCCGTGGTTCGATCCCACGTGCGCCCACCATAATTTCAATAGGTTACACGATACACAGGTCAGCAATGCTGGCCTTATTTTTGTTTTCTATGACACCGGGGGTGACAAACAGCGCGTCCAGTCGCTATATTGAGCCCATGGCAATTCGGCTCAACAGGACCGGCGGACCGCCCCATGACATGCTTGCGAGCAGAGCAAGGCTCTAGCACCGAATACATGGCGCACGCGCGCCGCCGCGATCCCCTGCCGGTTGCCCCGGCCCGATCCGAGTTGCCAGATTCGATCTGCCGTCCTGCCCAAGGCGCGGCCGGCAGGGGACACCCTCACAATCGAAGTTGGCCGTAATGGTCGCCAGCATCATCGGGAAGGTGATCGCGGAGCGTGCGCGGGACGGGGCCGAGGAGACCCCGCGCGGGTCCTGGTCTACGTCCGCGGCGCGCCCTGTCTTGGCCCGGACCATCCAATTGAGCAGGCCCGGAAGCGCCTGGAGGCCCTGGAGATGTTCCCCTGGGCGCCTCCCGCCGGTAACGCCTGATAGGAGATATTTTCGTGGCACAATTCAACGCATACCCAGCCTCACAAGTCCGTGCCCCTGATGTCTGGGGTGCGATGCAGCGCGGGGCGGAAGGCGCGCAGATAAACCAACTGCGCCAGATCAAGATACAGTCGGGGATAGCGGAACAGGGCCGAATGAACCAGCTACGCGAGATCATGCCGGGCGTTGGCGCTGAGGCCGGTCTCGGGCCGAACGCTCAACAGGTTCTGGCACTCGACCCCAGCCAGTTGGCCACCCTGATGAAAATCCCGAAGGCAGAGCGCGACCGCGCCAAGGAGCAAGCCACCACGTTGGGGAACTTGGCCCTTGGCGTCCTGACGGCCCCGCCGATCCAGCGCGTGTCCATGTGGCGCCAGGCTCGGGAGTCCGCCATCGCATACGGGGTCAATCCTCGGAATATCCCCGAAGCCTACGACCAGGGCACCGAGCAGAAGTTGCGCCAATGGGTTGCCCAGGCGGGCCAGATCAAGACGCTGTTGGATCAGGTGCCCGACACGCCGGCCGGCTACCAGCGCACCGAAGGCGGGCTTGAGTTCACCCCCGGCGGCCCGGCAGACCCGGTGCAAGCGGGAAGGCTGGCCACAGCCAAGCGTGATCCGAGTGGTGGTGGCGGCCGTACGGCGCTACAAAAGGATGTTCCGTACATCGCCAAGTTACTTGGGATCAGCAAGAAAGAGGCCCTGGCTCTAAAGATGGAGAGCAAGGGCAAGGGATATGACGCCTGTCTGCGTGACATCGCGGCGCGGTACGTGTCCTTTGGCGAGAACCCCCAGCGCGCTTATGACAAGGCTAAGGCCGTGGCCGATCTTGTTTATGGCCGTGCACAGCCGCCAGAGGCCAACCCTGATTCCAAGGAAGGCCGTAGTTGGCTCCAGGAACTTTTTGGCTTCGGCGGACCTGGTGAAACAGGGTCCGCGAAGGCCGCAAAAAGGGGGAGTCGGGGCAATCCCCACACGCCGGAGACGCAGGCGGATTTTGGCGGCATCAAAAGCGGGGAGATTTACCGCGACCCCGATGACCAGAAGCTCTATCGGAAACCGTAATGCCTCGCTTCGAGGGTGAACCACTTGAGACCGGTGGGCGCTTCGGTGGGATTCCGCTTGAACAGATGACCCCGAGCATGGCGGCAGTAATCCCGCGCCGCCGGCCGGGGATCAGCGCCCCGGAGGATGACACCGCGCTTGAGACGTTCGGCCAGAACGTTGCCGAGGTGGGCAAGGGAATTATCCCCGGTGCGATCCAGCTTGGAGGTACGGCGCTTAAGGGCGTTGGTGCTGGGAAAGTAGCGATAGAGCGTTACGAGTTCGAGCTTGCCGACATTCTGCGCCGCGTCCCCACCATGACACCTGAGCAGCTTAGACAGGCCCGCAGCGAAGCTCGGCGCAAACTAGGCTCCGTCCGCGGGGGCTTCTTTGACAGCGCGCTCAGCGAGGTCATGGCTGGGGATGACCCTGAAGAAGTTATCCGGTCCAACTACCCTCAGACCATCGGTGTAGAGCCGCCGAAAGTCGTGGAATCTCCCATCTACAAAGCCGGCGGGGCCGTTGGCGAGTTTGGCCGCGAACTGTTCCCGGCAGCCCCGGGCTACGAAGAGAGCCTTGGTCGCCAACTTGGCGAGGGCGTTGGGTCTATGGTGGGCGGCGCACTCGTCTCCATGGTCCCCGGTGCTGGTCCGGTTCTCGCTGCCGCCACCTTCTCGTTCGCCGGTTCCGGAGAAGCGGTTGAACGTGCGGTTCAAGCGGGCGCAACGGAGGACCAGATTATCGAGGCCGCGCAACTCGGTCACATCCCGGGCATGACCGATTCTCTACCAGTTGAGGTTCTGACGGGCCGAATCCCACTTC
>JACZWN010000152.1 GCA_022572105.1 Pseudomonadota bacterium | reverse complement strand
GCGCAAAACTTGATGGTCCAGACTTTTTCAACATCCTCGGCTAGACTCGGAAGTCAAGGCCATGTCGCTGGTACGTCTGCTCAACCCCCGACAGCAGACATTCGAGCGCCGACGATATGCCTCCGCTGACCCAACTCTAGTTTATGAGTACACGACCTAGAGCGTCGGGTCCGGCGCCACGCGGATCACCTGCTTGCCGAAGTTGCGGCCCTGGAGCAGGCCCTGGAAGACCCGGGGCGCGTTCTCCAGGCCCTCGACGATGTCCTCGCGGTACTTGACCCGGCCGTCGCGGATCCAGCCCGCCACGGTGTCCCGGAACTCGTCCTCCTGATCGGCGAAGTCCCAGACGATGAAGCCGCGGACCAGGATGCGGTTGCTCAGCACCGCGCGCATGAGCTGCGGGACCTGGTTCGGCCCCGGCGGCGGCTCGGTCGCGTTGTAGTGGGCGATCAGGCCGCACACGGGCACCCGCGCGAAGGGGTTGAGCAGTGGCAGCACCGCCTGGAACACCGCCCCGCCGACGTTCTCCCAGTAGACGTCGATGCCCCCCGGGCAGGCCGCCGCCAGCGCCTCGGGGAAGCCCTGGTCGCGGTGGTTGAGGCAGGCGTCGAAGCCGAGCTCGCCGGTCACGTAGGCGCATTTCTCGGCCGAGCCGGCGACGCCGACCGCGCGGCAGCCCTCGATCTTGGCGATCTGCCCGACCAGCGAGCCGACCGGCCCCGAGGCGGCGGCCACGACCAGGGTCTCGCCCTCTTTCGGCTGGCCGATGTTGCGCAGGCCGGTGTAGGCGGTCATGCCCGGCATGCCGAGCACGCCGAGCGCGGTCGAGACCGGCGCCAGGGCCGGGTCGAGCTTGCGCGCGCCGCGCCCGTCCGAGGTCCAGTAGTCCTGCCAGCCGCTGTAGGCGAAGACGATGTCCCCGGGCTTGAAGTCGGCCAGGTCGGCGCGCAGCACCTCGCTGACCGCGCCGCCGACCATGACCTGGTCGATCTCGGCCGAGGCCGCGTAGGACTTGGCCGCGTTCATGCGCCCGCGCATGTAGGGGTCGAGGGACAGGTAGAGGGTCCGGCACAGCATCTCGCCCGCGCCCGGCTCGGGCACGGCGGCCTCGACCAGGCGGAAGTCGCCGTCCTTGGGCGCGCCCTCGGGCCGCGCCGCCAGCACGATTTGACGGTTCGTGTCTTGCGTCATTTGCCTGCCTCCAATTGTCCCGGGCCTCCAATTCGCCGGGCATCGCACCCGCGCGTTCTTTGCCGCCGGCCGACGGAGCCGCTACCATACGCCCATAGCGGACGCAGCGGCAAAGACGGGACACCGAGGAGAACCCATGAGCGACGTGGTTCACGGCGAAAGACGCGGCGCCGTCGCGGTCATTACCTTGGACCGGCCGCCGGTCAACGCGCTCGGCCAAGCGCTGCGCGCGGCCCTGGTCGCGCGCATGGAAGAGGCCGCGGCCGACCCCGAGGTCAAGGCCCTGGTGCTGGCCGGGCGCGGCCGCTGCTTCTCGGGCGGCGCCGACATCCGCGAGTTCGGCGCGCCGCCCAAGGACCCGCACCTGCGGGCGGTGATCGAGGCGGCCGAGAACTGCCCGAAGCCGGTCGTGGCCGCGATCCACGGCGTCGCCGTGGGCGGTGGGCTCGAGCTGGCCTTGGGCTGCCATTACCGGGTCGGCGACGCCTCGGCGCGGCTCGGCCAGCCGGAGGTCAAGCTGGGCATCCCGCCCGGCGCCGGCGGCACCCAGCGCTTGCCGCGCGTGATCGGGATCGCGCCCGCGCTCGACATGATCCTCAGCGGCGAGCCCATCCCGGCCGTGGAGGCCCAGGCGCTCGGCCTGCTCGACGCCGTGATCGAGGGCGATCTTACCGCGGGCGCGGTCGCCTTCGCCGAGACGGTCGTGGCCGAGGGCCGCCCGCTCACGCGCACCCGGGACCGGGTGATTCCCGCCGAGCACACGGAAGGGCTGTTCGAGGGCGCGCGCAAGCGCATCGCGCGGCGCACCCGCGGCATGATCGCGCCGGCGCGGTGCATCGAGAGCGTGGAGAACGCGCTCACCCTCTCCTTCGACGAGGGCATGAAGAAGGAGCGCGAGTTCTTCGTCGAATGCGTCGGCTCCGAGCAGTCCAAGGGCCAGCGCCACGCCTTCTTCGCCGAGCGCCAGGCCACCAAGATCCCCGACGTGCCGGCCGATACGCCCGTGCAGGCCATCGAGTCGGCCGCGGTCATCGGCTGCGGCACCATGGGCGGCGGCATCGCCATGAATTTCGCCAACGCCGGCATTGCCGTGCGCGTGCTGGAGACCGACCCGGAGGCGCTGGACCAGGGCCTGGCCGTGATCCGCAAGAATTACGAGGGCAGCGTCGCGCGCGGCCGCATCACCCAGGAGGACATGGATACGCGCATGTTCCTGATCGGCGGCGCCACCGACTACGCCGACATCGAGGACGCCGACATCGTCATCGAGGCGGTGTTCGAGGAGATGGACCTCAAGAAGCAGGTCTTCGCGCGGCTCGATACGGTCTGCAAGCCCGAGGCGATCCTGGCGACCAATACCTCGACGCTCGACGTGAACGAGATCGCCGCCGCGACCGCGCGCCCGGAAAAGGTCATCGGCACGCACTTCTTCAGCCCGGCCAACGTCATGAAGCTGATGGAGAACGTGCGCGGGCGGAAGACCTCGGCCGAGACCATCGCCACGGTCATGCGCCTGTCCAAGACCATCGGCAAGGTCGGCGCCCTGGTCGGCGTCTGCGACGGCTTCGTGGGCAACCGCATGCTCTACGCCTACACGCGCCAGGCCAATTTCCTCTTGGAGGAGGGCGCGCTGCCGCAGCAGGTCGACAAGGCGATCTACGACTTCGGCTTCCCCATGGGGCCTTTCGCCATGGGCGACCTGGCCGGCCTCGACGTGGGCTGGCGCATCCGCCAGCGCCGCGCCAAGACCCGGGACCCGGATCAGCGCTATTCGCCGATCGGCGACCGGATTTGCGAGCGGGGCCGCTTCGGCCAGAAGACCGGCGCCGGCTGGTACCGCTACGAGGCGGGCAGCCGCACGCCGGTGCCGGACCCGGAGATCGAGAAACTGATCCTCGAGGTCGCGGCGGAGCTCGGCTTCGCCCGGCGCGACATCGGCGACCGGGAGATCCTGGAGCGCTGCCTCTATCCGCTGATCAACGAGGGCGCCAAGATCCTCGAGGAGGGCATCGCGATCCGCTCGAGCGACATCGACGTCATCTGGATCTACGGCTACGGTTTCCCGATCTATCGCGGCGGGCCCATGTTCTACGCCGACCAGGTCGGCGTGAAATCGATCTACGAGGCCATGCGGCGCCTGCACCAGGAGCACGGCGACATGCTCGAGCCGGCGGCGCTCTTGGAAGACCTGGCGAAGTCGGGCAAGGGCTTCGGCGACCTGTGACCGCGCGTTGTCGAGGGCACGAAGAAAGGTAAGGTTCGATGAGCGAGGCCGTCATCGTCTCGACCGCGCGCACGCCCATCGGCAAGGCGTTCCGCGGTGCGAAGTATGTGGTCGTAACCATGTGCATCGGCGGCGGCATGGGGGCGGGCGGCCTGTTCGAGGTGGCCTGAGGCCCCCCCCGGGGGGATGGGCAGAGGGATGGGCGAAGGGATGGGCGGCGACCCCGAGCTGATCCAGGTCCGAGCCGACGAGCGGCTCGATACGAGCCGCCTCGAGCCCTACCTGCGCGAACGCTTGGCCGGCGCCCAGGGGCCCTTGGAGATCGGCCAGTTCGGCGGCGGCCATGCCAACCTCACCTACCTGCTGCGCTATGGCGCGACCGAGTACGTGCTGCGCCGGCCACCCTTGGGGCCGGTCGCGCCCAGCGCCCACGACATGGGCCGCGAGCACCGGGTGCTCGCCAACCTCTGGCGCGTCTATCCGCTGGCGCCGCGCAGCTATTTCTTGTGCGAGGACGCGGGCGTGATCGGCGCCCCGTTCCACGTCATGGAGCGGCGCCACGGCCGGATCATCCGCACCGACCTGCCGGCGCGCTTCCAGGGCGATCCCGTGCTCGCCCGGCGCATCGGCGAGATGATCGTCGACACCCTCGCCGCGCTCCACAAGGTCGACCCCGAGGCCGCCGGCCTGGGCGGCCTGGGCCGCCCCGAAGGCTTCGTCGAGCGCCAGCTCGCCGGCTGGACCAAGCGCTGGCACGCGGCCAAGGGCGAGGACGACCCGCGGGTCGATGCCATCGTCGCCTGGCTCGAGGCGAACCGCCCGGCCTCGCAAACCGTCTCCCTGCTGCACAACGACTACAAGCTCGACAACATGATCGTCGATGCCGAGGACCCGGCGTGCGCCGTGGCCGTGCTCGACTGGGACATGTGTACGCGCGGCGACCCGCTCATGGATCTGGGCTACCTGCTGACCTTCTGGGGCGAGGCTGGCGATCCCCCGGCCTGGATCGAAGGCGCCGCCATGCCGAGCTGGCACGACGGCTTTCCGAGCCGTGCCGAGGCGGTCGAGCGCTACGCGGACGCGACCGGCTTCGATCTGGGCGCGGTCGACTGGTACCACGTCTTCGGGGTGTTCAAGATCGCCGTCGTCCTGCAGCAAATCTACATCCGCTACCTGCGCGGCCAGACCCGGGACCAACGCTTCGCCGTCTTCGGCGACCGCGTCGCCGCGCTCTTCGACAAGGCGGCGACGCTGGCGGGGGCGTGAGCGCGGCAATCCCGGAAAGTGGGTATTCCGGTGGCGGCCGGCCACGCCCGCCTGCCGCTGGAATCCGGACGCCACGTCCAAGACCGTTCGATATTGCGCGAATGGACCTGAGCCGGCCTGCGGACGGTGAGGTTTAGCGTCATGTGGCGTGCCAAAAACCAGCGTTTTCCGCCCCTTCGTCATTCGCCCGTGGCCTCGGATTTCGGAGGCCCGGCCTGCTAGATTGTGCTTGCGCTTTGGCTCGAAATGCAGCCATTCTGGGGTATGGGTTACACATGACCCTCGCGTATTCTCCTAGGCGCTGCTGCGATTAGACGAGTTATCCCGAGAAATTGTGGAACCTTAAGACCCCGTGACACCGCGCGGAGCGGTTCGCGGCCACTCGATGTTATGAAGGGACTAGAAATGCCTACCGGATCAGTGAAGTGGTTCAATTCGATCAAGGGTTACGGCTTCATTCAGCCGAGCGACGGCTCCCAGGACGCGTTCGTCCACATCTCAGCCGTGGAACGTGCTGGACTGACCAGCCTTCGCGAGGGGCAAAAGGTCGAGTACGAGCTCGTGCCCGGCCGTAATGGCAAGTCCTCCGCGGAAAACCTGGTCGTCCTGGATTGAGGCACGTTCTTGACTTTAGCGCGATCGGTCGCTCGACCCCGATCGACGAGCTTGCCGGGTGAGGTGCCGGCATCGACGGACTGACAGAAGGGACGAATATGGCTCGCAGGCCTAACTACAAGTTCGAGCGCTTGGAACGCGACCGGGCAAAAGCCCTCAAGAAAGCCGCGCGACTCAAGGCCAAGCAGGAAAAAGCGGAGAAGAAGAAGACGGAAGAGGCTGAGCAGCCGACAGCCGACGGCTAATCGATCGGCCGGCCCCAGGCCAAGCCTTGGGCGCACCAGCATATCTACCGCAATATGCCGTGGAACGGGTTTCGATTCCCTGCTGCTTTAGGCATCTGGCAGGGGAGATAGCAGGCCTGCGCCCCTGTTGGGGCGGGATCACGTGCCTGGCCTGTTGAAGCATGAGCCCGCGGACCCCATGCCTCACGTATACCTTCCGCTAGAGATCGTCGTGCCGCCGTCGATGACCAGCGTCTGGCCGGTCACGAAGTCGCCGGCGCGCGAGGCCAGGAACACCGCCGCCCCGGCGATGTCCTCGGGCTCGCCGATGCGCCCGAGCGGGTAGGCCTCGAGCGCCCGGGCCAGGTTGTCCGGGTCCTCCCAGAGCGCGCGCGCCATGTCGGTGCGCACCAGCCCCGGCGCGATGCAGTTGACCCGCACGTTGGCGCGGCCCCACTCGACCGCCAGACTGCGCGCGAGCTGGTTGTCGGCGGCCTTGGAGAGCGCGTAGACGCCCAGGTTGCCGTGGCCCTTGAAGGCCGCGATGGAGGAGACGATGACCACCGCGCCGCCGCCGCGTTCCGCCATCCGCGGGATCACCATGTTGCACAGCCAGAGGTTGCTGCGCACGTTGGCGTTCATGGTTTTGTCGTAGGCCTCGTCGGTGATCTCGGCGAGCGGGCCGAAGTAGGGGTTGACCGCGGCGTTGCAGACCAGCGCGTCGATGCGGCCCCAGCGCTCGAGGGTGGCGTCGACGAGCGCATGCAACTGCGTCTTCTCGGAGATGTTGCAGGCACACGCCATGGCCTCGCCGCCGCCCTCGTTGATGGCGGCCGCCACCGCCTCGCAAGGCCCCGCCTTGCGGCTCGAGATCACCACCTTGGCGCCGGCCGCGGCCATGGCCTCGGCGATCGCCTTGCCGATGCCCTTGGACGAGCCGGTGATCACGGCAACTTTGTCGCGCAGGGAAAAAAGGCTGGAGTCGCTCATGATCTGTCCTTGGACTTGCGCAAAGGGTCTGACCGGACCGGGCGGGACGCCCCCGCCGGGCCAGGCAATGTACCGTCGGCGCCGCGATCATGCTAGAAACTTGGGCGCCGGCCCCGCCTTCGGGCGCTGGCACAGGGAGGCCCGATTGCCCAATTCCGCCGCCCCGGAGCGCGCCGCGCCTCCGGCCGTGCCCGATCTGCGGCCTTTGCTCGATCCGCGCGCGGTGGCCATTCTCGGCGCCTCGACCGATCCCTCGCGCATCGGCGGGCGGCCGCTGCGCTACATGCTGGAGGCGGGTTTCGATCGGCCGATCTATCCGATCAACCCGAACCGGGAGACGGTCCAGGGTCTCAAGGCCTATCCCTCGATCGACCAGGCGCCGGGGCCGGTGGATTGCGCGATCGTTGCGGTCCCGGCCGCTCTCGTGCCCGATGCGCTCGAGGCCTGCGCCGCCCAGGGCGTCAAATCGGCGGTGGTGTTCTCCGCCGGCTTCGCCGAGGCCGGGGCCGAGGGCGAGGCCCTGCAGGCGCGCGTCGCCGAGATCGCGCGGCGCACGGGGCTCCGGGTCGTCGGGCCCAACTGCCTGGGCGTCTTCAACGCCGCCGCCAATTTCTATGCCACCTTCTCGACCAGCCTCGACGGCGGCTACCCGCCGGAAGGCCGCATCGCCATCATCAGCCAGAGCGGCGCCTACGGCAGCCACGTCTTCGCGCTCGCCCGCGCCAGGGGCTTGGGCGTGCGCTACTGGATTACCACCGGCAACGAGAGCGACGTCGAGATCGGCGAGTGCATCGCCTGGGCGGCCATGGCCGAGGACGTGGACCTGATCGTGGCCTATGCGGAGGGCGCGCGCGACCGGGACGCGCTGCTCCACGGCTTCGAGTTGGCGCGCGACCGCGGCAAGCCGGTCATCTTCATGAAGGTCGGGCGCAGCGAGGTCGGCGCGGTGGCGGTGCGCTCGCACACCGCCGCGCTCGCCGGCATCGACGCGGTCTACGCGGCGGCGTTCCGGCAATACGGCGTGTACCGGGCACGCTCGACCGAGGACATGCTCGACGCGGCCTACGCGTGCACCGCCGGGATCTATCCCAAGGGCCGGCGCATCGGCCTGGTGACCATCTCCGGCGGCGTCGGGGTGCAGATGGCCGACGACGCCATCGACCTGGGTTTGGACGTGGCGCCCATGCCCGAGCCGGCGCAGGCCAAGCTGCGCGAGATGCTGCCCTACGCCGCGCCGCGCAACCCGGTCGACATCACGGCGCAGGCCTTCAACGACCTGAGCCTGGTCGAGAGGAACTTCGAGCTCATGCTCGAAGAGGGCGGCTACGACGCCATCGTCGCGTTCCTGACCATGGTGGCCGCTTCGCCCTATATCGTCGACGACCTGGTGCCCATGCTGCGCGGCCTGCGCCAGCGCTACCCGGAACGTTTGATCGTCTTGTCGCTGGTCGGACCGCCGGAGATCGTGGCGCGCTACGAGGACGCCGGCTATCTGGTGTTCGAGGATCCCTGCCGCGCCGTCGCCGCGACCGCGGTGCTCATGGGCTTCGGCGCGAGCTTCGCGCGCGGCCGGCCGAGCGCGCCGCCGGCGCTGCCCGCGGGTGTGCCCGCGATCCCCGAGGGTGCCGTGAGCGAACGCGCCGCCAAGGCCATCCTGGCCGCGGCCGGAATGCGCGCTCCGCAATTCAAGGGCGTGCGGGTAAGCCGCCGCTACCCGGCCCTGAACCGTTTCTTCCTGGGCCGCCTCGATGCGATGGTGTTCGCCCTGGGCGGGCCCATGGCGCGGCAGGCGGATGCGAGAGTGCGCGGAATCCGGGCGCTCCCCATACCTTATGACGCAATGGCGCTGATTTCCATGCAGGAGGTAAGGCCGGCCTTCTATATTTCGATGGTCATGCCGGGGCCGCGCCATCCAGGGGTGGAACGGCCCATGCCAATGCTGACGACGGACATGGTGTTGGTGGTCAACCGTGAAGTTTCGCCCGCAATGGTGCGAATTCTGATCGGGGTGATTGCCGCCAACAAGCCCGCCTTGGTGCAGGGGCATTTACGCTTCAACGACTTTTTTCCGCGGTGGATGGCAAAATCCTTCCCCGGTGTGGAATTTCACCCAGGGGCATT
>JACZWN010000151.1 GCA_022572105.1 Pseudomonadota bacterium | reverse complement strand
CAGCGGCCGGAGCGAGAGCGGGCGCAAGGCGCTCTTCCACGCCCTCGCCCACATCGAGTTGAACGCGGTCGACCTGGCCTGGGATCTGATCGCGCGCTTCACCGGCGAGGACCTGCCGCGCGCCTTCTACGACGATTGGGTCGCCGTCGCCGATGACGAGGCCCGCCACTTCGCCCTGCTGAGCCAACGCCTCACGGCGCTCGGCGCGGCCTACGGCGACCTGCCGGCGCACGACGGGCTATGGGAAGCGGCGCAGGAAACCGCCCACGACCTGCTGGCGCGCCTGGCCGTGGTGCCGCTGGTGCTGGAGGCGCGCGGCCTCGACGTGACGCCGGGCCTGATCGCAAGGCTGGAAGCGGCGGGCGATGCGCAAGGCGCGGCCATGCTCCGGGTCATCCTCGAGGACGAGATCGCCCACGTCGCCGCCGGCAAGCGCTGGTTCGACTTTCTCTGCGCCCGGCGCGGCCTCGCGCCCGGGACCGCGTGGCGTGCCCTGGTCCGGCGCCACTTCAAGGGCGCGCTCAAGCCGCCGTTCAACGCCGAGGCGCGCCGCGCGGCCGGGCTCGCGCCCTCCTTCTATGCGCCGCGCGCTAACGAATAATTAACCGCGGCGGGGAGAAAATCCCAATTCCAATGGGGGGTTACCAATGAAGGTGACCCAAGCGGCATGTCAGCGTTGTTGCTTGCAGCCCCTACTTGCGCCGCACCCGGCGCTCCTTGCCAGAGGCCTGTCGTGACATCACCCGCCGGCGCCGGCCCCATCCACCGCCCTCTGAGACCTGTCCCTTGGCCGATCTCTGCGATCGCCGGTCCGGTGCGCGCGATCCGGCCCTGGATGCGCGCGCTGAAGGCCTGGCTCACCGGCCGCATCGCCCAAGCCCGCCACATTGCCCAAGCCTTGCGCCGGGCGGGCGCCGCCAAGCCCGTCGACGAGCCGTCCGGATGGAGTTTCGAAAACCTGTCTAGCCCTCGGCTGGCGGCGCTTCCTCCGCCGCCGCCGCCCCGCGGTCCAGCTTCTGGGCCAGCGACGCTTCGAGAAATGCGTCGATATCCCCGTCCAGGACGGCCTGAACGTTGCCCGTCTCCACGCCGGTCCTGAGATCCTTGACCATCTGATAGGGCTGCAGCACGTAGGACCGAATCTGGTGCCCCCAGCCGATGTCCGCCTTGGCCTCGGCCACGGCCTGGGCCTCCTCCTCGCGCTTCCTGAGCTCGTGCTCGTAGAGCCGGGCGCGTAGCATCTTCATCGCCTGGGCCCGGTTCTTGTGCTGCGAGCGGTCGTTCTGGCACTGCACCACGATGCCGGTCGGCAGGTGGGTCATGCGCACCGCGCTGTCGGTCTTGTTGACGTGCTGGCCGCCGGCGCCCGAGGCGCGGTAGGTGTCGATCCTCAGGTCCTTGTCCAGAACCTCGATCTCGATGGTCTCGTCTACCACCGGATAGATCCAGGCGCTGGCGAAGCTGGTGTGGCGCCGGGACTGGGAATCGAAGGGCGAGATGCGCACCAAGCGGTGCACGCCGGATTCGGTCCTGAGCCAACCGTAGGCGTTGTCGCCCTTGATCCTGAGGGTCGCCGACTTGATCCCGGCCTCCTCGCCCGCGCTTTCCTCGAGCCACTCGATCTCGTAGCCGTGCGCCTCGGCCCAGCGCGCGTACATGCGGGTCAGCATCTCGGCCCAGTCCTGCGCCTCGGTGCCGCCGGCGCCGGCATGGACCTCGAGATAGCAATCGTTGGCGTCGGCCTCCCCGGACAGCAGGCTGGCCAGCTGACGCTTGGCGACCACGGCCCGAAGCCGGGTCAGATCGGCCTCGGCTTCGGCGACGCTGGCCTCGTCGTCCTCGGCCTCGCCCAGCTCGATCAGGGTCAGCGCGTCCTCCAGGCGCTGCTCGAAGCCGCGGTGCTTGGCGATCGCCTGGTCGAGGCGCGTGCGCTCGCGCATGACCTTCTGGGCGGCCTCGGGATCGTTCCAGAGGTCGGGGTCCTCGGCGCGGGCGTTCAGCGCCTCCAGGCGCTCGAGCGCGGCGTCCAGGTCAAAGATGCCTCCTCAGCAGGGCCAGCGACTGCGTAATGTCGTCGACGACCGCTTGGGTTTCGGCGCGCATGGGATCTCCTCCAATGGTCCCCCCGCGATAAAAGGCGGAGCATCGATCATCGAGGACATATTTAGGGAATTCGGCGGTATCAGTACAGCCCGCTCGTACCGCCGGTCGCCGTGCCGGTCATGGGATTGTAGCCGCCGTCGATCACCGCCTGGTCGCCGCTCGGCACGGTCCCCGGCTTGAACGCCTCGAGGATCACCCGCTTGTCGCCGGCGCGCGCCAACCGGCCGGTCTCCAGGTTGATCCGGACCAGGCGGATGCCGGGCGGGATGCGGAACGGGATCGCCGGCTGGCCGTCGAGCGCGGCCGCCATGAAATCGCGGAACACCGGCGCCGAGACCGAAGAGCCGGTCTCCCTGCGCCCCAAGGGGCGCGGCTCGTCGAAGCCGACGAAGACGCCGACCGCGAGGTCCGGCGAAAAGCCCATGAACCAGGTGTCCACGCTGTCGTTGGTGGTGCCGGTCTTGCCGGCGAGCGGCTTGCCGACCGCCCGGACGCGCCGCCCGGTGCCGCGCTGGATCACGCCCTGGAGCATGGAGACCACCTGATAGGCGCTCGCCGGATCGGCGATCCGTTCCCGTTCGTCGGGCAGCTCCGGCGGCTCCTGGTTGGCCCAGGCCGCGCCCTGGCAGCCCTCGCAGCCGCGCATATCGTGGCGGAAGATGGTCAGGCCGTGACGGTCCTGGATGCGGTCGATCAGCGTCGGGTCGATGCGCCGGCCGCCGTTGACCAGCATGGCGTAGGCGCTGGTCAGCCTGAGCAACGTGGTTTCGCCGGCGCCGAGCGCCATGGACAGGACCGGCGGCATGTCGTCGACGATGCCGAAGCGCCGGGCGGTATCGACCACCTTCTCCATGCCGATGGTCTGGGCCAGGCGCACGGTCATGAGGTTGCGCGATTTCTCGAGGCCGATGCGCATGGGCGCCGGGCCATAGAACTTTCGCGAGTAGTTCGCCGGCTTCCACTTGCCCTGGCCCGGGCCCTGGTCGATCACGAAGGGCGCGTCGAGGACGATGGTGGCCGGCGTGAAGCCGCTGTCCAGCGCCGCCAGGTAGACGAAGGGCTTGAACGCGGAGCCGGGCTGGCGCTTCGCCTGAGTGGCCCGGTTGAACTGGCTCTGGTCGTAAGAGAAGCCGCCGGTCATGGCCAGTACCCGGCCGGTATGGGGATCGAGCGCGACCAGCCCGCCGTTGATTCCCGGGATCTGGCGCAGGGCGTAGGCGCCCTCCCCGTAGGCCTTGCCCTCCCCGTAGGCCTTGCCCTCCCCGTAGGCCTTGCCCCCCCCGTCGGCCTTGCCCGCGGCGTCGGCCGCGACCGGCTCGACCAGGACCACGTCGCCGACCCGCAGCACAGCCTCCGGCTTTTTCGGCTTGGCGCCCACCTTCTGGCCTTCGAGCCAGGGCCGGGCCCAGGTCAGCTCGGCCATCGGGACGTGCCCGGTGGCGCCGCTGGCGAAGCCGATCTCGGCCCGCTCGGCATCGAGACCGAGCACCATCGCGAGCGTCCAGGGATCGATCCCCTTGGGCGGCTCGACCGCGGCCAGGAGCTCGCGCCAGTCGCCGGCTTCGAGGTCCCGTTTGGCCACCGGGCCGCGCCAGCCGTGGCGCCGGTCGTAGGCGATCAAGCCCTCGCGCAGGACCCGCTCGGCGATGCGCTGGAGCCTGGGATCGAGCGTGGTGCGCACCGACAGGCCGCCCTCGTAGAGGCTGGTCTCGCCATAGATCTGGGCCAGCTCGCGCCGGACCTCCTCGACGAAATAATCGGCCCGCACGATCTCGGTCGGGTCCACCCGGTACACGCGCAACGGCTGGGCCCAAGCCTCCTCGGCCTCGGCGAAGCTGATGCGCCCGTCATCGAGCATGCGCCCGATCACCCAGTTACGCCGGGCCAGCGCGGCCTCGGGGCGCCTGATCGGATGATAGTTGTTCGGCGCCTTGGGCAGCGCCGCGATGTAGGCCGCCTCGGCGACGCTCAACTCGTCGAGCGACTTGTTGAAATAATTGAGCGCGGCGGCCGCCACGCCATAGGAGCCGAAGCCCAGGTAAATCTCGTTCAGGTAGAGATCCAGGATCCGGTCCTTGTCGAAGGCGCGCTCGATGCGGAAGGCGAGGATGGCTTCCTTGACCTTGCGGGTCATGGACACCTCGTTGGTCAGCAGGAAGTTCTTGGCGACCTGCTGGGTAATCGTCGAGGCGCCGACCGGCCGCCGGTCCCGGCCCAGATTGACTATGTTGGTCACGATCGCGCGGGCAACCGAGATGAAGTCCACGCCCGGGTGGCTGTAGAAGTTCTTGTCCTCGGCCGACAGGAAGGCGTTGACCACGCGCCGCGGGATCGCCTGGACCGGCACGTAGACGCGCTTCTCGGTGGCGTATTCGACCAGCAGCCGACCGTCGCCGGCATGCAGGCGGGTGACGGTCGGCGGTTCGTAGTCGGCGAGCTGCCTGTAGTCCGGCAAGTCCCGCCCATAGTGATAGAATATGAACAGCACGCCCGCGCCGCCCAGCAGCGCGAGAAACAGAAGCATGCCGACAAAGCCTGCGAGGAACCTCAGTTTGGCCTCCGTTCAAAGCGGCGGGCATTTGAAGCGGCGGGCACCCGAAGCCGCATGCCAGCCGCCGCCCGGCGCCACCATAGCCCCGCAAGGGTTACCTATGGGTAACCAAAACCGCCGCGCGTTCGGCAACGGGTAGCGCAAGAATGTGGCGCCTCTATGACCGGTTCCCCCTATGACCGATTCAGGGTGTCCTGGCGGGCGAAATAAGCCTCGATCGCCTTGAGGATCGCCCCGGTCACGCGGGTCCTGTGCTTTCTGGAGCGCAACAACCGCTCCTCGGCCCGATTGGAAAGGTAGCCGATCTCGATCAGGACCGAGGGCACGGTGGCCGACTTGAGCACCGCGAACCCGGCCGAGCGGTGCGTGTTGCCGAGCAGCTTGGTCACCTTTCCGACCTCGCCGACAAGTGTGTTGGCGAACTGCTTGGACAGGTTCATGGTCTCGCGCTGGGCGAGATCGATGAGGATCTTGCTGACCATCTCGGTCTGATCGGAAAGGTCGATGCCGGCGATGATGTCGGCCTTGTTTTCCTTGGCGGCGAGCGCCTCGGCCTCGGCGTCGGAGGCCTTTTCCGACAGCGAATAGATCGAAACGCCCCGGATCTTGGGCGAATCGTGGTTGTTCGCGTGTAGGGAGATCAAGAGTTCGCCCTCCATGCGCTCGGCTATCGCGATGCGGTCACGCAGGCGGATGAAAATGTCTTTCTCGCGCGTGAGGTGGACCCGGTAGTGCCCGCTCGCCTCGAGCTGGCGCTTGAGCTCGCGCGCGTAGATGAGCGCGATCGTCTTTTCGTCGACGCCCGTGATGCTGCGCGCCCCCGGATCGATGCCGCCGTGACCCGGGTCGATGACGATGGTCGGGCGCTCGTCGGCCTTCGGTTTGGGCGGCGCGGCGAGCGCGCTTTGCGTCGGCGCCAGCGGCGGATCGGAGACGACCGCCCCGCCGCGCGCGGCGGCGAAGAAGTCCTCCCGGCTGACCGGGACCATATCGACGACGAAGCGGTACGGATAGCCCGCCTTTGGGGTGATCAGGAACACGCGCTTGACCCGCACCGGCGCGCTCACGTCCAGCACCACGCGGCTGGTGCCCGGAGCGAACAGGCCGAAGCGCATGGCGCTGATCAATCCGCCGCGCACGCCCGGCCCAACCTGGCCCGGCGCCCCCTGGCCCGGCGCCCACTGGAACTCCGGCAGGTCGATCACCACGCGGAACGGATCCGGCAAGGTGAACACCCGGTAGCGCGGCCGCTCCGACATCTCCATGACGAAGCGGGTCTTGTCCGGGTGCGCGCCGATGCGAACCGCGCTCACCGTCGGTTGGGCGAAGGCCGCGGGCGCGGCCACCAATAAACAGAGAAAGCTCAAGAGAATCCGAGACATCGACCGGATAAAGGTTGGTGGGTCGAATCCGCCGAGGATAAGGGAACTTTCCATGGGCATCGAACCACTAGGAACATCTGGTGTCGCAATTTCGATTCGCCACCACATATACTTAAATCGAACCGGCACGACCAAGGGAAATCTTGGCGGGACGGGTTCGATCGGAGCGCGGCCGGCGACAGGCCGAATGGTGGGCCCGGCCGACGAATCGCATCTGGTACGCGTCCCGCCATGCTGTTAATCTGCCCGCGTTATTCGCCCCCACCGGTCCGTGGCGGTCCCAGACCTGCCCGGCGGCGCGGGCGTGCGGCGCGCCGGTTGCTCGATATCGAGAAGCGGGCGCGCGCTAGCTTAAGCGTCGGACCGCCCGTGGGGTGCTCGACGATGTTTGGTGGGGCCGGCTCCGAACCGGGGTTTGCCCGGCCGCCCATTTCCCGGCCGGACCGCGCGCAGTCGCGCTGACCGGCCCTCGGGTGTCCGCGGTACTCGCGGGCCGCGCCGACATCCGGGCTCGAACCAACGCTCTGACGATGATCGAACCAGTTACACAGAATTTCGCGCCGCAGCCCGCCGCAATCGCGGGTGTCGCCGGACGCGTCCTGGAGATTTGTACGAATGGCAAAGCGTATGCTGATCGATGCCAGCCACCCGGAAGAGACGCGGGTGGTTGTGCTAAGCGGAAACCGTCTCGAACAATTCGACTACGAAAGCGCCTCGAAGAAACAGCTTAAGGGTAACATCTACCTCGCCAAGATCACGCGGGTCGAACCCTCGCTTCAAGCCGCGTTCGTGGAATACGGCGGCAACCGTCACGGGTTCCTGCCGTTCAGCGAAATCCATCCGGACTATTACCGCATCCCGATCGCCGACCGGAAGGCCCTGATCGCCGAGGAAGCGAGACTCAGGGGCGAGGCGACCGAGAACGACCTGGGCGATGCGGATACGGAGGAAGGCGAGGACGAAGGCGACGGACCGGAGCCCGAACGCTCGGCCGAGACCGAAGGCGCCGAAGACGGGAGCGCCGAAGACGGGGGCGCCGAAGACGGCGACGCCGAAGAGGCCGGGGACGATCAAGCCCGGGCGGAGCCGGGCAACGGCGCGGTCGAAGAGATCCCGGGCGAAACCGGGGTCGACACGGTCGGCGGCGACGAGGTCGACGACGCCGCCCGCCGGCGCGCCCGCTTGCTGCGCAAGTACAAGATTCAGGAGGTCATCAAGCGCCGCCAGGTGATCCTGGTCCAGGTGACCAAGGAGGAACGCGGCAACAAGGGCGCCGCGCTCACCAGCTACCTGTCGCTCGCCGGCCGCTACTGCGTGCTCATGCCGAACACGGGCAAGGGCGGAGGCATCAGCCGCAAGATCAGCAATCCCTCCGACCGCAGGCGCTTGAAGCGGATCGTCGAGAGCCTGGATATACCCGAAGGCGTGGCGGTCATCGTGCGCACCGCCGGGAGCGAGCGCACCAAGGCCGAGATCCGCCGCGATTACGAGTACCTGCTCAGGCTCTGGGGCGAGATTCGCGATTCCACGCTGGCCTCCACCGCGCCAAACCTGATTCACGAGGAAGCCAACCTCATCAAGCGGGCGATGCGCGACCTTTACCAGAGCGACATGGACGAGATTCTGATCGACGGCGAGGAGGGCTACACGCACGCCAAATCGTTCATAAAGTCGCTCATGCCGAGCCACGCCAGGAAGGTCAAGGCCTACAAGGACCCGACGGTGCCGCTGTTCTACCGCCATCAGGTGGAAGGCCAAATCGATGCCATGCACAACGCGACGGTGCAGCTCAAGTCGGGCGGCTACATCGTCATCAACATGACCGAGGCGCTGGTCGCCATCGACGTCAACTCGGGCAAGGCCACGCGCGAGCGGCACATCGAGGAGACGGCCTACAAGACCAACCTGGAGGCGGCCGAGGAGATCGCCAGGCAGCTGCGGCTCAGGGATCTCGCCGGGCTGCTCGTGATCGACTTCATCGACATGGAGGAATCGCGGCACAACCGCAGCGTCGAACGCAAGCTTAAGGAGGCGATGCGCCTCGACCGGGCGCGCATCCAGCTGGGCCGGATCAGTCCCTTCGGCCTGCTCGAGATGTCGCGCCAGCGCCTGCGCCCCAGCCTGTTCGAGAGCTCGACCACGGTCTGCCCCAACTGCAACGCCAGCGGCTTCGTGCGCACGACCGAATCGGTCGCGCTTCACATCCTGCGCGCACTGGAGGAAGAGGGCATCGAGCGCGGCGGCGGCGAGCTGACCGTCTCCGCGCCGCCCCGGGCGGCGCTGCACCTGCTCAACCCGATGCGCAACCGGATCGTGGAAATCGAGCAGCGCTACGGCTTCCGGATCAATGTCCAGACCGACGATACCCTGATTCCGCCGGCCTACGTGTTCGAGCGCCTGGGTCAGGCGGCGCCGGTCAGAGCGGCGGCTGCGCGCGCCGAAAAGATCGAAGGCGAGACGGCCGACCGCAAGCGGTCGCGCGGCCGGCGCCGGCGCAAGAAGACCGAGGAGCAGGCCGAAACCGAAGCCGTCGAGGCGTCGGTCGAGGAAGCCGAGGAGGAGGCCGAGGAGCAGGCCGCCGAGAGCGCCGAGGAAACCCGCGAGGATTCGGCCGAG
>JACZWN010000150.1 GCA_022572105.1 Pseudomonadota bacterium | reverse complement strand
CCTGCGCGCCACGGGCAACAGGGCGGCCACGATCCTCGAGGCGGAGGGCGACCGCGCCAGCGCCATCCTGCGCGCCGAGGGGCTCGGCTGGGCGCGAGTGATCGCCATCCTCATGGGGCTGATGCGGCCTTGGCGGGGCAGGTTGACGCTGACCTTCCTGTTCGGCGTGCTGCGCGTGGGCGCGCTCATCGGCGTCGGCGTGCTGAGCGCTCTCGTCGTGGCGGCGGTCAAGGCCGGCGCGCCGTTCGAGGCGCACCTCATCGGGCTCGCCGTGGTCGCGCCGCTCGCCGGACTGCTCCATTGGCTCGAGTCCTGGATCGCCCACGACATGGCGTTCCGGCTCTTGGCCGAGATGCGCATCGCACTGTTCGACAAGCTCGACAAGCTGGCCCCGGCCTATCTGCTGCGCCGGCGCACCGGCGATCTCACGGCCCTGGCGACCCAGGACGTGGAGAAGATCGAGTATTTCTTCGCCCACACCGTGGCGCCCGCGTTCGTCGCGGTCCTGGTGCCGGGCGCCGTGCTGGTCACCCTGGTCGCCTTCGACTGGCTCCTGGCGCTGGCGCTCGCGCCCTTCCTCCTGATGTCCGCGCTCGCCCCCTTGTTCATGCGCGCGCGCATCGACCGGCTCGGTTCGCGTGCGCGCGAGGCGCTGGCCGAGCTCAACGCCCACGCCGTCGACACCATCCAGGGCCTGGCCGAGATCGTCGCCTTCCAGCAGGCCGAGCGGCGCGGCGCGGCCTTCGTCGAGCGCATCCGCGCCTGCCACCGCCTGCGCCTCCCCTTCTTCAGCGATCTCACCGTGCAGACCGCGACGCTGGAGGTCGCCACCGGCCTGGGCGGGCTCGCCGTGATCGTCGCCGGCGCGCACCTGGTCGGCGCGGGCAGCCTGGATAGCGGCGCGCTGCCGCTGTTGACGCTGCTCGCCATGTCCGCCTTCCTGCCGGTCTCCGAGATCGCCAACGTCGGGCGCCAGCTCGCCGAAACCCTGGGCGCGACGCGGCGCCTCTACGCGGTCCACGACGAGCCGGTGGTGGTGACCGATGGGCCGGGCGTGAGCGCGCAGGCGCGCCGCGGCGGGGTCGCGCTCGAGGTCGGCGACGTCACGTACAGCTATTACGGCGCCAATCGGCCGGCGCTCGGCGGCGTCTCGTTCACGGTTCCGGCGGGCGCCACGGTGGCGCTGGTCGGCCCGTCGGGCGCCGGCAAGACCACGCTCGCCCAGTTGATGATGCGCTTCTGGGACCCGGATAGCGGCGCCGTCCGCATGGACGGCGCGGATCTGCGCGGCTACCGCCTCGATGCCCTGCGCGGCCGCATCGCGCTGGTCGCCCAGGACACCTACCTGTTCAACGAGAGCCTGCGCCATAACATCCTGATCGCGCGCCCGGCGGCCAGCGAAGCCGAGGTTCGCCAAGCGGTCGAGCGCGCGGCGCTCGCCGACTTCGTCGCCGGCCTGCCCGAAGGCCTCGACACCCCGGTCGGCGAGCGCGGCATGAGCCTTTCCGGCGGCCAGCGCCAGCGCGTCGCCATCGCCCGCGCCTTCCTCAAGGACGCGCCGGTGCTGATCCTCGACGAGGCGACCTCCCATCTCGACGCGGTCAACGAACGGCTCGTGCGCCGGGCGCTGGCGGAGCTGATGCACGATCGCACCACCGTGGTCATCGCCCACCGGCTCTCGACGGTGCGCAGCGCCGACAGCATCGTCGTGCTCGACCAGGGCCGGGTCGTCGAGATCGGGAATCACACTCAGTTGATCGCGCGTGGCGGCCTCTACGCCCGTCTGGTCGCGCACCAGATGACCGGCGGCACCGCCAGCGCCGCGAGCTAAAACGTGGGCGCGGCCTTTGACGTCGCGGTCCTCGGCGGCGGCATGATCGGGGCGGCGGATCGTTTGAAGCGTGCTGGGTTCAGGCCTGTTGGCGGCGCTTGGCGGTGCGGCCGCGCCGGTCGACGTCGGTCCCCTCCGGGACCCACAGCCCGGCCAGGCGGAGCGCGCGGAGCACGATCGCGCGCTGGGTCGTGTCCTTTTTCGCGGCCAGCACGCGGATCTGACGGACCACGCTGCGCGGCAGGGTGACCTGGAAGGCCACGTCCTGGGCCCCGGCATCGTCGGGCGCGGTCTCGTTGTCGAAGGCGAGCTCGATGCGGGCGCGCTGCCCGGCCGGGTTCGCGCCGGCCTGGACGGTTTCGACCTGGCGTGCGGCCAGCTCGACGATCCGCGGGGCGGCCGTTTGCGCCCCGGAATCTTGCGCCGCCGGGGCCGCGGGCGCGGCTATCGGCGCGATGGGCTCGGCCGGCTTGATGGGCCGGGCAGCCCGCTCTTCGCCGGCCGGATCAGGCAGCCGCGCGGGCGATTTCTCGGGCCGCTGTGCCTCGGGCCGCTGCGCCTCGCGCCGGCGCAGGAACGGGGGAATGCTGCGGAGGAATTCGTCGTCGTCGCGCATGCTTCGCTTCCTTAGGTTTCGCGGCCGCGCGCCCGCGGCGGTCCGGACCTCAAGAGATCATGAGGTCAGGTAATCTAGGGAAATTATGGTTAACGTAAGGTAAAGCGGCGCGCGCCTATACGGCATCCGCCTCAGCGCCGCCCGTCTCAGCGCCGAGGTCCCTTGGGCGGGCGGATGCGGCCGCTCGGGGGCAGGCGCGTGTGGGTGCTGGGCCGGTCCTTGACTGTCGTGTCGAGGGCGCGCGTGGGTGGCGGCGCCTGGCGCGGCGTGGGCGCTTGGCGTGCCGACGGGGCCGGCCCGCGCGACCCACGGGGCCCGGCAAAGAGCGGAAAGCCCTTCCTGCGGAACGGCAGGATCAGGACCATACCGGCGACGAAGCCGCCGATGTGCGCCCAGTAGGCGACCCCGCCCTGCTGGCCGGCGGTCATGGCCGACTGGAGGAACTGGAGCAGAAACCAGAAGCCGAGCACGTAGAGCGCCCGGATGCGCAGGGTGTAAAAGAAGAAGCCCAGGGGGATCAGCACCAGCACGCGGGCCTGCGGATAGAGCAGGACGTAGGCGCCCAGCACCCCGCCGATGGCGCCGCTGGCGCCGATCATGGGCACCGTCGAGCCCGGGTCCTGGAACGCCTGGGCGAACGCCGCCGCCAGCCCGCACAGCAGGTAGAAGACGACGAAGCGGCCATGGCCCATGGCGTCCTCGACGTTGTTGCCGAAGATCCACAGGTACAGCATGTTGCCGATCAGGTGTATCCAGCCGCCGTGCAGGAACATCGAGGTGACGACCGAGAGCTCGGCCGGGATCGCGGCCAGGCCGGGCGGCAACTCGCGCTCGCCGAACAGCACCGCCGGGATCATGCCGTAGCTGTAGAGGGCCGCCTCCATAGCCCCCGGCGGCAGCGTCACCTGCCACAGGAACACCGCCACGCAGGCCACGATCAGCCCGACCGTGACGAACGGCGTGAGCGAGGTCGGGTTATCGTCGTGCAGCGGGATCATGGCTCTTGGGAGAGTATAGCACGGGCCGCAGTCCGGCCCAGGACGTAACGGCAAGACCGTCCAGCGCGTCGTCTCATGTGCCTAGGGCTCAGCGCCGATGGCGGCTCGAGAGGCCGCTTTTGCCCCCGGCAGCCGCTCGGCGCATTCGGCGGCTTTCGGCCAGAAGGAGTCGTTCATTGCGGCTGCGACCAAGGCCCGCTGACGGTGCGAAAAGCGGTCATTCGTCCCTAACAGGTGGTACTACCGCTCGTGACCCCAAGGCGATATTGGGCGGATTGTTAATTTCAGCAGTAGATACCGGAATCGAGGTGCTACCGCACCCCTCCGTGAGACCATTTCAAGATTCCTCCCTTCAGTAGATTATTCTGGGTATTTCCGCTAACCTGCGACTGCTTGGGGAGGAGAAATGAAGCGCCGGCTTGCCGCCATCCTTGCAGCCGATATGGTGGGCTACTCGCGGCTGATGGGGGCCGACGAGGAAGGCACGATTGCGCGCCTCCGGGCCCTCCGCGCAGAGCTGATCGACCCGAGCATCGCCAAGCACGGCGGGCGTCTGGTCAAGACCACTGGCGATGGGCTGCTCGTCGAATTCCCGAGCGTCGTGGACGCTGCGCGAAACGCCGTCGAGGTGCAGCGCAAGATGGCGGAATATAACGTCGGTCTGCCCCAGGATCAGCGCGTCGATTTCCGTATCGGCATCAACCAAGGCGACATCGTTGTCGAGGGCGACGACATCCTCGGCGATGGCGTCAACGTGGCGGCACGGCTGGAGGGCCTGGCGGAACCCGGCGGTATCTGCATATCGGAGCGCGTCTACAGCGACGTTCGCGGCAAGCTTGATGTCGGCTTCGAGGACATGGGCGAGCAGGCTCTCAAGAACATCGCTGAGCCGGTGCGCGCCTATCGCGTGCTTCTAGAGACCGAGGCAGCGGGAAAGACCGTTGCCGCCCCGGCGCGGGCGCGCCGGCTACCGCGGCCATCGATGGCCTTGTCTGCCGCCACCATCGCGCTGCTCGTCATCGGCGTCGGCTCCATCTGGTGGCGGTCTTGGGCGCCGGACGTGGAGCCCGCGCGTCCCGAGCGCATGGCCTTCCCGCTGCCCGACAAGCCATCGATCGCGGTGCTGCCGTTCACCAACATGAGCGGTGATCCCGAGCAGGACTACTTTGCAGAGGGTCTGACCAGCGATCTGATCACGGATTTATCGAAGGTCTCCGGGCTTTTCGTGATTGCGAGGAACTCCACCGCCAACTACACGGACAGCTCGGTCAATATTGGGCAAGTCGCCGAAGAATTAGGCGTCCGTTATATTCTCGAAGGCAGCGTGAGACACGAGGGTGACGAAGTGCGTATCAACACCCAACTCATCGACGCGTTGACTGGTAGTCATCAGTGGGCCGAGCGGTATGACGGTAACTTACGAGACATTTTTGCTTTGCAGGATGAAATCGCGAAGAAAGTCGTTTCAGCGCTTGCTGTGAAGCTGAAACCGGGAGAATCGTATCGTTTGGACGAGAAGTACGGATTAAGTCCAGAAAGCTACACTCTCTTTCTGAACGCCAGGACATTGTTATCCACGTACGCCACGGACATTGACCATCTGTTAAAGCCGCGCCAGTTGTTCGAACGCGTTATTGAGCAAGCGCACAACTTTCCGGGAGGGCACGCGGGGCTATCTCGGACTTACTCCATCGCCGTTATGGGTGGATATAGCCCTTCACCCGTTGAGGAGGCAAAAGAGGCATTGCGATGGGCACGGAAGGCCTGGGAGATAGACGAGCAATTTGAGATGTCACAAGTAGCGATGGCGTCCGCTTTTCATATTACGGGTCAGACCGATAAGGCCATCATGATATTGGACAAGATGCTGATGTCAGCACCAAGCAATGCAGATGCTCACGCCCTACTTGGAAACTTTCTAGTGTGGGCGGGCCGCGCCGAGGAAGCCATCGACCCAATTAATACAGCTATCCGCTTGAATCCTGAATTCGGTAGCCCCTATCGAATGTATTTGGGCATAGCCAACTTCACCTTAGGTAAGTACGAAGGAGTTATAGCTACGTTGGAGGAAAATTCTATCCGCGGCGGGCCGATCAACGATGCCGGGTTCGCCGTCTGGGCCGCAGCGTATGACGAACTGGCCCGGTCAGATGAGGCAGCTAAGGTGCTAGACAGACTATTTGATAGCTATCCGGGATTTCACCTGCGGTCATTTTGGTTGCTGCGCCAATACGTGAGGCCCGAAGATCGAATTCGGTTGGCCGATATATTTGAGCAAGCCGGCCTCCCGCAAGATCGCCCATACACGAGGTGATTTATTACTCCCGCGAGCAACCGTGCAAAGTATTATTCATATCAACGCATGCAAAGATGCGCTTAGCATGACAGGCAGTTGTTTTGCTACTTCACACTAATTCCCCCAGGTTGGTCCTCGGGCAAAATCTGGAACACTATCTCCTTTGTCCATTCGGTTGAACTCGCATTCTTAGAGCGCATCACGGAGTTCGGATTCTCGTAAAATACCTCGCCCGCCCGTATTGTCCGAGAGGTCATATCTTCGAAGTTAACATGGTAGGTACCCTCGAACACGTAACCAAATAAGTGGCCGGGATGATAGTGTTTCGAACCGACCCATCCTGGCGGACCTTCGATGAAAACGACTTGCACTTTAAATCCCGGCAAGCCCTCCAGCTTCTGTTCCAAAAGTAGTGTGGTTTTCGCTTTGGGCGGCTTTTTTGTCTGGGCTAACTGCGTTTCCAATGGCGACCTAGCCCACGCACTCGATTCGTAGGCCTCGAAATTCTGAACTGCGAGCGTTCCAACCGCGATCACTGCAACAATCGAAATGACCGGAAAAAGTCTTGCTTTCCACATAGCTAACCCTCCTTCATGTTGACAGTCGAAAAAAATCGAGCATCGTTAACTGATATTGCCAGCAGTGATGGTGAACTTCAATGGGTTTGGCCCCCACACAAAACAGCGTTTGAGTTAATCTACTAGGTCGCTCGAGTGTCTCCTCTATGGCTATGGACGGTCCTTCGGAAACCGATAAGCCGGAGTCCGTTATTTGATCCATAAGGGGACATTCGGGCACGAGGGGACGGTCGTCCGCAACGGGTCGATTTGCGGTCGTCTCGTGTGCCGCGATCTCAGCCCCGCCCTCACGCCTCGCCGCGGCCGGGGTAGTCTTTTTCGATGATGAACTGGAGGGCCTTGAGGATCTCCGAGAAGTGCGGGCGCGCAAACGGCATGGAGCCGACCAGGGCGGCGTAGAGGTCGCCGTCGGGGCGCACCAGGAACACGCCCGGCTCGTTGAACAGCGGCGGCTCCTCGACGCCGGCCGAGGTCTTGCCGCGGCTCGACGAGACGTAGAGGCCCCACTCGCGCGCCTTGTCGATGCTCATGCCGTAGCCGAGCCTGAGGTTCTCCAGGCCCCAGCCCTCCCGGGTCTGGCGGGTCCGGTCCTCGTCGTCGGTGCTGATTCCGATCACCTCGACGCCGCGCGCCGCGAAGTCCCCAACCTTGCGGTCGAGATCGCGCATGTAGTTGGAGCAGATCGGGCAGTGGAAACCGCGATAGAACACGATCATGGTGAAGTTGTCCGGCTTGGCCTCGGCGAGCTTCCAGGTCTCGCCGTCGAGCGTCGGCACCTCGAGGCCGGGCACCGGCTTGCGGGGGGTCAGGGCGGTCACGTTCGCTTTCCTCCTCGGTGTTTGCGCCCGCTCTCGGGGCTTGACCCGATTGTGACCGCGGGCGCGGGCTTTGGAAAGCCTGGCAGCCCGAAGCTCACGCAGCTTTGAATGGGCGCGAACCGACGCGCTCGGACGTGATACCCTGCGCGCGCCCCTCCGCACGGCCTATCCTTTTGTGAGACAACGTATAAATCATGACCCATCCCAAGCTCACGATCCGCGGCCTGACCATCCGCTCGGTCATGGTGCCGCTCGCGCGCCCGCTGGTGACCCGCGTCGTCACCATCGAGCGCGCGCCGTTCCTGCTGCTCGACCTGCAGACCGAGGAGGGGATCACCGGCCGCACCTACCTGTTCGGCTACATCGCGCGCGGCAACGTGCACCTGGCCGGGCTGCTGCGGGACATCCTGGCGCTGACCAAGGGCGATCGGGTCGCGCCCGTCGCGCTCCACGCCAAGGCGACCAAGGGGCTGACGCTCATGGGCCACGAGGGCCTGGCGGCGATGGCGGTCTCGGGCTTCGACATGGCCTGCTGGGACGCGCTCGCCCAGGCCGCGGGCCTGCCGCTGGCGACGCTGCTGGGCGCCGCGCCCGGGCCGATCCGGGCCTACAACAGCAACGGCCTCGGCCTGATCGCGCCCGAGGCGGCGGCCGAGGAGGCGCAGGCACTGGTCGCCGAGGGCGGCTACGACGCGATCAAGGTCCGCCTCGGTCGGCCGCGCCTCGACGACGACCTGGCCACCCTGCGCGCGGTGCGCCGGGCCGTCGGCGCGGACGTGTTCCTGCCCTGCGACTTCAACCAGGGCCTGGACCCGGCCGAGGCGATCCGCCGGGGCCGGGCGCTCGACGGCGAGGACGTGTACTGGATCGAGGAGCCGATCGTTTACGACGACCTGGCGGGCTGCGCCAGGATCGCGCGCGCGGTCGAAACCCCGATCCAGATCGGCGAGAACTTCTACGGCCCCAGGGCCATGGCCGCCGCCATCGCGGCGGGTGCGGCCGATTACATGATGCCCGACGTGCAGCGCATCGGCGGGGTCACCGGCTGGCTGCGCGCCGCCGCGCTCGCCGAAGCCGCCGGCATCGCCATGTCGTCGCACCTGTTCCCGGAGATTTCCTGCCACCTGTTGGCGGCGACGCCGACCCGGCACTGGCTGGAGTACGTGGACTGGGCCGCGCCGGTGCTGGCCGAGCCGCTCGAGGTGGTGGGCGGGCAGGTGCGGATTCCCGAGGTCCCGGGCACCGGCATCGCATGGAACGAGGACGCGATCCCGGGCTTCGAGGTCGAACTCTAAATATTCAGGGAAAGAATCGGGGACAGTATGCTATTTCTCGGCGGCGGCGGCCGGCCCGAGGACCCAGGCGCCGTCTAGCGGGGGCGCCGTCTAGCTGTGATGTCTCAATAGGTTGTTCATTCGATCCACCCCTGAGAAGCTGAAGTTTGGAAAATCAGAAGCTTAACCGAGGAGGACCGAATGAACGTCCATAAGAATGCTCGTCTGACGCCCCGAGGTCGAGAGGTATTGATCTCTCGCCTGAAGCGCGGAGAACACCCCCAGGACGTGAGCGCGGCCATGGGCGTTAGCGTCGGCACCGTCTACAAGTGGCGGCGGCGCTATCGCGCAG
>JACZWN010000292.1 GCA_022572105.1 Pseudomonadota bacterium | reverse complement strand
CCGGGCAGGTCCGCGCCCGCCGCCACGCCGCCCGCCGCCACCTCGCCCGCCGCCGCCCCATCGGTGAGCAGCGCCATCTCCGCCGGCGCCGCGTCGCGCGCCTGCTCGGCCATCAGGCGGTGATAGGCGCCCCGCTTGGCCATCAGCTCGGAATGGGTGCCGGTCTCGGCGATGCGGCCGTCCTCGAGGGCGAGGATGCGGTCGGCGTCGATCACGCTGGACAGGCGGTGGGCGAAGATGAGCGTGGTGCGCCCCCGCATCAGCCGGTCGAGCGCCTGCTGGATCACCGCCTCGTTCTCGGCATCGACCGCCGACAGCGCCTCGTCGAGCACCAGGATCGGGGCGTCGCGCAACAGCGCGCGGGCGATGGCGATACGCTGGCGCTGACCGCCCGAGAGGCGGATGCCGCGCTCGCCGATAACGGTCCCGTAGCCCTGGGGCAGGCGCGCGATGAAGTCGTAGGCGTTGGCGGCGCGCACCGCGGCCTCGATCTCGTCGTGGCTCGCCTCGGGCTTGCCGAAGCGCAGGTTGTCCTCGACCGTGCCGTGGAACAGGTAGGTGTCCTGGCTGACCACGGCGAGCTGGGCGCGCAGCGCCTCGAGGCCGAATTCGCGCAGGTCGCGCCCGCCGATGCGCACCCGCCCCTCTTGCGGATCGTAGAGCCTGAGCAGCAGGCGCAGGATCGTCGACTTGCCGGCGCCCGACGGCCCGACGATGCCGATGCGCTCGCCGGCGGCGACCTCGAAGCTCAAACCCCGGTGCGCGGGGCCCCGGGTGCCCGGGTAGGCGAAGGTCACGCCCTCGAAGGCGACCGAGGGCAAGAGCGCGGCCCCGGGCGCACCCCCGGGGGCGATTGCGGGCGGCCGCTCCCCATGGTCGTCGCGGACCAGCGGCTGGGCGTCGAAGATCGCGAAGATCCTCAGCGCCGCCGACTGGCCGAGCATGCCGTCGTGCAGCAAAAAGCGCAGCTCGCGCAGCGGCCGGAACACCTCGATGCCCAGCATCAGGACCACGAGCAGCGCTTCGAGGCTCATGGCGCCCTCGGCGACGCGGTACGCGCCGAGGCCGAGCGTCGTGGCGGCGCCCACGGCGATGCCGGTGTCGGTGATGCCGCGCGACAGCGAGTTGGTCGCCAGCACCCACATGGTGCTGCGGAAGACGGCGCGCGCTTTTTCGGCCAGCAGCCGGGCGCGCGCGCCGCTCTGGCCGAAGGCCTTGAGGGTCGCCAGCCCCTGGACCGAATCGAGGAATTCTGCGCCGAAGGCGCCGTAGGCCTGGCCGCGCGCGATGCTGGCCGCACTGTCCCAGGCGTGGAACGCCGCCGGTGCGATGAGCGTAAAGAGCGCGAAGGCGACCATGAGCGCCGCGACCGGAAGATCGAGGGCCGCCACGAAGGCGAAGATCGCGAGCGGCAGCAGCGCCGCGACGATGACCTGGGGCAGGTACTGGCCGAAGTAGGTCTCCAACTGCTCGACGCCGTCGATCGCCGAGGCGATGACGTCGCCGGTGCGCTCGAGCCCGAAGTGCGCGGGGCCCAGCTCGATCACCTTGTCGTAGAGGCGCTTGCGGATCTGGAGCTGAGCCGACGCCGCGGTCCTGTGGGCGATCATGGTGCGCCAGTATTCCAGGCCGCCGCGCAGCACCATGACCCCTGCCACCGCGATAAACGGCACGGCGAGCTCGCCCGCGCCCGCGCCCTGGAACACCTTGGCCAGCAGCCAGCCGAGCAAGGCCAGGCGCGCGATACCGAAGGTGGCCGAGACCAGGCTGATCAGCACCGCGCCGGCGATGCGCCAGCGCAGGCCTTCGGTGAACGTCCACAGCCGCTTGTCGAAATACATGTCGTGCCGGTTCTGGCGCGCGCGGGCGCGCAGCCTCACGGTCGAACGGAAGCCCGCGATTATATCCGCCGGTGCGGCTCAGTGCACGGCCAGCGCTTCGGTGGCGATCTGTTTACGTTCGCTGGGCCGTTCGCGCAGGTGGCCGGCGGGAAGCGTGGCGAATCAGGGACTTGGCAGCAGGGCGCGCAGCGCCTCGTCGAGCAGGGCGCGCCCCGCTTCGTCGAGCTGGGCGCGCTCGGGTGCGTCTTCGGGCAGGTCCCGGACCAGCGCGGCGGCGCGCGTCAGGGCGGTCTCGGCCTGGGCCGCCTCGCCGAGCAC
>JACZWN010000003.1 GCA_022572105.1 Pseudomonadota bacterium | reverse complement strand
GCTCTCGGCGACCAGCAGGCGCCCGGCGGGAATGCGCGGGGCCAGCGCCTCGGTGGTCGCCAGATCCACCTCGAGGGTCTTGAGGTTGCGGTTGTTGACGCCGATCAGCGGCGCGCGCAGCTTTAACGCCCGCTCGAGCTCGGCCCCATCGTGGACCTCGACAAGCACGTCCATGGCGAGCGCCCGGGCCGCGTCCTCCAGCTCGCGCGCCTGCGCGTCGCCGAGCGCGGCCATGATCAGCAGCACGCAGTCGGCGCCGAGCGCCCGGGACTCGACGATCTGATAGGGATCGAGCATGAAGTCCTTGCGCAGCACCGGCAGCGCCGTAGCCGCGGCGCGCGCCGCGGCCAGGTCCGCGTCCTGGCCCTGGAAGTAGGGCGTATCGGTCAGCACCGACAGGCAGGTCGCGCCGCCGGCCGCGTAGGCGCGCGCCAAGGCCGGCGGGTCGAAGTCGGCGCGGATCAGGCCCTTGCTGGGCGAGGCCTTCTTGATCTCGCAGATCAGTCCGAAGCGCCCCGAGGCGGCGCGCTCGGCGAGCGCCCGGTGAAAACCGCGCGCCGGCTCGGCGTCCCGGGCGCGCGCTTCCAGCGCGCTCGCGGGCGTCTCGCGCTTGCGCGCGGCCACCAGCTCGCGTTTGTCGGTGCAGATGCGTGCCAGCACGTCGTTCACGTCTCGGCTCCCGACCTGTCCGCCACGGGGGCCGGCGGCTCGTTGCTGATCGCGACCAGGCGCGCCAGGGTCGCGCGCGCCTTGCCGCCGTCCACGGCCTCGGCCGCCATGGCGGCGCCGTCCTTGAGATCGGTAGCCTTGCCGGCGACGATCAGCGCCGCGGCGCTGGCCAGCAGCACGATATCGCGGAAGGCCCCGGGCTCGCCGTCGAGCATGGCGCGCATGGCCTGGGCGTTGTGCGCGGCGTCGCCGCCCTTGAGGTCCTCGATCTTGGCAGTGGCCAGGCCGGCGTCGGCCGGGGTCACCTCGAAGGTCGTAACCTCGCCGTCCTTGAGCTCGGCGACCGTGGACGCGCCCGTGGTCGAGAGCTCGTCGAGGCCGCCGGCACCGTGGAACACCCAGGCGCGCTCGTGGCCCAGGCCGTTCAGCACCTGGGCGATGGGCTCGACCCAGTCGGGCGCGAACACGCCGATGGTCTGGCGCTTGACCCGGGCCGGGTTGGACAGCGGCCCGAGCAGGTTGAAGATGGTCCGGGTGCCCAGCTCGACCCGGGTCGGGCCGACGTGACGCATGGCGCTGTGGTGCCGGGGCGCCATCAGGAAGCAGACCTTGGCCTCCCAGAGCGCCTTCTTGACCAGGCTCATGTCGGCGTCGATGTTGACGCCCAAAGCCGCCAGCACGTCGGCCGCGCCGCTCTTGGACGAGAGCGCCCGGTTGCCGTGCTTGGCCACCGGCACGCCACAGGCCGCCGCCACCAGGGCGCTGGCGGTCGAGACGTTGTAGGTGCCCTTGCCGTCGCCGCCGGTGCCGCAGGTGTCGATGGCGCCCTCGGGCGCCTCGATGGTCAGCATCTTGGCGCGCATGGCGCGCGCCGCGCCGGTGATCTCGGCCACGGTCTCGCCGCGCACCCGGAGCGCCATCAGGAAGCCGCCCATCTGGGCCGGGGTGGCGTCGCCCGACATGATGATGTCGAAGGCGCGCTCGGCCTCGGCGCTGTCCAGCGCCCGGCCGCTCGCGGCCGCGCCCAGCAGCGCCTTCAGGTCGCCCGCCTGGGCCAGGTCGCCCGCCACGGCGCTCATGCGGACGCCCTCCGCGGCTCCTCCGCCACGTTGTGGCCGGCGATCCGCAGGAAGTTCGCGAGCAGCGCGTGGCCGTGCTCGGAGGCGATGCTTTCCGGGTGGAACTGGACGCCGTGGATGGGCAGCTCCTTGTGGCGCAGGCCCATGATGACGCCGTCGTCGGTCTCGGCGGTCACCTCCAGGACCTCGGGCAGGCCCTCGCGCGCGATCGTGAGCGAATGGTAGCGGGTCGCGGAAAACGGCGAGGGCAGGCCCTCGAACAGCCCCTGGCCGTGGTGGTGCACCTGGCTCAGCTTGCCGTGCATGCAGACCGGCGCGCGCACCACCTTGCCGCCGAAGGCCTGGCCGATCGCCTGGTGGCCCAGACAGACGCCGAGCATGGGCAGCTTGCCGGCGGCGGCGGCCACCAGGTCCAGGCAGATGCCGGCGCGGTCGGGGTCGCAGGGGCCGGGCGACATGACGATGCCCTGCGGCCGGAGGGCCAGGGCCTGGTCCACGCTGAGTGCGTCGTTGCGCCGCACCTCGATCGTGGCGCCCAACTCTCCCAGGAAGTGGTAGAGGTTGTAAGTGAAAGAGTCGTAGTTGTCGATCAGCAGAAACATTTCAGATACCTAGAGGGTATTCTTAAGATCTTCTTTCAGCTATGCCTCCCCCCTTTATAACAGCTTGCCCAAGCGGACGGAAGCAAGCCGCGCGGCGGTTTTGGCCGAACCGCGACGGGCCCGGGCGCGCGGGGTTTTTTTTATCGTTCAAACCTTGACCTTCCAGTAACTGGAAGGCCTATATGACGCCTATTCCATGGCGATTCATAGGTACCTGAGCGGCGAGGATGCCGCCTGCGGGGACCGCGCGAACGGAGGGAAACATGGCCGAAGACCGGCGACGCCATCACCAACACGGGCACGATCAGGACCACGAGGACGGCTGTCACCACGCCGAAGCGCGGCCCGAACCGGAGCCCGCGCACGGCGCATGCAGTCACCACGCACACGCGGCCACGGAGGGACCCGCGAAGGCCTACGGTCCCAACACCTACATCTGTCCCATGTGCCCCGGGGTGGAAAGCGAGGGTCCGGCCGCTTGTCCCAGGTGCGGCATGGCCCTGGAGCCGGCCGCGCCAGCGGTGCAAGCGACCAAGACGCAGTACACCTGCCCCATGCACCCGGAGATCGTGCGCGACGAGCCCGGCGACTGCCCGCTCTGCGGCATGGCGCTCGAGCCGGTGACCATTGTCCTGGAGGAGGCGCCCAATCCGGAACTGGTCGACATGACCCGTCGGTTCTGGGGCAGCCTGGTCCTCACCCTGCCGGTCTTCGTCATCGCCATGGCCGACCTCATCCCCGGCCGCCCGCTGGAGGCGCTGGCCTCGGAGCGGGCCTGGGGCTGGGTCCAGCTCGTGATCGCCAGCCCGGTGATCCTGTGGGGCGGCAAGCCATTCTTCGAGCGCGGTTGGACCTCGCTGGTCACGCGCAACCTCAATATGTTCACGCTGATCGCCATCGGCACCGGGGTGGCGTACCTCTATAGCCTGGTGGCGACTCTCGTACCGGGCATCTTCCCCGACGCTTTCCGTGGCCCGGATGGCAGCGTCGCCGTATATTTCGAGGCGGCCGCGGTGATCATCACCCTCGTGCTTCTGGGCCAGGTGCTGGAGCTCAAGGCGCGCAGCCAAACCTCGAACGCCATCAAGGCCTTGCTCGGCCTCGCGCCCAAGACGGCGCGCGTCGTCCGTCCGGACGGCAGCGAGGAGGACGTCCCGCTCGACCGCGTGCATCCGGGCGACATGCTGCGCGTGCGCCCCGGCGAGAAGGTCCCGGTGGACGGCGTCGTGATCGAGGGATCGAGCTCGATCGACGAATCCATGATTAGCGGCGAGCCGATCCCGGTGGAGAAGGTCGCCGGCGATCGGGTGACCGGCGCCACGCTCAACGGCACCGGCGGCTTCGTCATGGAGGCGCAGCGCGTCGGGGCCGACACCCTGCTCGCCCAGATCGTCCGGATGGTCAGCGAGGCCCAGCGCAGCCGGGCGCCGATCCAGCGCCTGGCCGACGTGGTCGCGGGCTACTTCGTGCCCGTGGTCGTGCTCGCCGCCGCCATCACCTTCGTGGTCTGGGGCCTTTTCGGCCCCGATCCGGCCATGGCCTATGCGATCATCAACGCGGTCGCGGTGCTGATCATCGCCTGTCCCTGTGCGCTCGGCCTGGCCACGCCGATGTCGATCATGGTCGGGACCGGGCGTGGCGCCACCGTGGGCGTTTTGATCAAGAATGCCGAAGCACTCGAAATCATGGAGAAGGTCGACACCCTGGTCGTCGACAAGACCGGCACGTTGACCGAGGGCAAGCCGCGCCTGACGCGGGTCGTGCCCGCCGAGGGCGTGGACGAAGGGGAGCTCCTGCGTTTGGCCGCCAGCCTCGAGCGCGGCAGCGAGCATCCTCTGGCCGCCGCCATCGTCGCCGGCGCCCAGGAGCGGGACCTCACGCTCGAGGAGGCCAGGGACTTCGAGTCCGTGACCGGCAAGGGCGTCACCGGCCGCGTCGGCGGCCGCCGCGTCGCGCTCGGTAACCTGAAGCTGCTGGAGCAGCTCGGCATCGACCCCGCCGGCCTGGAGGCGCGCGCCGAGGACCTGCGCCGGGAGGGCGAGACCGTCATGTTCTTTGCGATCGACGGCCGGGCCGCCGGGCTCATCGGCGTCGCCGACCCGATCAAGGAGTCGACGCCCGAGGCGATCCGCCTTCTGCAGGCGGACGGGGTCAAGATCGTCATGCTGACCGGCGACAACCGGACCACCGCCGAGGCCGTCGGGCGCCGGCTCGGGCTCGACGACATCGAGGCCGAGGTGCTGCCGGAACAGAAGGGCGAGGTGGTCAAGCGCCTTCAGGCCGAGGGCCGGATCGTGGCCATGGCCGGCGACGGCATCAACGACGCCCCCGCGCTCGCCCAGGCCCAGGTCGGCATCGCCATGGGCACGGGCACGGACGTGGCCATGGAGAGCGCCGGGGTGACGCTCGTCAAGGGCGACCTGCGCGGCATCGCCCGCGCCCGGCGCCTGAGCCGCGCGACCATGCGCAACATCCGCCAGAACCTGTTCTGGGCCTTCATATACAACAGCCTCGGCGTACCGATCGCGGCCGGCGTGCTGTACCCGATCTTCGGACTGCTGCTCAGCCCGATGATCGCGGCCGCGGCCATGAGCTTCAGCTCGGTCTCGGTGATCGGCAACGCGCTCAGGCTGAGGAAACTGGCTTTGTAAGGGAGACCGCCATGCAGATCGGAACCGTCGCGGATAAGACCGGCATCTCGGCGAAAGCCATCCGCTATTACGAGAGCATCGGCCTGATCGCGGCCGCAGCGCGGACCCATTCGGGCTACCGCGTCTACGGCGATCACGACGTTCAGACCCTGCGCTTCATCCAGCGCGCGCGCGGGCTCGGCTTCTCGGTCGGCGAGGTCGCCGATCTGCTGGCGCTGTGGCGCGATTCGGAACGCCGCAGCGCCCAGGTCAAGGCGCTGGCCGCGAACCATGTCGCCGAGATCGACCGCAAGATCGCGGGCTTGCGCGGCATGCGCGAAACCCTCACCTACCTCATGGAGCGCTGCCACGGCGACGATCGGCCCGAGTGCCCTATTTTGGATGCTTTGGGCACGGACGCTTAGGCGGGGGCGGGGAAACTTAAAGTATTGTCACGAGCGCCCTTTGGGCCGCCTTGGAAGTCCGCGGTCGGGGTTGGAGCGGACGAATTCGGGGGCACGGCCTATCTCGACCGCGCCGCGCCGCGTTTGGTCCTGGCGAAGTTCTTGGCGTTGGCATTCACGCGCGGGCTTTTTATCGAACTTGGTCCCGGATCGAACCGCCCCGGCTGGATTTTTTGGCCGGGCCGGTCGGCGTTGGCTTCTCGCTTTCTCGCTTTCTGCCCCGCTTTCGCCTTTGCCCGTTGGCGGGCCCTAGCTTTGGTCATTATCAGCGCTCCTTGGTATCAGTGGCAGCTCAGGAAGATTGTAGCCATCCGTTCCGTTGAAGCCAGTGCTTGTCGATGGCGGGCGCGGGCGGATTTGGGGGCGAAAACGTTAATTAATCGGCAAGGAATCTAGGGCTATACCGCCCGGGCGCCGTTAGGCGCCGGGGCGGCCCCCGTGGTAGGCTGCCCGATGGATCGAATCGGGGAAGCGCTCCTTGGTATAAACGCATGCCGGATACCGGAAAGTCATCACACCGTCAAGCCGTCGACCAGGCCAGGGCGCACGCCCGTCAACGCGACGCGGACGACGCGGCCAAGCGCGCACGCGCGAAGCGGCGCCACATGTCGGTGCTCACCGGTCTGGGCCTGTCCTGCGTTCTGCTCGGCGGGTTCACGGGCGTCTACCTGGCGGACGGCGGCCGGCCCGGCTACGGGACCGGATCTTCGGTCGCAATCCGCCTGATCGAGGACGGCGCGGGTTCCGGCGTCACCCACGACGGCGGGGCCCGGATCGCGCTGGGCGAGGTGACGCGGTTCGAGCTGGCCGTGCCCGCTCCCGACGCCGCGCCGGCCCCGTTGGGCGAAACGCAAGTGCTCGCCGTGGCTACCGAAGCCGCGTTCGCGCGTCTCTACGAGGAGCCGCTCGAGACCGCGGCCGGACCGGCGCCAAAATCGGCCGGACCGGCGCCAAATACGGCCGGGCCGCCCGGCGCTGGCGCGCTGCAGCAGGTGGCGCTGCCGGTCCCGCCCGTGCCCGAGGGTGCCACGGCGCGCCGTCCGGCCTGGCGGCGTTTCGCGGTGCCGGTCGCCAACCTCGGCACCCGGCCCATGATCGCGGTGGTCCTCGACGACTTGGGCCTCAATCGCGCCGGCACGCAGCGCGCCATCGCGCTGCCCGGGCCGCTCACGCTCTCCTTCATGACCTATGCGGAGGGCCTGGGGCGCATGGCCGGGCAGGCGCGGGCGGCCGGTCACGAATTGATGCTGCACGTGCCCATGGAGCCGCGCGATGCGAGCTACGATCCCGGGCCCAACGTGCTCGGCGCCGATTTGCCGGACGCGGAGCTCGCGCGCCGGCTCGACTGGGGTCTGGAGCGCTTCGACGGCTTCGTCGGCGTCAACAACCATATGGGCAGCCGCTTCACCGCTTCGCCCCGGGGCATGGCTGCCGTCATGGGCGCGCTCAGGAGCCGCGGCCTGTTGTTCCTCGATTCGGTCACCTCGCCGGCCAGCGTCGGCGCCGCCATGGCCCGGCACGCCGGCGTGGCCTACGCCGAGCGCGACATCTTCCTCGACAACGAATGGAGCGACCGGGCCGCGATCGCCCGCCAGTTCGAGCGGCTGGAAGCCGTGGCCTTGCGCCGCGGCAGCGCCATCGGGATCGGCCATCCGCACCGCGCCACCCTCGACGTGCTGGCGCGCTGGCTGCCCGAGGCGCGCGCGCGCGGCTTCGCCATCGTGCCGATCAGCGCCGTCGTGCGCCACCGCCTGGGCATCGGCCGGCAGTACGTCGAGACCTCGGGCTGATACCAAGGAGCGCTGATCGGCCCGAAGCGGTCATTTCTCAGAAAATCCGGCCAAGCGCAGACCCTCAATAAAGAGACCATGCGCTTTCTTTTGCGGTATCGGATCAAGCCGGCACCGTCCATGACGACCCACCGCTAAACCAGCGCCACCCTTGGGTTGGCGCAAGCAAAGGGGCCGCCTTGCCTCGCCCTATTGCCCGCCATTAGCCAAATGGGGCGCGATCGGTTAGATTGATCCGATCTTTCTGTATCAATGCGTCCCAACTCGTCGAGGAAGGTAGGCGCGCCACGCTGCCTGGCAGCGCACGCGGCGCCGACTTATCGTCGCCGTGAGCGGCCGCTGCTGTGGGGAATGGCGTATGAAGGTAGTTATGTTGGCGGCCGGGATCGGTGCCCGGCTCGGATTTACGGCCACCAAACCTCCACCGAAGGTCTTGCTGCGCTTCGGTGGTAAATCTTTGCTACAATTCCATATCGAAATTCTCAGGCGACACGGCATAGACGAGTTGGTACTCGGCGTCGGTTATCACCACCAAGACATCGAGCGGCAGATCGCTGCCCTAGGGGCACAGGATTACGTGCGAACCGTGTTCAACGAGGATTATGAAGCGGGCAACATCGTCACCCTGTGGGCCTTGCGCGACGAATTGTGTTGCGGGGGGCCGGTCCTCCTAATGGACGCCGACGTCCTCTACGACGAGGCATTGGTGGAGCGTCTGGTCAACTCACGCCACCAGAACTGCCTGCTCCTCGATCGTGGCTTCGATCCGGGCGATGAGCCTGTCAAAGTATGTGTCCGGGACGGCGAGATCGTCGAGTTCCGCAAATGGTTGAGCGCCGAGTTCGATTTCTGCGGTGAATCGGTGGGCTTTTTCAAGCTGTCGGCCGAGGTGGCCAAGAAGATCATCCTTCAGACCGAGCTCTACTTACGCCAAGGCCGCCGCCACGAACCTTACGAGGAGACGATCCGCGATGTTCTGCTGACCTCGCCACGCGGCACCTTCGCATTCGAGGACATCACCGGCATGCCTTGGATCGAGATCGATTTCGCCGCCGACATCGAGCGCGCCCATGCCGAGGTCCTGCCGCGCATTCTGACGGCGGAGGGTAACCGCCGCGCGGCAATGACGATCGGACGGGACATGGCGCGAGGTGAGACACAAAGGCTGTGACCGGCATCGGCGCATCAGCGACCACCCAGGTGATCGCCGCTCTGATCGCCGCCGCCCTTTATGTGGCGACTTATCTATCCTTCGTCCGCCTCTTGAGATATCCACGGAACTGGTATCCGCCCAGCTTGCCTGCATCCCTGGCGACGGGGGTTCTGGCGGCCCTTACGGTGGCGCTGGTGTCGCTGTCGCCCGATGGCCTCGACCGTCCCGCCCTCTACATCTCGGTCGGCTTCGTGGTCGTCGTGTTTTACATCATCGCGGCCCCTGCAATCGCCTTCCGACCGGCCTCCCGACCGGCTTCCCGAATGGTCGAATTCTTGGCGAAGCACGGTGACTACGCCGGACTGTGGCTGCTCGGCCCAGCCCTCCTCGCCGGTTTGGCCATCCCCAACATCAAGCTCCAGGCGGTCCTGGCGGCCGCCATGGCAATCGAACTAACGTGGTTCCTTCGCCAGCGTTGGGCCGGCCGACGGCGCCGGCTATATCCCTTGAGCGATCGCGACCTGTCGGTCCTGGAGACCCAGGTGAAGGGCGATATCGTGGCATTCCGACGGCGCCATGGCATCCGCGAACTGGTGCTATCGAAGGGCGCCGTCAGTTGGAGGGGTTGTGGGAAATCGACGCCACCCTGCCCGTTCAATCTCTACGTCAACCGTCTCGGCCTCAACACCGCGCCCTGCTGCCGTGAGCACATGAAGGAACTCAGCCATCATGTTGCCGCCTGCCTGAGCGAAATGGGGGTCGTGCACTGGCTGGAGGGGGGCAGCCTTCTTGGCGCCGTGAGGGAGCGCGGCGCGCTTCTCGATTGGGAGGACGACATCGACCTGTCGGTTCTGCTCGACGGTGACATGACCTGGGAGCGGTTGGCGGCCGGGCTCGCCGAACGTGGCGCGCGGGATGGTTACTTCGTCGACCTTTTCGAGAAGAAAGATTTCATCTCGATCTCATTCGATCCGCCGAAACGATGGCCCTTCCGGTGGGAACGCAATCGCCTGCGCGGCGAAATCCGGGCCGACATAATGATTTACCGGCGGGCGATCAGCCACGGTGAAGCCGTGCTCGAAAGGCAGAGCCACAAGGGCGCCATGCCGGCCACCGAGAGCGGGGGTTACGGCGTGCCGCAGGAGATCGTCTTACCGACGTCGACGGTCCCATTTCTCGGCGGCGACGTTGCCTGCCCGAACCAAACCGAGGCGTATTTGCGCGTGTTGTACGGCGACTTCAGGAAGATCGAGTATACCTATGTCGATGCGGGGCCGGCGAAGGCTCGCGCCCGAATTGACACCGGCGGCGATCCGTCGGTCCGGTAGTCGACCGCGATATTGCCGGGCTCGATCTATCAGGCGCACGATGCCGGAGTAATGCTCGAACGCCCCCTTATCGATTTCCGCTCTTGCGCCAGCAGCGGACGTTCGCGATGGCATCGTCGCATTTTCGAGTTTAACCCAAAGCGGACATTCGTGACGCTGGGCGCCTAGCCGCTGAAAGCTACACGCTTCCGGGACGGTTTACTTAACCCGCCCCGAAAACCTTTTGCAGCAGCTCGGTCGTCCTCGCCGCCGGATTGTTGCGGATCGCGGCTTCCTCCTTGGCGACGTAATAGAAAAGGCCATCCATAGCCTTCTCGACCACGTAGCTGGTCAGATCCGCTTTCACGTCGGGCACGAAAGGCACCGATTTATATTGCCCCATCATGTTGTCGTAAGACTGGATCGCTCCCACGTCGGCTAGCGAGCGGTTAACCACCGGCTGCAAGCGCTTGGCCAGCGGCGGTGTCATCTTATCCTGGAAATAGCGAGTGGCGGCGTCGTCTGGCCCTTCGTAGATCTGCCGCACGTCGTCCAGCGTCATTTCGCTGATAGCCTGCCAGAACAGCTCCTTGGCCTCGGGCGCAGCCACCTCGGCCGCCCGGTTGAGACGCAGTTCCAAGTCGTCGGCAAGGCTGGACATGCCGATGGACTTCAAAACCTTCTGCACGTCTTTGAGGACTCCCGGTAGCGGGATGTGGATGTCCGGATCCAGGTTGTAGCCGTCTGCTGTGCCCACCTGCCCGACCACCCGTTCGGTGCCGACCCTTAGCGCCTCGATCAGGCCGTCACCGATCTCCGCGTCGGTGAGCGCGCCGGCGCCGCCGGTTGCCCCTCCAAACGAGCCTAGGGCCTCTTTTGCCGACTTGAGGATATCAAACTGAGCCTGTGCCGTGCCTGTGAGGGCACAAGATAGTACGACCGCGACGCTAAACGCGGCAGCGCTCAACAAGCACTTCCTCTTTTCCATGGTCGCCGTCCCCTTGTAGGGCCTCTCCCCAATTATTAGGACCACTCGTTAGCTTAGACTCATTGGGCTTTCGGGAAAACGGCATACTGCCCAGCTCACTTCGATTGCGGAGGGCAGATCGGCGCCGCTGAGTCGAGAGGTAAGAGCTAACCTGGCGCGGATATCCACATATCCGCCATAGAAGACTGGGCCGAACCCGAGTTCGGGCCGGACTGATTAAAGGGAAGGGACAGCGCGCCTGAGACCCACAACCGAGGCCTAATCGCACCTCGGCATCGATTGCAAAACCGCGTTCGTTCCCGTTGCGGCGACCCCGCCGCCTCGACGACGGCGGGGATGCTGCCCCGGCATGTTAGCGGTCGAATTTGATCTCGACGCGCCGGTTATCTTGGTTCGCCGTGTCATCCGGCGTCGCGACCCGGAGCTTGGATTCGCCGTAGTAGTCCTTTTGCACGAGCTTGCGCGACACCCCGGCCTCCATCAGGGCGTTGCCAACGGCAATCACCCGGGCGCGGGACAACCCCTTGTTATAGCCGTCCGATCCGGCGGTATCCGTATGGCCGCTCAGAACCGCTTTCATGACCTTCGCGGACGATGCATTGCCCGCGGCGTCCTTGATGATCGCGAGCGATTTCTCATTGAGCTCGAAGCTATCGGTCTGGAAGAACACCACGTAAGGCCCCGGAACCGGGGCCAGCTTCGGCGCGGGCGCCGCCATGGCGACCGGCTTCATTTCCAAAATGTCGAGGGCCGCCATCATGGCCCCGCGGCAGCGGGCGATGTCCTCGGGTTGGAAGTTTTCCTCCTGTTCTTGCATCCAGCAGTCGAACATCACCTGGGCGCGGGCCGCTTCCGCGGGATTCCGTTCCGACGCGCCGGTACTCAGCGCCATCGCCAGGCGCCGGCGCGCGGCCATCAACTCGCCGACCTTGTCCTCGGGCAGGGCGCGACGGTCGATTTGCTCGGGCCTGACCAGCTGGCCGCTGCCGGCGCTGATCGCCCGTGCGGCGAAGGTATCGGAATCCCGATAGTCGGCCTCGGCGTACTCCGAGGCCGCCAGGTCCACGTAGCCCTCGTAGAGGTTGGTATTGAACGCCGAGCCTTGCGGCGACATCTCCTGTGCCCTTTGCAGCTCCATGCCGGCGCAGCCGGCCAGCACCAACGTGCCGACCAACGGCAATATCAGTTTTGCGATTCCGTTCATCGCTGCGTCCTCTCTGATTTGTCTGTTAGACGAGCAAATTCATCCGGGATTCCCCAGATGGCTCCTCCCAATCGCGGACAATGGTAGCACAATGGGCATCCGACCGCCAATCCGGCCTTGAGCTGTCACGATAGGCTGTAGTCCCGCTCTTGATCGGGCTGATTTGGCGATGAGTAACTCGGCCCAGTGACCATTTCGCAAGAAGAGGGCGCACTCGGACCTGCACGGCACAGACCTGTCCTGTCGGGTGGCCTTGATGCATCTGGATGGGCCGCCGTCATGGCGGCAAAGGGGCTCGTCGCAGCCCATCGATGAGTCGGAGGATTTTCCGGAACAGGTCCCTCGGCACCGCCACTTCTGCCAATCGGAAAGTGACATAGCGACCGTGGCGGACGACCTTGGCGCCAATCTTGACCAGCTTCTCCCGTAGCGTCGTCAATGACCAAGCTCGGCATCCTCGGGCCGTACCAACTTGCGGTTGTGTCTATAAGCGGACCCTAACGCCACCAGGGATTGAGGCCGGCTTACTACCGAAGCGGACATCACGATCCCCGCTATAGCCTCGTGTTCCTTGGGGCGTGGGCTGGTTCCGTGCAATCCGAAAATGCCCTAGAGTGGCGGCGGCCAACGACGGGAGCCCGATGCCATGAGCGCGACGGTCAAGGAAGCGGACTGGATCTGGAAGAACGGCGCGTTCGTGCCCTGGGCCGAGGCGACGCTGCACGTGCTCTCGACGGCGGTGCAGTTCGGCTCCTCGGTGTTCGAGGGCATCCGTTGCTACGACACCGCGCAGGGCCCGGCGATCTTCCGCCTGCCCGAGCACCTGCGCCGGCTCAGGAACTCGTGCCGCATCTACCGCATGGACCCCGGCTATTCCGAGGCCGATCTGACCGCGGCCTGTTGCCAGGTGGTGCGCAAGAACGCCCTCAAGGCCTGTTATATCCGGCCCATGGTGCTGCGCGGCTATGGCTCCATGGTGATGGACGGCATCGGCAGCCCGATCGACACCTACGTGCCGGCCTGGGAGTGGGGCCGGTATCTGGGCCAGGACGCGCTCGAACGCGGCGTCGATGTCTGCGTCTCGAGTTGGCAACGCGCCCATGGCAACACCTTCCCGGGCATGGCCAAGTCGGCCGGCCACTACAACAACGCCCAGCTGATCAAGCTCGAGGCCCAAGCCAACGGCTACGTCGAGGCGATCGCCCTGACCACTTCGGGCGTGATCAGCGAGGGCAGCGGCCAGAACCTCTTCGCGGTCATGAACGGCGAGCTGATGACGCCGCCCATCGAGGGCAGCAACCTGCAGGGCGTGACCCGCGCCTCGGTCATGCAGATCGCCCACGACCTCGACATCCCGGTGCGCGAATGCGTCATGCCGCGCGAGATCCTCTACGCCGCCGACGAACTGTTCTTCACCGGCACCGCGAGCGAGGTCACGCCGATCCGCAGCGTCGACAAGATCGAAGTCGGCGCGGGCAAGATGGGCCCGGTCACGGCCCGGGTGCAGGAGCGGTTCCTGAGCATCGTGCGCGGCGAGCACCCCGACGACCACGGCTGGCTGACGCCGGTCGAGGGCGGGTGACGGTGTCGTTCATCCCGGTGAAAAATGAACTGTGTCCTTTTATCCGGGGATACGGGGCTGGAAGCGGTCGGCGTTGAAGTCGGCCGGCTCGACGCCGCCTCCCGCTTCGCCGCACTCAATCGGCGTCTTGGGCGTCATCCGCCTCCGGCACGATCTCCCAGATCCTGGCGTGGTCCGCGGTGCGCTCGGGCACGATCACGCGGAAGCGCTCGACCACGCCCGCCTCGGTCATCTCGCGCTCGAGCGCCAGCAGGCTGTACAGCTTGTGATCGCAGAGGCCGGCGGCATCGTCGGCCTCCCGGCGCGCGGCGGGGAGCGCCGCGGCGAGTTCCGGCGCGCCGTAGGCCTCGACGAAATGGCGCGCCAGGCGCTCGACCACCCGGGCGAACCCGGCCTCGTCGATCTCGGCGACCTCGACCAGCGAGGCGCGCCCGAAGCTCTCGGTGCCCAGCCAACCGCTTTGGAAGGCGAGCTTGTCCTTGTTGTCGAAGGCGCTCGGGTCGGCCTCGGCGAAGGTGAAGCCGCCCGCGACCGCCCATTCGCCGGGCTCGGCGGCGCGGTGAAAGATGTTGAGGTCGGAGGGATCCAGGCGGATGCAGCGCGGAAACTTCATGGCCCGGTTATTATAGGGCCGGGTGCGCAGGATAAGCGAATTTCCTGTCGTGCTGCCTTTACGAGCCGGCGAGGCCGGTGTTTACCAGGCGCGGGCCCTTGCGCCGGTAGAGCGCGCGGTCGGCCAGGAACAGAAGCGCGTCGGGCTGGCTGCCGTGGTGGTAGCCCTCGAAGCCGAAGCTGGCGGAGACCGGAATCTTGTGGTCCTCCCACTCGATCACCAGGTTGTTGATCAGGCCGGCCAGAATGGCCCCCCGGCGCTCCGCCTGGGGCCGCGCGCTGTCGGTCATGAGCACGGCGAACTCGTCGCCGCCCAGGCGGGCCACGTAGTCGCTGCGCCGGGTCTTGGTCTGCAACAGGCTGGCCACGGCGCAGAGCACCGCGTCCCCGGCCATGTGGCCGTAAGTGTCGTTGATCGTCTTGAAGTGGTCGAGGTCGCAGAGCAGCAGCAGGCCGGTCTCCTGCGCCCGTTGGGCGCGCGCCAGCGACCGGTTCAGCTCGAGATGGAAGCCGCGCCGGTTGAGCAGGCCGGTCAACTCGTCGGTGATCGACAGGCCCTCCAGATAGCGGATGCGGGCGCGCTGGATGGCCAGGGTCTGCTCGGCCCTGACCGCGGCGGTGAGCACCTCGTCGATCAGCTCCTTGTGGCCCGGGCTGAGATGGTGGATCTCGGTGCCGGCCAGGCGGCGCAGGCGGTCCGTGGCCGCGCAAAGCTGCGGCAAGGGATCGGATTCGAAGTCATCGAGACTGGTTTTAAGACGGTTCAGGTTCACGGCTCGCTCGGCCCCTATTGTTTGGCGCGAAGACTTGTGGCTTGGGAAACGCAAGCCGCGTGCCAAACTCTAATCCATTGATTTACAACGGCTTATTGAGCAGATTCCACGGCATCTTTTGCCGTGCGGCAGCTTCTGCCAGGCAAGCGCGGCGGAAAGGCGGGCGCGTCCTCGCGGTGGGGTATCAGGCGACCCGGTCCGGCGGCTCGGCTCCGGCGAAGTGGGCGTCCAGGTTGTCGAGGCACTTGAAGCCCATGGCGTTGCGGGTCTCCAGCGTGGCGCTGCCCATGTGCGGCAGGATGAAGACGTTGGGCAGGTCGCGATAGCCGGGATGGATGTCCGGCTCGCCCTCGAAGACGTCGAGGCCGGCGGCGGCCAGCCGGCCCGATTTGAGCGCGGCGATGAGCGCCCCGTCGTCGACGATGGCGCCGCGCGCGGTGTTGGTCACGATCGCGCGCTCGGGCAGGAGCGCGATCCGGCGCGCGTCCAGGAAGTGGTGGGTCTCGGGCGTCGCCGGGCAGTTGATCGAGAGGAAGTCGCAGTGACCGAGCATCGCCTCGGCCTGGGCGTGATAGCGCGCGCCGCTTTCGATCTCGGGCGCCAGGCGGTTGCGGTTGTGGTAGTGGATCTCCATGTCGAAGCCGCGCGCCCGCTTGGCCACGGCAAGGCCGATCCGGCCCATGCCCAGGATGCCGAGGCGCTTGCCGCTGACCTGGACGCCGAGCAACTGGGTCGGGGTCCAGCCGAACCACTTGTCCTCGCGTACCATCCGCTGGCCCTCGTAGGCGCGCCGCGCCGCGCCCAGGAGCACGAGCAGGGTGATGTCGGCGGTCGAATCGGTCAGCACGTCGGGGGGATTGGTGACGACCAGGCCGCGCGCCCGGGCCGCCTCCAGATCCATGTGCTCGGTCCCGACCGAGAAGGTCGCGACCGCGCGCACGCTGGCCGGCAGCCGCGCGATGACCTCGGCGGTGAACTTCTCCGGTGAGCAGGTCAGGATCGCGTCGCAGCCCTGGGCGCGCTCGATCATCTCGTCCGGACCGTAGAGCTTGTCCTCGGCGTTGAGCCGGGCCTCATAGTCGCGCGCGGCGCGCTCCAGGACGGCGTCGGGCAATTTGCGTGTGACCAGAAGGCTGGGCTTTGCAGTCATCGATGTCTCCTTCGGGCGGGACTCCGGCTCGCGGCCGCGCCGCGGCCGGCCTTGATCGTGCCGTTTTTGTACGTTTGATTAATACGCTGTCGGGATACTACGGTGTGTGAGCGCCATGTTTAACCGGAAACCGCGCCCGGCGCCGCCCGGGCCGCCGACTTGAGGGCTTCGACGATGGCTTTTGCGCGCCAAGCCGTGCGATGTGTTTGCTGGGGGTGGCTCGTCGGCGCCCTGGTCTCAGGCGTCGGCGTGCCCGGCGCGGCCGAGGCCGCAGCGGGCTTCCTGTCGCACCGGGCGGTTTACGACCTGAGCCTGGCCAAGTCCCGCTCCAGCGGCTCGGTCATCGGGGCCTCGGGCAGGCTGGAGTTCGAATGGGCCGACGTCTGCACCGGTTGGACGATCAGCCAGCGCACCCGGGTCCGCATGACCACGGTCGAGGGCCAGGTCTTCGATTTCGGTTGGACGCTCAACGCCTTGGAAGGCCGGGACGGCCGGAGCTACCGTTTCTTCATCCGCCGCCTCAACATCGACGGCTCGAGCGAGGAGCTGCGTGGCAAGGCGCTTCTCGGCGAAGCCGGCGAGGGCGGGGTGGCGGCCTTCAGTGCGCCGGAACCGCGCGAGCTGCCCTTGCCCAAGGGGACTCTGTTTCCGACCGCTCATTCGCTGCTTCTGATGGAAGCGGCCCGGAACGGCGAGTTGCCGCTGTGGGTCACCGTGTTCGACGGCTCGGGCGATACCGGCCTGTTCGGGATCAACGCGGCCTTGTCCGAGACGCTGCCGGCCGGGGCCCCGGGCCGCTTCGACTCGCCGCTGCTGCGCGGCCAAGCGTCCTGGCGCCTGCACCTGGCCTATTTCGGCATGGACGAGACCGTCGCCGAGCCCGAGCACGAGCAGGCCCTGCGCCTCTACGCCAACGGCGTGGTGGACGAGATGCTGCTCGACTACGGCGATTTCGTGCTCCGGGCCGACCTGGGGACGCTGGAGGCCCTGCCGGATCCGGGCTGCAAGCCGGAGTAACGCGCGCGTGTCAACGCGCGCGTGTCACTGTGACCGCGGTTTCGTGCCCCCGGCTGGCGCGGGCTTGCGCAGCGGCTCGAGGCTGCGTCCCTTGGCGATCGCACCTTCGCCGAGCTTGGCGCGGACCGCGTCGATGGCCTCTTCGACGCGCGCCGCGTGTTGGCGTTCCGGGTTCAGCAGGTCGGGCGGGTCGGCGCACGCGCCCTCGGTCAGATCGCCCGCCCCGATGCCGATCAGGCGGAAGCGCCGGCCGTCGGCCTCGCGCTCGAGCAGCGGCGCCGCGGCGCGGTACAGCACCTCGGCCAGGCGGGTCGGCGCGCCCAGACGGCGCGCGCGCGTGAGCAGCCGGAATTCCGAGGTTTTCAGCTTGAGGGTGATGCTGGCGCCGGCGAGCCCGGCCCGCTTGAGCCGGCCGGCAACCTTTTCGCAGAGCGGCCAGAGGCGGGCCAGCAGCGCCTCGGGCGCGGCGATGTCCTCATCGAAGGTGGTCTCGGCCGAGATGCTCTTGACCGGCGCGTCGGGCTCGACCCGGCGCTCGTCCTGGCCGCGCGCAAAGCGGCTGAGGCGCCGTCCGATGGCGCCGTAGCGCGCGACCAGATCGGCCTCCTCGCGGGCGCGCAGGTCGCTCAGCGTGCGCAGGCCGTCGCGCGTCAGATTCCTCTCGAGCGCCTTGCCCACGCCCCAGATGATGCGCACCGGCTGGTCCTCGAGAAACTTCGGCGCATCGGCGCGCCCGAGCACCGCGAAGCCGCGCGGCTTGTCCAGCTCCGAGGCGACCTTGGCCAGGAACTTGTTGTAGCTGAGGCCGATCGAGGCGGTCAGGCCGAGCTCGTCCTCGACGCGCAGGATCAGCCGCGCCAGCGTGCGCGCGGGCGGGCCGCCGTGCAGGGCCTCGGTGCCGGTGAGGTCCAGGAAGGCCTCGTCGATGGACAGCGGCTCGACCAGCGGCGTGGCCGCGCGCATCATCTCGCGGATGCGCTGGCCGATGCGCTGATACTTGGCCATGTCCGGGCGGATGACGACGACATCGGGGCAGGCCTTCAGGGCCTTGAACATGGGCATGGCCGAGTGGATGCCGTAGAGCCGCGCGACGTAGCAGGCGGCCGCGACGACGCCGCGCCGGCCGCCGCCGACGATCACCGGCCGGTCGCGCAACTCGGGCCGCTCGCGCTTCTCGACGTTGGCGTAGAAGGCGTCGCAATCGATATGGGCGATGGACAGCTCGGCGAGCTCCGGATGGGCGATGACCCGCGCCCCGCCGCAGGCCGGGCAGCGGCGTCCGGGCGCGCCGGACTCCGGCGGCGCCGCGAAGGTGGCCAGGCAGTCGCGGCACAGGGCGCTCATGGCCGCGGCGCGCTCATGGCCGTGGCGCGCCTGGGCCGCCGACCGCCGCGGCGATCTCGTCCTCGGCCCACAACCGGGCGGCGCCGCGCACGCCGCTCGAATCGCCGTGGCGCGGCGCGCTGAGGCGCGTGTCGACCCGGTCGGAGAAGACGTAGGCCGGCAGGCGCCGGCGCAAGGAGTCATAGAGGCGCGCCAGGTTGGACAGGCCGCCGCCGAGTACGATCGCGTCCGGGTCGAGCAGGTTGATGACCTGAGCCAGCCCGCGCGCCAGCCGGTCCTCGTAGCGCTCGAGCGCGGCCAGCGCCTCCGGGTCGCCGGCCTCGGCCCGGGCCGCGATCTCCTCGGGCGGGACCTCGGCTCCGCCGGCCGCGGCATAATCGCGGGTCAGGCCCGGGCCGGACAGGAAGGTCTCGATGCAGCCGCGTTTGCCGCAGTAGCACGGCGGACCCGGGCGCTCCGCGTCGCGCGGCCAGGGCAGGGGATTGTGGCCCCACTCGCCGGCGATCGCGTTGCGCCCGACGAGCGGGCGCCCGCCAATGGCGATGCCGCCGCCGACGCCGGTGCCGAGGATGACGCCGAAGACGACCCCGGCGCCGGCCGCCGCCCCGTCCACCGCCTCGGAGAGCGCGAAGCAGTTGGCGTCGTTGGCCAGCCGCACCGGGCGCCCGAGCGCCGCCGCCAGGTCGCGGTCGAAGGCCCGGCCGATGAGCCAGGTCGAATTGGCGTTCTTGATCCGACCGGTCGCCGGCGAGACCGCGCCCGGGATGCCGACCCCGACGCTGCCGCGCCGGCCGAGCTCGCCCTCCATCGACGCGACCAGCCCGGCGACCGCCGCCACCGTGCCCTGGTAATCGCCCCGGGGCGTAGGGACGCGCCGACGCAGGAGGTCGCGGCCGTGCGCGTCGAGCGCGATGCCCTCGATCTTGGTGCCGCCGAGGTCGATGCCCAGGCGAAGGTGGTCAGGTTCGCTCATGGCTTCGGCCGGTCTTTTCGGGTGCGCTCGACCCGGGTCGCCGGTCCCAATCCGTCGGCAGTATCGCGCGTCCGCCCCGCGTCAGGCCAGGGCCGCGTCAGGCTAGGGCCGCGTAGGCCGATGATAGCCCGCGAAGGCTCCCGCCAGCGAGAGCGCGACCGAGGCCAGGACGTAAATCGCGACCGCTGCCGGCCGATGCTGGCCGACCAGGTAGGCGGTGTCCATGGCAAAGGTCGAAAAGGTGGTGAAGGCGCCGAGGATGCCGACGCCGAGAAACAGCCTCAGCTCAAGCGGCGCCGGCCACACCGTGGAGCTGAGCGCGAGCAATAGGCCCGCCAGAAACGAACCGAGCACGTTGACCGCGAGCGTGCCGAAAGGAAAGCCGAACCCGAGCCGGTGGCCGAGCCACGATAGAACCAGATAGCGGCCGAGCGCGCCCAGCGCACCGCCCGCGGCAACGGCGAAAACCACGGTCATGGAGGTCTCGGGTGGTCGTTTGTTTGCGTTTGTTTCCGTGCTCGCTGCCGCCGCGGCGGCAGGGCGTTCCTAACAAGCCGCACCCGCGCTGGCAAATGGGCAAGGGCGGGAATTCGGGCGCCGGTCCTGCCGAGCCGTGCCGAGGTCCAAATAAGCCGGTCGGTTCCGGCGCGAAGAATCGAAGAACGTCTTTCCAATAAATTCTTGTAAAATCAAATGTTTCAGAGCTATTTCTCAAGTATAGAAATAAACCGAAAGGCGTGCATCCGCCGCGGATGCCGGCTAGCCGATGGGCGCGCAGGCATCGCAGCGCGGTAACCAGCTTTGGACAAATCCTTACCAATCGTTAATTTTATTCTTCTAGTGTTTGAGCCAGGTTCCGTAACAGTGCCTTGCGCGTGACCGTGGCCGGAGGATCTCCGGTCGGTTGAATGCCTTCCTGCCGCGGCTTGGCTTGCGGCGGGGATGGCGAACGGTTACGCAAGGGGTCGGCTCAAGAAGGGAGCATGGGCGTGGCCACCAAATCGACGAATGGATCTGCAAAGACCGTCCTCGTGGTCGAGGACAACGAACTCAACATGAAGCTGTTCCACGACCTCCTGGAGGCGCACGGCTACAATATCCTTCAGACCAAGGACGGCATGGATGCGTTGCGTCTGGCGCGCGAGCATAAGCCGGATCTCATCCTGATGGACATCCAGTTGCCGGAGGTCTCCGGCCTGGAGGTAACGAAATGGATCAAGGAAGACGACGACCTGAAATCCATTCCCGTTATCGCGGTCACCGCCTTTGCCATGAAGGGCGACGAGGAAAAAATCCGCGAGGGCGGGTGCGAGGCGTACATCGCCAAGCCCATCTCGGTCACCAACTTCCTGGAAACCGTGCAGCGATTCCTCAGCTAATCGCTCCGCCGGAACCAGCAGATGACCGCCCGGATTCTGGTTGTTGACGACATTCCGGCCAACGTCCGTTTGCTTGAGGCGAAGCTGACCGCCGAGTACTTCGAGGTTCTCACCGCGAACGACGGTTTCTCCGCTCTGGAAGCGGCCCAGGCCCAGGCTCCGGATTTGATCCTGCTCGACGTCATGATGCCGGGCATGGACGGATTCGAGGTGGCGAGGCGCCTGAAGACGGATATCAAGACGCGGCATATTCCGATCGTCATGATCACGGCGCTGACCGATACCGCCGACCGTGTCCGCGGCCTCGAGGCGGGCGCCGACGATTTCCTGTCCAAACCGGTCAACGACATCGCTCTCTTCGCGCGCGTGCGTTCGCTGACCCGGCTCAAGGTCATGATGGACGAACTGCGCGTGCGCCACGCGACGACCGGTCAACTCGACATCACCGACGAGGCGCCGCTGGATACCGAGGACGATGCCCGAAACGGCCGTATCCTGCTGGTCGAGAGCGAGGAATTGCTGGCCGAGAAATTGACCGAGTACCTGAGCGCGGCCGGCCACGATATCTTCCGCACGACGGGCGCCGCCGAGGCCCTGGAGCGCAGTCGCGAGCAGGATATGGATCTCATCATCGTCAGCCTTCATCTGGCCGGGGAGGACGGCCTCAGGCTGTGCTCCCAGTACCGCTCGCAGGAAGAGACGCGGCACGTGCCGATCCTGCTCATCCTTGACGAGGGCGATCTGGAACAGCTCGCCAAGGGCCTCGATCTCGGCGTGACCGATTACCTGATCCGGCCGATCGACCAGAACGAGCTGCTCGCCCGCACGCGCACCCAAATCCGCCGCCGGCGCTATCACGACAAGCTGCACGAGATGCTCGCCAAGAGCGTGTCGCTCGCCTACACCGACCCGCTGACCGGCATCTACAACCGGCGCTACATGAACGCGCACCTGGATCGCAAGATCATGGAGATCTCCGACACCCAGAAGCCGGTGTCGGTGCTGATCTTCGACATCGATCACTTCAAGCGGGTCAACGACACCTATGGCCACGCCGCCGGCGACGAGGTGCTCAAGACGGTCGCCGAGCGGGTCGGCGACAGCATCCGCGACTTCGACCTCTTGGCGCGCTACGGCGGCGAGGAATTCGTCGTCATCATGCCGAGCACGCCGCCGGACCCGGCCGCCATGGTGGCCGAGCGCCTGCGCCTGCGCCTGGCGGCGCAGCCCTTCGAGATCTCGGGCAGCGACCAGGCGCTGCCGATCACCGCCTCGCTCGGCGTGGCCACGACGACCGATCCCACGGAGACGTCCCAGAACCTGCTGGGACGGGCCGACGCGGCGCTCTATGCCGCCAAGGACGCCGGGCGCAACCGGGTCCGCTCGGCCGATGCGCCCGAAGACGGGGAGGCGTCGGCCGAACCCATGAACGCCGTCGCCGGCGGATGAGCGGGCCGGCGCGATTCCACGTTAGTGGGGCTGGCTATAGGCGTTCGGTGCGGTAACGCGAAACGGCCGCCCGTGAGGCGGCCGCGCTGATCTCGGGTCCCGGTCGGGGGCGAGCCTACTTCATCTTCGATTCCTTGAAGATCACGTGCTTGCGCGCGCGCGGGTCGTATTTGCGCAGCTGCAGCTTCTCGGTCATGGTCCGCGAGTTCTTCCTGGTCACGTAGAAATAGCCGGTGTCCGCGGTGCTTACCATCTTGATCAGTTGCGTCGTCGGCTTGGCCATGGCGCTTTCCTTTCCGCGCGGATCTTAGATCTTATACCCAAATGATTGAGTTTCGGTATTCAGCGCATCGCGCCGCGGAAGTCAAGCCCGCCGGCCGAGCGGCCCGGGCCAGGCGCGGGGCCGCATCTTCGGGCCGACCCATCGGAACAGGGGTGCCGGCCGGGTGCCGCGCGCGCCCTGGGCGTCCTCGGCGCGGCGCGCCAGCGCTTCCTCGAGGACGCGCAAAGTGACCTCGGGGATCGGCAGGGCGGGGGCGGCTGGGACCGGGACCCAACGAATATCCTCGAGTTCGCCGTCGCCGCCGAGCGGCCCGTGTGCGTTCGCGCCCTCGGCCAGGAAAAAGCGGGTGTGGAAGCGCAGAGGCGAAGCGGTCGGCGTGATCGCCCGGGCGACCAGCCCGAGCGCGCCGAAGGCGGGGGCGAGGCCGGCGCGCGCGAAGGCGGCCCAAACGTCGGGCGCACGCGTCGTGGCGGCGTCCGCGGGGGCCGTTGCCGGCGTCGGCAAGCCCAGCAACAGTCCGGTTTCCTCGAAGGTCTCGCGCAGGGCGGCGCGGGCGAAGACCGCGAGCCGGGTCCGGGTCCGGGCGTCGAGCCCGGGTGGCGGTGGCGCCAAGTCCTCGGCGAATCCGGACGGCCTACGATCGAGCGCGCTAAGTCGGCCGCCGGGAAAGACGTAGACGCCGGGCATGAACCGGGAGCCTTGGCTGCGGCGGCCGAGCAACACCTCGTCGTCGCCGGCGGCGCTCCGCGCCTGGCGGATCAGGACGAGGCCGGCGGCTTCGGCCGGTCTAATGGCCGGTCTAACGATAGTCAATAACGCTCACTGGGGGCTGGGCGCGACGGCCGACTGGCCGGTCTCCAGGCGGGCGGTATCCGGCGTTCCGGCGCCCAAGGCGCGCGCGAAGAGAACCGGGTCCTCGATCAGGCGCCGAGCCACCTCGATGTCCAACTGGGGGTCGCCCTGGCGTGCCGGGCACATGGCGCGGAAGGCTTTGATGGCGGCGGTGTCGTCCGGGTCGATGTCCCTGCGCTGGGCCGTGCGATCGAAGAGCAAGGTCCCCTCGCGCAGGCGCTCCAGCACGTCGTCGGCGCTCAGGTCCTCCGCGGTCGTGCAGATGTCGGGCAGCACGCCACGCCCATTCAAGGCGTAGCCGGAGGGCGCGTGGAAGCGCGCCCAGGTGAGCGTCAACTCTCCTTCGTTGGGCAAGCGCAGCACGGTCTGCACCGTGCCCTTGCCGAACGATCCGCTGCCGATCACCACGGCGCGGCCCGAATCCTGAAGTGCGGCGGCGACGATCTCCGAGGCCGAGGCCGAGTTGCCGTTGACCAGGACCACCACGGGCCGGTCCTTCGCCAAGTCATCGGCGTCGGCGTCGAAGTATTGATGGCTGTCCGGATGCCGCCCATGGGTCGAGACGATGCGGCCGGCGCCGATAAACAGGTCGGACACCGCGACCGCCTGATCGAGCAGGCCACCGGGGTTGCCGCGAAGGTCGAGCACGAAACCGGCCAACGCCGGACCGATCTCGTCTTCAGCGAGCTCGAGCTTCTCGCGTAGCGAGCGCGTGGTGCTCTGGTTGAAGCCGCTGATCCGTATGACGGCGAGATTGCCTTGGCGCTCGTACTTGACGGTCTGCGGAACGATGTGCGCCCGGACCACCGCAATATCGAGGGCGGCGGGCTGGGTCTCGCGCTCGACCGTCAACTCGACGCGGCTGCGCAGCGGGCCGCGCAGGCGTCGCACCACCTCGCGCTGACTGAGCCCCACCGTCGGGATCCCGTCGATCTCGACGATGATGTCGTTGTCCTGAAGACCCGAGCGCTCGGCCGGGGTGTTTTCCATGACCGAGAGGATCCGGATACCCTGGTCGATCAGGCGGATGCGCACGCCGATGCCGCCGAAGCCGTCCCGGCTCGCCCTGTTCTCGCGCGCCTCGTCGCGGCCGGCGTAGCGGGAGAAACTGTCCAGCTCGCCCAGCACGCCGTCGAAGACGACCTCATAGATCTCTTCCGGTTCGGCGCCGCTCATTTCCGGGGAATGGCCGCGCCCGATTCTGAGCGCGGACGCGGTGAGCTCGCCCCAACCCTCGGCGTCGAGACCGTCCGGAGCGCTGAAGCTGCCCGCCGGCCGGCCGTCCACCGAAAGCGTCACCCAGTTCCCGCTTTGCGTCACCGAGACGTCGGGGTAGAGGCTCGACAGGTTGCCCAGTCCCGCCAGAGCGAGATTCGCCGCCGTCACCTCGTCGATGTAGATGTCGGCGATATCCTGGTAGCCGGTGCTGAACAGGCGATCGGCGAGCGACAGGTCGGACTCGGCGGTAACCCGCGTGTCCTGCGAGGCGCAGGCCACCATGAGGAACGCGACGGAAATAGCGCCGAGACGCCGCCAGGCCTCCCGGCCCCGCCGCGAAAACCGAAGTCTCACCTGTCCTCCCATAGCCACTACCTGTCCCCGCATCGCTAAGTTTTTTTTTGGTACCCGGCGCGCCGCCATGGTACCCGACCGGGCCTGCGTAAGGCTACTTATATTTCAAATAAAATTGTTAATAACCGGCCTCTTACGGAATATTCGGCACTGCGGGCAAGTCGAGATTCACAATCACTTAACCTTTATTAACCATATTTTGCTCATAGCTCCCGGTGTTGCCCGGCTTTAGGCCCCGCGCTTTGCCCGCCCGCCTCGTCGGCCCGGGGTGCGCTTGCGCCGGCCGGATTCGCTTGGCTTTTGCCGCCTCGCCGATTTCTCCGCGCCAGGCGCGCCCGGCGCCCTCGAATCGAGCGGGTGCCAGCCCGCCGCGCCGGTATTGCGCGCGGCTTCTTGGTGCGCCCCGCCGGTCTCGGCGCGTGCTTCTTCCGAGGCCTCGACCAGCTCCAGGATCAGGCCACCGGTGATCGGCTCGGCTTCGAGCAGTCGCGCCGCGACCCGCTCGCCGAGCCGGTAGGTCCGGCCCCAGCGCCGCCCGACCAGGCAGTGCTTGGCCTCGATATGGTCGTAGTAATCGTCGGGCAGCAGGCTCATGGGCACGAGGCCGTCCGCGCCGGTCTCGTCCAGGGTGACGAACAGGCCGAAGCGGGTGACCCCGTTGATCGCGCCGGAGAACACGGCGCCGAGCCGGTCTTGCAGGAAGGCCGCCGTGAAGCGGTCGACCGCGTCGCGCTCGGCGGTCGCGGCGCGGCGCTCGGTCATGCTGATGTGCTCCCCGATCTCGGCGAAGCGCGGCTCGGCCCCGGCGGGCAACGCGCCCTCGCCCAACTTGAGGCCGGCGACCAGCGCGCGGTGCACCAGGAGGTCGGCGTAGCGCCGGATCGGCGAGGTGAAGTGGGCGTAATGGGTCAGCGCCAGGCCGAAGTGGCCGATATTGCCCGGGCTGTACGCGGCCTGGGCCTGGGCGCGCAGGATCATCATGTTGACCATGGGCGCGGCCGGGTCGCCGGAAACCCGGTCGAGGAGCCGGTTGAGCTCCTTGGCCCGGATCACCTGGCCGCGCGCCAGGCGCAGGCCCAGGCTGTCCAGGACCTGGCGCAGCGCCTCGATCCGCACCGGGTCGGGCCGGTCGTGCACGCGGTACATGCACGGCTGGCCGAGGGCCTCGAGCTGGCGCGCCGCGGCGATGTTGGCCGCGATCATGAGCTCCTCGATGAGGCGGTGGCTGTCCAGGCGCGCGCGCGGCTCGATCGCGGCGACCGCGCCCGCGTCGTCGAGCACGATGCGCCGCTCCGGCAAGTCGAGGTCCAGGGTGCCGCGCCCGCGCCGGGCGGCGAGCAGGGCGCCGAGGACGCCATAGAGCGGCGCGATGACGGTCTCCACGAGCGCCTCGGTCGCGGCGTCGGGCCGGCCGTCGCGGGCGGCCTGCACCTGCTCGTAGGTCAGCCGCGCGGCCGAGCGCATGAGGCCGCGCAGGAAGCGGTGCCGGCGCGTGTTGCCCGCGGCATCGATCCACAGCTCGGCGGCCAGGCACGGCCGCTCCTGGTCGGGGTTGAGCGAGCACCAGCCGTTGGACAGCGCCTCGGGCAGCATGGGCACGACCCGGTCGGGAAAGTAGGCGGAGTTGCCGCGCTCGAAGGCGGCGCGGTCGAGGCCGCTGTCCGGGCGCACGTACCAAGCCACGTCGGCGATCGCGACCATGGCGTGCCAGCCGCCGCGATTGGCCGGGTCGGGGTCGGGCTCGGCCCAGACCGCGTCGTCGAAGTCGCGCGCGTCGGCGCCGTCGATGGTCACCAGCGGCAGGTCCCGCAGATCGACCCGCCCGCCCGGATCGGCCGGGCCCGCGGCCTCGGCCTCGGTGAGCGCCTCGGGGGAGAACGCCACGGGCAGGTCGTGCTCGTGGATCGCGATCAGGCTGAGTGCGCGCGGGCTCCCGGCCTCGCCCAGGCGCTCCAAAACGCGCGCCGCGCGCAGGCCGAGCCGCGGCCGAGCGGATCGCACCTCGGCCAGCACCAGCTCACCCGGTTGGGCGCCGGCCGCGTCTTCCTCGCGCAGGATGAAGTCCTTCCTGGCGCGCCGGTCGGTCGGCCTCAGCCGGCCGCCCTCGTCGCCGATCTCGTAGATGCCGAGCACCCGGCGCGGCGCCGTCTCAATCCGGTGGATCGACCGGGCCTCGTAGGTCGAGTCGTCGACCCGGCGCAGCTTGGCCAGCACCCGGTCGCCGACCGCGAGCGCGGACCGGCCGCGCTTTTCCGGCGCCAGGTAGATGGTCGGCGGGACCGTATCCTCGTCCCAGACCGCCGGGCGCGCCAGCAACTCGCCGTCGGCGTCGATGCCGCTCACCTCGAGCACGGTAACCGGTGGCAGGTGGCCGCGGCGGCCGACCTTGCGCTTGGGCCGGCGCTCGAGCGCACTCTCCCGGCGCAGCTCGCGCATCACCGCCGTGAGCTGGATGCGGTCGCCGGCCTCGATCCGGAAGGCGCGGGCGATCTCCCGCTTGCCCACCGGGCCTGGGCTATCCTCGATGAAGGCGAGGATCTCTTCCTTGGTTGGAAACGGCCTGGCGGTCGGAAACGGCTTAGCGCCGGCATCCGCGCCTTTGGCCCCGGATCCGGCGGCCGTGGAGGTCCGGTTTTTCGATTTGGCCAAAAAGTCGTCCTGTCAGTTCGCGGCCTTCTTGGCTTTCTTCGCGCGCTTGGCCTTCTTGGCCGGCCTCTTCTTCGCTGGCGTGGCCGTCTTCTTGCCCTTGGCCTTGTCCTTTTCGGCTTTGGCGGCCAGGAGCGCGAGCGCGCGCTCGAAGCTCAACTCGTCCGCGGACTGGCCCTTGGGCAGGGAGGCGATGGTCCGGCCGTGCTTGACGTAGGGGCCGTAGCGCCCGGAGTGCAGCGTGACCGGCTTGCCGTCGCCCGGGTGGGAGCCGATCTCCTTGCCGGCGCTCGAGCCGCGCCGGGTCGTCGCCTCGGCGATCAGGGCGACCGCGCGGTTGAGGCCGATGGTGAGCACGTCCTCGGGGTCGGGAATGTTGCGGTAGGTCGACTCGTGCTTGACGTAGGGGCCGTAGCGCCCGATGCCGGCGGTGATCGGCTGCCCGGTTTCGGGATGGGCGCCGATGCTGCGCGGCAGGGCGAGCAGGGCGAGCGCCGTGCCGAGGGTGATCTCGGCCGGCGCCAGTCCCTTCGGCAGGGAGACGCGCGGCGGCTTTTCCTTGCCTTTCGGGCCCTTCGGCTCGCCGCGCTGCAGGTAGACCCCGTAGGGCCCCTTTCGCAGGGTCACGGTCTCGCCGGTCTCGGGGTCGGTGCCGAGCTCGCGCGGGCCGGCCAGCTCCGTGTCCGCCGCTTCGTCTCCCGCGCCCGGCACCGCGAGCGGCCGGGTGTGGCGGCAGTCCGGATAGTTGGAGCAGCCGACGAAGCCGCCGCTACGCCCCAGCTTCAGGCCGAGCCGCCCGTCGCCGCAGGTCGGGCAGGCGCGCGGGTCTTTGTCCGGCGCCTCCGGGTCGGCCGGGAAGAAGTGCGGACCCAGATCCCGATCGAGGGTGTCGATGACGTCGCTGATCGACAACTCCTTGGTTTCGCTGACCTTCTTGTTGAAGGCGTGCCAGAACTGCTCGAGCACGGTCTTCCAGGCCTTGCGTCCGCCCGAGATGTCGTCCAGCTGGGTCTCCAGATCGGCGGTGAAGTTGTACTGGACGTAGCGCTCGAAGAAGCTGCTCAGGAAGGCGGTCACCAGGCGGCCGCGGTCCTCGGGCACGAAGCGGCGCTTTTCCAGGCGCACGTAGTCGCGGTCCTGGAGCACCTGTAGGATCGAGGCGTAGGTCGACGGCCGCCCGATCCCCAGCTCCTCGAGCTTCTTGACCAGGCTCGCCTCGCTGTAGCGCGGCGGCGGTTGGGTGAAGTGCTGCTCGGGCAGGACCGCGAGGCGGGTCAGGCGGTCGCCGTCGAGCAGCTCGGGCAGCCGGCGCTCGGAATCCGCGTTGCCCGCGCGCCCGGCCCCGTCGGTATTATCGTTGTCGCGGCCCTCGTCGCGGCCTTCCTGATAGAGCGCCAGAAAGCCGTCGAAGAGGACCACCGAGCCGGTCGCCCGCAGCCGTGCCGCCGCGCCGTCGACGGCGATATCGACCGCGACCTGATCCAGGCGCGCGCTCTCCATCTGGCTGGCCAGCATGCGGGTCCAGATCAGGCGGTACAGCTTGAGCTCGTCCGGGCCGAGGCGGGACGCCACGTCCTGCGGCTGCCGGAACAGGTCGGTCGGGCGGATCGCCTCGTGCGCTTCCTGGGCGTTCTTGGCCTTGGTCTTGTAGACCGGCGGCACGACCGGTACGTAATGGCTGCCGAACTTCTGCGCGATCAGGCCGCGCGCCGCCTCGATCGCCTCGCTCGAGACCTGGACGCCGTCGGTGCGCATATAGGTGATGAGGCCGACCGTCTCGCCGTCGAGGTCGATGCCCTCGTAAAGCCGCTGGGCGGTGCGCATGGTATGGGTCGCGCCGAAGCCCAACTTGCGCGAGGCCTCCTGCTGCAGGGTCGAGGTCGTGAACGCCGGCTGGGGGTTGCGGCGCACGGTCTTGCGCTCGATCGCGGCGACGGTGAAGTCCCGCGCCTGTTCCAGGACCCGGGCGGCCGCGCCGGCCGCGGCCTCGTCGCCCAGGTCGAATTTCTCGATCTTGCGGCCTTCGAGGTGGGTGAGCCGGGCCTTGAACGGCTCCTCCGAGGGGCCGGTCAGGCGCGCCTCGACGGTCCAGTATTCGCGCGCGCGGAAGGTCTCCAGCTCGGCCTCGCGCTCGCAGACGAGACGTAGCGTAACCGACTGGACGCGCCCGGCCGAGCGGCTGCCCGGCAGCTTGCGCCAGAGCACCGGCGACAGCGTGAAGCCGACCAGGTAGTCGAGTGCCCGGCGCGCCAGATAGGCCTCGATCAGCTCCTTGTTGAGCTCGCGCGGGTGCTTGAAGGCCTCGATGACGGCCCGCTTGGTGACCTCGTTGAAGACGACGCGCTGGACCTGGACATGGTCGAGCGCGTCGCGCCGGGCCAGTTCCTCGGCGATGTGCCAGGAGATCGCCTCGCCCTCGCGGTCCGGGTCGGTCGCCAGGTACAGCCGCTTGGCGCCCTTGACCGCCGCGGCGATCGCCTGGAGCTGCTTCTCGCCGCGCGCGTCGACCTCCCAGATCATGGCGAAGTCGCGCTCCGGGTCGACCGAGCCATCCTTGGCGGGCAGGTCGCGAACGTGGCCGTAGCTGGCCAGCACCCGGTAGCCCGGGCCCAGGTACTTGTTGATGGTCTTCGCCTTGGCGGGCGATTCGACGACGACGACGTTCATGTACGGCCGCGCGCTCTTCCGCGATGAATTGTGCAACGGCCGGCGGTCACGATGCCGCGGCCGAACTCCCGGCGATCAGCGCGACACGGTTTCCCGGATGCCGTTCGAGCCGGCCGGCCAGCTCGAGCTCGAGCAGGGCCATGTGCACGATCGCGGGCGACACATGGCACTCGCGGATCACTTCGTCAACCGGGACCGGCGTCGGACCGAGCAGTTCCTGCACCGCATCGCGCGCCGCGGCGAGCTCGCGCTGGTCGGGCGCAGGCGCCGCCGGAGCCAGGAAATCCGCCACCTTCGGCTCTTCGGCGGGCGGTTTGAGCATCCCTTCCAGGGCGTCCAGGACATCGGCGGCGGTTTCCACCAGGACCGCGCCCTGGCGCAGCAGATTGTTGCAGCCGCGCGCCCGCGGGTCGAGCGGCGAGCCCGGCACGGCGCAGACCTCGCGCCCCTGATCGGCCGCGCAGCGCGCCGTGATCAGCGAGCCGGAGCGCAACGCCGCCTCGACCACCAGGACGCCGCGCGACATGCCGGAAATCAGCCGGTTGCGGCGCGGGAAGTGGCGCGCCTGGGGCGCGGTCCCGACCGCTATCTCGGAGATCATCACGCCGCGCGAGCGGATCTCCTCGTAGAGCGCGGTGTTCTCCTCCGGATAGATCACGTCGATGCCGCCGGCCACCACGGCCGCGGTTCCGGCCTCGAGCGCGCCCTGGTGGGCGGCGGCGTCGATGCCGCGCGCCAGACCCGAGACGACCAGAAGCCCGGCCTGGCCCAGGTCGGCGGCGAGCTGGCGCGCCAGGCGCCGTCCGTTGGCCGAGGCGTTGCGCGCGCCGACCACGGCGATCGCGTCGCGCTGGAGCAGGTGCGCGTGACCGAGGCAGCTCAAGACCGGCGGCGCGTCCTCGAGCACCGCCAGGGCCGGCGGGTATTCCGGCTCGCAGAGCGCGATCGTATGCGCGTTTACGGCCTCGAGCCGCGCCAGCTCGGTCTCGGCCACCGCCTTCGAGCAGATCGCGATCGGCCGCCGGCGTCCGCCGTGCTTGGCCAGATCGGGCAAGGCGTCGAGCGCCGCGCCCGCCGAGCCGAAGCGGGCCAGCAACTGGCGGAAGGTGATCGGTCCGACGTTCTCGCTGCGAATGAGGCGCAGCCATTGCAGGCGCTCGGCTCGGTCCAGGCTACGCGGCGCGGGGCTGTGCATCGCACTACCTTGGGCGGCGGCGTGCGCGCACGTCAAGCTTGCGTTAATCGAGCTGTCCACGTGCCGGGGCCGGTCACGCCCGTTTTCCGCCGATCTTCGGCTCCTCGCCCTTGAGCAGGCGGACGATGTTGACGCGGTGGCGAATACAGATCAGCACCGCCAAAACCGCGATCAGCTCCACCAGCTGCAGGTCGCGGGTGAACAGCCAGATATAAAGCGGCGCGGCGGCGAGCGAGAGGAGCGCCGCCAGCGAGGCGTAGCGCAGCAGGCCGGCGACCAGGAGCCAGGTCGCGCAGGCGGCCAGGCCCGCCTGCCAGGCGAGCGCGAGCAGCACGCCGAGCGCGGTGGCCACCCCCTTGCCGCCCCGGAAGCGGAGCCAGAGCGGGAAGAGATGGCCGAGCACCGCGCCGAGCGCGGCCATGAGTTGCGGGTCCGGGCCCCAGACGCCGGCCAATAGCACCGCGCCCGCGCCCTTGCCGGCGTCGAGCAGCAGGGTCGCCGCGGCCAGCCCCTTGCGCCCCGTGCGCAGCACGTTGGTCGCGCCGATGTTGCCCGATCCGATGCCGCGGATGTCGCCCAAGCCCGCCAGGCGCGCCAGCAAGAGGCCAAAGGGAATCGAGCCCAAAAGATAGCCGCCGGCGAAGGCGGCCAACAGATAGGGACCGGCGAATTCCCAGGAGATCGGGTCGGGCATGGAATTTAGGCCCCGGCCTCGAAGACGGTGCGGCCGTCGACCACGGTGCGCAGGACCTTACCCTGGACGGGGTGGTTCTCGAAGGGCGAGTTCTTCGATTTGCTGCGGAAAGCGTCCGGATCGATGCGCCAGGGCCGCTCCAGGTCGAAGAGCACCAGGTCGGCCGGCGCGCCCTTGGCCAGGCGCCCGGCCTCTAGTCCCAGGATCCCGGCCGGCCGGACGGTCATCCGGCCGAGCACGTCCAAGAGCCCCAGCTCGCCCTTGTGGTACAGCGCCAGGGTGAGCGCCAGCAGGGTCTCGAGCCCGGCGATGCCGGGCGCGGCGTGGGCGAAGGGCAGGCGCTTGGATTCCTGATCGTGCGGGCTGTGGTCGCTGGCGACCGCGTCGATGGTGCCCTCGGCCACGGCGGCGGCGATCGCCGCACGGTCGGCCTCGGCGCGCAGCGGCGGCGAGACCTTGGCGAAGCTGCGGTAGTCGCCGACCGCGTGCTCGTTGAGGGTGAAGTAGTGGGGCGCGGTGTCGCAGGTGACGGCCAGGCCGCGCGCCTTGGCCCCGCGGATCGCCTCGACGGCGGCCGCGGTCGAGATATGGGCGGCGTGGTAACGCGCGCCGGTCAGCTCGACCAGGCGCAGGTCGCGCTCGACCATGATCGCCTCGGCGGCGGCCGGGATGCCGGCGAGGCCCAGGCGGGTCGCGACCTCGCCCTCGTTCATCACGCCTGCGGCGAGGCTCGGCTCCTCGGGGTGCTGGACGATCAGCTGGTCGAAGGCGCGGGCATAGTCGAGCACGCGGCGCATGACCAGGGCGTCGGCGACGGCGTGCAGGCCGTCGGTGAAGCCGACCGCGCCGAACTCGGCGAGCAAGCCGATTTCGGTGATCTCCTTGCCTTCGAGCCGGCGGGTCGCCGCGGCGTAGGTGTAGACCTTGACCAGCTTGGCTTCGCGCGCGCGGCGCGCGACGAATTCGACGCCGGAGACATCGTCGACCACCGGTTCGGTGTTGGGCAGCGCCGCCACCGAGGTGACGCCGCCCTCGGCCGCCGCCACGCCGGCCGAGGCGATGGTCTCCTTATGCTCCTCGCCCGGCTCGCGCAGTTGCACGCGCATGTCGATCAGGCCCGGCGCCAGGCAGTGGCCGCCGCAGTCGATGCGCGCCATGCCCTCGGACACGCCCTCGGCCAAGAGGCCGGGCCCCAGGTCGGCGATGCGTCCGTCCTCGACCACGAGCGCGCCGGGCGCGTCCAGGCCGCTCGCCGGGTCGAGCAGGCGCGCGTTGACGAAGGCGGTCCGACGCACGGCGGTCCGGCCGGGCGTGCCCGCGCTGTCGTTCATGACCGGGCGCCGGCCCCGGAGCCGACCTCTGGGCCGACCTCTGGGCCGACCTCTGCGGCCGCCAGGTTGTGGCCGCGCAGGTCCTGGGTCAGGGCGTCGAGGCAGGCCATGCGCACGGCGACGCCCATCTCGACCTGCTCGCGGATGAGCGAGCGGTCGATGTCGTCGGCCAGCTCGCTGTCGATCTCGATGCCCCGGTTCATGGGCCCGGGATGCATGATCGAGGCGTCCGGCTTGGCCGCCTTCAGCTTGTCGGCGTCGAGGCCGTAGAAGCGGAAGTACTCGCGGGTCGAGGGCACGAAGGTGCCGTGCATGCGCTCGGTCTGCAGGCGCAGCATCATCACGATATCGCAGTCCTTGAGCGCCTCTTTCATGTCGAAGAAGACCTCGACGCCGAGGCGCTCGACCGCGGCCGGCAGCAGCGTCGGCGGGGCGACGACGCGCACGCGCGCGCCCATGATGCCCAGCAGCTGAATGTTGGAGCGCGCCACGCGGGAGTGCAGGATGTCGCCGCAGATGGCGACGATGAGGCCCTCGAGCCGGCCGGTCCGGCGCCGGATGGTGAGCCCGTCGAGGAGCGCCTGGGTCGGGTGCTCGTGGGAGCCGTCGCCGGCGTTGATGACCGCGCAGGTGACCTTCTCCGAGAGCAGCTTGACCGCGCCCGAATCCGGGTGGCGTACGACCAGAACGTCCGGGTGCATGGCGTTCAAGGTCATCGCCGTGTCGATCAGGGTCTCGCCCTTCTTGATCGAGCTCCAGGCGACCGACATGTTGATGACGTCGGCGCCCAGGCGCTTGCCCGCCAGCTCGAAGGAGGTGCGCGTGCGCGTCGAGTTTTCGAAGAACAGGTTGATGATCGTGAGCCCGCGCAGGAGCGCGGTCTTCTTGTTGCCGCGCCGGCTCAGCTCGACGTAGTTTTCCGAAAGGTCCAGGAGGAACGAAATTTCGTCCGCCGAAAGCCCCTCGATGCCGAGGAGATGGCGGTGGGCGTAGCCAAGATTGGCGGCGGCGAGCCCCGGTGCGGTCATTAAAGGACTCTTATGACACCGCCCGGGGACGCGCGCAAGCGCGGCTCGCTTTTCGCCACGCCCCACCGGCCGCCGCGCGGGTAGGCCCGCAGGATTCGGATAGAAAGCGGTGCCGGCAGGCCGGTAAATCGCTCGGAAATTCCACGGCTAGGATGGGGACGCGATGCAAAGCCCGACCATGGCGGGCCGGGACTGGCTGCTGCTGGTTACATTATCGGTCTTGTGGGGCGGGTCGTTCTTCTTCAGTGAGGTCGCGCTGGGCGAGCTCGGCCCCTTCACCGTGGTGCTCGGCCGGGTCGGCATCGCGGCCGTGGCGCTCGTCGCCTTCGTCTATCTGAGCGGCCGGCGCATGCCGGGCGCGCCCGGGCTCTGGGGCGCGTTCCTGGTCATGGGCGCACTCAACAACCTGATCCCGTTCAGCCTGATCGTCTGGGGCCAGGTCACCATCGACAGCGGCCTCGCCTCGATCCTCAACGCCACCACGCCGCTCTTTGCCGTGACGCTGGCCCACCTTCTGACCCGGGACGAGCGAATGACGCCCAACCGCGCGCTCGGCGTGTTGCTCGGCCTGGGCGGCGTGGCGGTCCTGGTCGGGCCGGACGTCCTGGGCGCGCTCGGCGCCCAGGGGCTGGCCCAGGTCGCGGTCCTTGGCGCCGCCTTCAGCTACGCCTGTGCCGGCATCTACGGGCGCCGCTTCAAGGGCCTGCCGCCGGCCGTCGCCGCGGCCGGCATGGTCACCTGCAGCGCGGTCCTGACCCTGCCGCTGGCGCTCGTCGTGGAACGGCCTTGGCAGGCCAGCCCGGGCGCGCTCACCTGGGCCGCGGTGCTGGGCCTCGCGCTCCTGAGCACCGCGCTCGCCTACCTGATCTACTTCCGCATCTTGGCCGCGGTCGGGGCCACCAACCTGCTCCTGGTCACCTTTCTCGTCCCGGTCAGCGCGCTGCTGCTCGGTACCTTCGTGCTCGGCGAGCGCCCGGACGCCGCCGCCTTCGCCGGCATGGCCCTGATCTTCGCCGGCCTCGCTGCAGTCGACGGGCGGTTAGGGCGGCTACTGTGGGCGGGGGGCCAGACCTCTCAAATTTCCGCATGCGCCAGTCATCTATCCGTTGAATATCAAGTTTCTCGAAAACGAAGGGGGGTGCATCGGTCAAGAATCCAATTGCATCACTGAACAACACGTGTTACACGTGTTGTAATATAAACACGGGTATCATGGAGACTCTGCCATGAACGAGACAGGAAATACCGCTGTCACAGGGAAATATTCTCCATTGCATGACTTCTTGCGGATATTTGTTAAGGATAGGTGGCATGCATCGTTCGCAGAAGTTGAAGCGATTCTTGGTTTCCCCCTGCCTAAGAGTGCGAGGACCTACCAAGCGTGGTGGGCGAACCAGAGCAATTCTGGGAGTCATACACATGCCCAGTCCTGGCAACGGGCAGGATGGAAAGCGCGGAACGTCGATCTTAGCGATGAGACGCTGGTGTTTGAGCGGGTATTGAGGAGCGCTCCTGAAAAAGGCGGAGAGATGTCCGAGGGTGGTGTTGTCCAAAATGAAAAACGCGGACTCGATGCACAGACGACAGAAATTACAGCAGCTCAAACCGCGTCAGATAGGCACGCCGGGTCAACGCACACTCTCTTTGAGCAACTGGCCCGTTGGGTGATGTCCGATGCCTACGTAATAAGTCTTGCCCCGGGAAAGTCGCCGGGAGTCAATAAGGTTTTCGATATGACATCATCCGATGGGAAAGTGGTCGGGGATGCAAAGTATTTCACCATGGTGGAGGGAGAACGCTTACCGCCCGCGAAATTCTCGGTGATCGCCGAATATGTGTGGCTCCTCGAAAAATGCGATGCCGAGAAGAAATTTCTCGTGTTTGGAAATGACCGGCGTGTGCCGGAGAAGTGGCTTGAGAGGTATGGCAGCCTCGTTTCCGACGTAGCTTTTTTCTTCCTGTCTGACGATGGCCAACTGGAAGTGCTCAAGGAGACCGCGATGATCAAGGACCGTGAGGGAGAATCCTAATGGGAGCAACAAAGGGGTATAATGGCGAAAGCTGCGATGAGGTGATGAGGGAAGTCATCAGTGCAGATGAGGTGATTTCCTGTTCTGAGTTATATGACCGTGTCAAAAGTCGTGGGGAATGGAGTGACGATACGATCTGGCAGCACTTCATGGCCCGGACCATCAATTTGGTTCCAGCAAGACACCGCTGGAATGCCTCAAAGCAGTTTCTATTCCTGCGACCCGATGGGAGATACGAGCTTCATGACGAAAGAAAGCATCCGCGTGTGATTGAGTGACAATGTTGCGTCGAACGGTAACCAGGCGGAATCCGTCGTGTATTCTGCCCGGCGTATTTTCAAGTCTGCTCCTGCGCGTGCGCCCACAAATTCACCTCCGCAATGGGTGATGGCCCGCAAATCCTCTCGTGTCGCCCAATAGTGGATTTGTTGGCCCCCGCCTCATCAAATCAACCGTGCCTATCCGGTTGAAACCCACACCCACTATATGTTGGGTGTACACTCAACGGCAGGCGAGGGCGCACCCTAGATGTTGTGGGTGTGGGTGATAACCGGATAGGCACGGTTTGAACGGTGAAAAGCAACGTATCTCCGTTTGGCGTAACTTTAAGGTCAGACACGCCGCTAACATATGGCCGCTTCGACTCCTTTTGGCCGGTGCTGTTTTCAGCCATCATCGCCTCCCCGGTTGCTAACACCCCGATGGAAGCACGGCAAGGCCGGAAGGGCGAGTCCTTCCGCGTCTCACTTGATTCCGAGGCCCCCTTCAAGAGTCGCCAGACCGCGAGCGCGTGTTTCTTGTCCTCCTTCGCGATCTCGATCATGTCGCGTTGGTCCTTCGGCGACAGGTACTTGACCATCTGGCGCTGAGCCGCCGCCCCGATGATCATTCTGCCCTTGCCGTTTTCAAGCAACTGTTTCCATTCGGGAACACCGTGTTGCTGAACATAGGACATGTCCCGATAGAACTGAGGCGAGCCGCCGAGCATCCTCGCCAAGGACTTCGGGTCGCCAAGGCCGCCCCGCAATTGGACACCTTCGCGCTTCGCCTGGCGTGAGCGGCGCTGGCGCTCGGCCGGCGTCATCGGGTTGTCGAAGATGGGCGTCCGTGCCATGCGTCACAATATAACGTTTCGTTATTCTGTGACAGTTCCCTTGACACCCGCCGCGCCTGGCTCACTCAGGCCAATTCGTCGAATGTCTCTCGGACCCGGCGATTGTATCGCTCCGCCGCCGTTCACCGAAATTTCGCCTGTTGAATTTTCGGTAAGGTGGCGGTTGTCGTGAGCGCCCGAAGCGTCCGGCGTTGAGCCCTCGCCGCCGTTTAGCGGTTTTTCGCCTGTTGAATTTTCGCTAAGACCGCCGTTTGGCCATTTTTCGCCAGTGGAATTTTGGCCAAGATGGCGTGCAACGGTTCGCCTAGGAACACCCAATTCGTCGGCAATCCGCTGCTGGGTTTTTGCCGTTGAACCCTTAGCGATTTTTCGCCAGTGGAATTTTCGCTAAGACGGCACCCCTGGTAAACGTGCCAACCCAACCTCATCCGACGGTCGGACGAGGTTTCAGGCTGCCTTAGAAGTTGGAGAGCTCGGGCGAGGGCCGCATGTACGGACGAGGAATATGCCCTAGTCATTGAAGGGTTACCTTTTGGCCGCCGAATGGCGCTATACCGGGAGAGGCGCGCATCGCCCCCGATCCGCCCCTCTCTCGCCTCGCGCACGCGTATTGGTCGCGAAAGGCCGCGCCCGGACGTGCTCGCGAGAGGCCATAGGGCGCATTTCGGTCTCGGGTGGTACCTCGGGTGCTTCGGGAGCGGGATCGCGATGCTATGCACCTTTCCCGGGCTTCTGGCGCCCGCGCCCACGACGCACAAGCCCGGGAAAGCACGCCGCTGTCGCAATCTTGGCTCTGGAGGCCCCGCGGCGCATACGGGGTGAGAGACGCGCCCTGGCGGTGTCGGTGCGCCGCCTGGCCGTGCGTCTCGTCGCTCAGAGGGCAGCGGCTTGGGCGTCGACCATCGCAACCATGCCCTTTCGGGCATTGAGGGCCAGGGTGAAGCGGCGCGGGGCTGGGAAGTGGGCTCGCGGGCGGGCGATTCCCAAAAAGTCTGGTTTAGATCGTAAACACACTTTTTTGGCAGCCACTCGGTAATCACCGGTCGGAATTATCCGGTTGGCAAACCAACCTGGCTATCGATAGTAGGTCAGTTTGAAAATATTTGAATCAGCGTCTCGCCTCTGCAATACAGGCATCAACCTGTTCTGCGAGACGCTGATCGACAGAACGGATTACATCAGCAAGCTTTGCCGCGTGACCCTGACTCATGTGTAGGGCAGCGCCGCCTTCGTAGCTGACTTTGATCCTCCATATTCCGTGAGGGTCGCGTTCCGGGTTCATTTCAAAGGCAGCACGATCAGGCAATCCAAACTTCTCTAGGATTTCGCTGCGAGTAAGCATTCTATGCGCTCCTCTCTGACCCACTACCTGGCTATCGAATTTTGTTCCGAAGTCTCTCTGTTAGCTCTGAAATTAGAAGTTCGCGTAATTCCCGCTCATGCCGAATAGTGGGAGATTGGAGATGTTCTTGCCTAAATGTTTCTAGCCGAGCATCCAACAAGCGGCGATCAATCGGACGCCCTGAAATTTGCGCGTCCTTTCTCAAGCTCTCCAACACTTCCGCTTCCCAGCGATCAATCACCCGATAGAAAGCGGCCTCAATGTCACTATCATTATCGTCATTATCAGCCATTCTCCGGCTCTCGTGTTTTTGAATGCACCTGTTTCTTCGTCGGGCTAGTCTTCAGTTTCTGCTTCCTCGGTGATTCCGGTGGCACGCCCGTCTCCATCTCCCCATTGAGCGCCTTC
>JACZWN010000149.1 GCA_022572105.1 Pseudomonadota bacterium | reverse complement strand
ACGGCGCGGCGCGCGCGGCCCTGACGCGCCTCTTCGTGCCCTTCAAGGCCAGCAACAACGACCGCGAAACCGGGCTGCTCACCGGCTATTACGAGGCCGAGCTGAAGGGCGCGCTGTTTCCCGGCGGCGCCTACCGGGCCCCGGTCTACGGCAAGCCGGCCGATCTGGTGAGCGTGGATCTGGGCCGCTTCCGCGCCGATCTCAAGGGCCGGCGGATCGTCGGCCGGGTCGAGAACGGCCGCCTGGTTCCCTACCACACGCGCCGCCAGATCGACGACGGCGCGCTCGGCGCGGGCGGCCTGGAGCTGCTGTGGGCGGACGACCCGGTCGACGTCTTCTTCCTCCACGTCCAGGGCTCGGGCAAAGTGCGCCTGCCCGACGGCTCCGAGCGGCGGATCGGCTTCGCCGCCTCCAACGGGCGCGATTTCTACGCCATCGGCCGGGCGCTGATCGAGGATGGCAAGGTGCCGCGCGACCAGGCCTCGATGCAGGGAATCCGGGCCTGGCTGCGCGCCCATCCGCAACAGGGCGAGGAGATCATGCGGCGCAACGCGCGCTTCATCTTCTTCCGCTGGATCGAGGGCGAGGGCCCGATCGGCGCCCAGGGCGTGGCGCTCACGCCCGGGCGCAGCCTGGCGGTCGACCCGGCCTTCCTGCCGCTGGGCGTGCCGCTCTTCCTCGACACCACCTGGCCGGCCAGCGACAGGCCGCTGCGCCGCCTGGTGGTGGCCCAGGACGTGGGCGGGGCCATCAAGGGGCCGCTCAGGGGCGACTTCTACTGGGGCTCGGGCGAAGCCGCCTTGGAGCAGGCCGGGCGCATGAAGCAGAAGGTCAGGCTCTACCTGCTCCTGCCCAAGGCGGTCGCCGAGCGCCGCCGGACCACGAGCTGAGGCGGTCCCACCGGCTTGCTTTTTGCCGGCCGCCCTGCAATATCTCCGGCGCCGTCGAGCCGCTTCGATGGCCCGGGAGGAGGCCTCACCCATGTCCGAGACCCGCCCGCGCGTCGGGCTGTTCGTGACCTGTCTGGTCGATCTGTTCCGGCCGAGCGTGGGCTTTGCCGCGGTCAAGCTGCTGGAGCAGGCGGGCTGCACGGTCGCGGTGCCGCGCGCCCAGACCTGCTGCGGCCAGCCGGCCTACAATTCCGGCGACCGGGCCGACGCCCAAGCGATCGGCGCCCAGGTGATCGCGGCCTTCGCGGGCTTCGATTACGTGGTCGCGCCGTCCGGCTCCTGCGCGGCCATGATCCGCGAGCACTACCCGGCGCTGTTCGCCGGCAACCCCGCTTTGGAGGAAAAATCGCAGGACCTGGCCGCGCGGACCTACGAGCTGGTCTCGTTCCTGACCGACGTGCGCGGCGTGACCGGCGTGGATGCAACCTTCGAGGGCCGCGTGACCTACCACGACGCCTGCTCGGGCCTGCGCGAGCTCGGCGTGCACGCGCAGCCGCGCCGGCTGCTCGCCTCGGTGCGCGGCCTGAGCTTGACCGAGCTCGACGACGCCGAGGTCTGTTGCGGCTTCGGCGGCGCTTTCTGCGTCAAGTATCCCGAGATCTCGGACCGCATGGTGACCGAGAAGGTCGAGTGCGTCGAGCGGGCCGGGGCCGGAACCCTGCTGGCCGGCGATCTGGGCTGCCTGATGAACATGGCGGGCAAGCTGAAACGGCTCGGTTCGGCGGTAATGACGCGCCATGTCGCCGAGGTCCTGGCCGGCATGACCGGTGACCCGGCGATCGGCGAGGGCAAGGGCCGCTAGGGCGCGCCATGGAATCGACCGCCCACGCCTTCAAAGCGAACGCCCGCGCCGCGGTCCAGGACCCGCAGCTCAAGCGCGCGCTGGCCCACGTCAAGACGGGCTTCATCGGCAAGCGCGCCAAGGCGGTGGCGCGCCTGCCCGAGTTCGAGGCCCTGTGCGACGCCGCGCGCGATATCAAGGACCATACCCTCGAGCACCTGGACCTCTACCTGGAGCGCTACGAGGAGCGGGTCACGGCCCAAGGCGGCCAGGTGCATTGGTGCCCGAGCGCCGCCGATGCGCGCGAAGCCGTGCTCGACATCTGCCGGCGCGTCGGCGCCAAGACGGTGACCAAGGGCAAGTCCATGATCGCCGAGGAGATCGCCCTCAACGAGCACCTGGAAGCCAACGGCATCACGCCGATCGAGACCGACCTCGGCGAATACATCATCCAGCTGCGCCACGAGCCGCCGAGTCACATCATCGCGCCCGCCGTGCACCTGACCAAGGACCTCATCGAGGCCGAATTCCGCGCCAAGCATACCGAGTTGCCGCCCGAGCGCTCGCTCTCCGAGCCGCGCGAATTGGTCGACGAGGCGCGCCGGGTTCTGCGCGACAGCTTCCTTGCCGCCGACGTCGGCATCACCGGCGCGAATTTTCTCATTGCCGAGACCGGCTCCTCGGTCATCGTCACCAACGAGGGCAACGGCGATTTGACCCAGGCCCTGCCCAAGGTGCACATCGTGGTCGCCAGCCTGGAGAAGGTCGTGCCCACCTTCGAGGACGCGGCCACCATCCTGCGCGTGCTCGCGCGCTCGGCGACGGGGCAGGAATTCTCCACCTACACCACCGTCTCGACCGGCCCGAAGCGGCCCGAGGACCGGGACGGGCCCGAGGAATACCACGTCGTCCTGCTCGACAACGGGCGCTCGGAGATGCTGGCCGGTCCGTTCCGGGACGCGCTGCGCTGCATCCGCTGCGGCGCCTGCATGAACCACTGCCCGGTCTATCACGCGATCGGCGGCCACGCCTACGGCTGGGTTTATCCCGGTCCCATCGGCGCGGTCCTGACGCCGAGCCTGCTCGGGGTCGAGGAGGCCGGCGACCTGCCCAATGCATCCACCTTCTGCGGCCGCTGCGAGGCGGTCTGCCCCATGCGCATCCCGCTGCCCAAGATGATGCGCCACTGGCGCGAGCAAGAGTTCGAGCGCCACCTGACGCCCCGGCCGGCGCGATGGGCGCTCAAGTTCTGGGCCTTCTTCGCCAGGCGTCCCGCGCTCTATCATTTCGGGGCCGGCCTGAAGATGCGCATCCTGGCGGCCTGCGCCGGCCGCAAGGGCCGGTTCCGGTCGCTGCCGCTGGCCGGCGGCTGGACCCGGGCCCGCGACTTCCCGGCGCCCCAGGGGCGTACCTTCCAGTCCCTCTGGGCCGCGCGCCGACGTGGCCGGCGCGCATGAGCGCGGGCCGCGACCAGATCCTCGAAACCGTCCGGCGCTCGCTCAAGCGCGGGCAAGGGGATGGGGACGCCGCGGCGCGCGCGCGCGTGGAAGCGCGCCTTTCCGAGACGCCGCGCGGACCGGTGCCGGCGCGCGCGCAAATTCCGCTGGCCGAGCAGGTCGATCTCTTCGAGGCCATGGCGGTGGAGCAGGCGGCCACGGTCGCCCGCGTCGCCCGGCCCGAGGACGTCCCGGCCGCGGTCGCCGACTACCTGAAGGCCGCCAACCTGGCGCCGCGAATCCGCCTGGCGCCGGACCCGGAGCTCGAGGGCCTGCCATGGGATGGCCAGCCCTTGCTCGAGGTCGAGACCGGCAAGGCCGAGGCGGCCGACCAGGTCTCGGTCACCGGGACCTTTGCCGGGGTCGCCGAGACCGGGACGTTGTTGCTGGTCTCGGGACCGCAGTCTCCGACCACGCTCAACTTCCTGCCCGAAACCCATATCGCGGTGCTCAGGGCCTCCCGGATGGTCGGCCCCTACGAGGATGCCTGGGACCGCGTGCGCGCGCTCTACGGCCGCGGCAGCCTGCCGCGCACGGTCAACTTCATCACCGGGCCCTCGCGCACCGCCGACATCGAGCAGACCATCCAACTGGGCGCCCACGGGCCGCGCCGCCTGCACATCGTGCTGATCGAGGACGGGGCGGGCGAAGATGGGGCGGGCGATGGTGGGTAAGCCAGGCGCGAAGGGCCAGGGACCGGGCGACCTCTCGCAAGAGGACCGGGACCTCTGGCGGCACGTCACCCGCGACGCCAAGCCGCTCAAGAAGCGCGAACCGGCGCCACGGGCCGCGCCCGAACCCAAGGCGTCCGCGCCCGAACCCAAGGCGTCCGCGCCCGAACCCGAGGCGCCCGCGCTCGAAGCCAAGGCCAAGACGGCGAAGCCGGCACGGCTCGAACGCGCCGCGCCCCGGCCGGCCCCGCCCGCGCCGGCACTTCGCCACGGCCGGGCCGCCGGCGTCGACCGCAGGAGCGCCCAGCGCCTGACCCGCGGCCAGCTTCCGGTCGAGGCGGCGCTCGACCTGCACGGCCACACCCAGGACCAGGCGCACGCCGCGCTCGAAAGGTTCCTGAGCGAGGTTCAGGCGCGGGGCCTGCGCTACGTATTGGTGATCACCGGCAAGGGCACGACCAAGGAGGCCGGCGGGGTGCTGCGCGCCCAGGTGCCGCGCTGGCTCAACGAGCCGGCCAACCGGGCGCGCATCCTGGCCTTCGACTACGCCCAGCCCAAAGACGGCGGCCTCGGCGCGCTCTACGTGCTGATAAGGCGCAAGCGGGGCGGCTAGGGCGACGGCGAGGGAGACGGCCCGGCGAAACGGTGCTAAACCGGGTTTCAGTTAATCACGGTTCCGGTCACGGAGAGACACAGGGGGCGCCCGGATGACCCCTTTCGGCGAGAAAATGCGGAGCTTGCGCGCCGACCGCGGGCTGCAGCTCAAGGACATGGCGGCGGGGCTGGGCGTCTCGCCGGCCTATCTCTCGGCGCTCGAGCACGGCAAGCGCGGCCGGCCCAACCGGCGCTTCGTGCACCGCATCTGCCAGTTCCTGGGCATCATCTGGGACGACGCCGAGGCGCTCCAGCGCCTGGCCGACCTCTCGCACCCGCGGGTCACCGTCGACACCTCGGGCCTCAGCCCCCAAGCCACCGAATTCGCCAACCGCCTGGCCGAAAAGATCGCCGAACTCCCCGAAGATGCGATCGAGAGGATGATGGCGGAGGTCAAGGGAGCGGGGTGAGGGTTTGCCGAGTTAGTCGAACTCGGTCGGCAGGTCGGGCTGGCGCCAGTGTACGAACATGCGTTCGATTTGAGAGGGCAGCACGCGTCCCAGGGAAAGCTCCGGGATCGTGTTCTCCCCGAAGAAACCGACCTCGTGAATCTCGTGATTGGGTTTTGGCGCGCCGCCGGTGATCTCGCAGATGAAGAACATCTTGTAGACGTGATAGGACGTTGCCGGAACGTGCGGGTGCCTGCTGCGGTCCAGTACCGCAGCCAACTTCCGCACTCTCGTCTCGAAACCGGACTCCTCGGCGATTTCTCGGATAATATTTGCGCTGGGCGAGTCGTTCACGTCGGCCCAGCCTCCGGGAAGCGACCATCTGCCGTCGCTGACCTCGCGCACGAGTAATATGGCGTCGTCCCGGAAGACCGCGCCCCGCACATCGACTTTCGGCGTCGCGTAGCCCGTCTCTTCGGCAAAGAGTTCGAGGACGGACTCCGTGTCCGTTTCCGCTCTCGCCGCCATCATTTCGGCCGCCACCTCTCGAACCGCCTCGTAGCGCTCCTTGTCGTAGGCGTCGGTCGCGTAGGCCAAGCCGTTTTGTGCGATGGCCTGGAGTCCCTTAGCCCAGCGCAGCCACGAAGGATCCATTCTCCGCTCCTATAAACCCGACCGCTTCCCATTGGGGGCCTGGGACCAGTTTCGCGAACGGGTTAGGCGGGCGCCCGCTACAAGATAAACTTGCTGAGGTCCGTGTCCTTGGCGAGGTCGGCGACCTGGGTTTGGACGTAGGCCGCGTCGATGGTGATGGTTTCGCCGCCGCGATCGGTGGCGGTGAAGGAGATTTCCTCCAACAGCTTCTCCATCACCGTGTGCAGGCGCCGGGCGCCGATGTTCTCGACGCTGGAGTTGATCTCGGCGGCCAGATCGGCGAGCGCGTCGATGGACTCGTCGGTGAAGTCGAGGGTCACCTCCTCGGTGTCGAGCAGCGCCTTGTACTGGCGCACCAGCGAGTTCTCGGGCTCGGTCAGGATGCGCCGGAAGTCGTCGCGGGTGAGCGCGGCCAGCTCGACCCGGATCGGCAGGCGGCCCTGCAGCTCGGGCAGCAGGTCCGAGGGCTTGGCCAGATGGAAGGCGCCCGAGGCGATGAACAGGATGTGGTCGGTCTTGACCGTGCCGTGCTTGGTCGCGACCGTGGTGCCCTCGATCAGGGGCAAGAGGTCGCGCTGGACGCCCTCGCGGCTGACGTCGGCGCCGATGTGCTCCGAGCGCACGGTGATCTTGTCGAGCTCGTCGAGGAATACGATGCCGTTCTGCTCCACGGCCACGATCGCCTCGGCGGTCACCGCCTCCTGGTCCAGGAGCTTGTCGCTCTCCTCGCCGGTCAGCATCTCCATGGCCTGGGCGACGCCCAGGCGCCGGGTCTTGGTGCGCTGGCCGAAGGCCTTGCCCAAGATGTCGTTGAGATTGACCATGCCCATGGAGGCGCCGGGCATGCCGGGGATATCCATGGTCGGCAGTTGCAGGCCGCCGGAGTCGACGACCTCGACCTCGACCTCGCGCTCGTCCAGGTCGCCGGCGCGCAGCAGGCGGCGGAACTTGGAGCGGGTCTCGGCGCTCGCCTGCTCGCCCACGAGTGCGTCCACGAGCCGCTCCTCGGCGTTCAATTCGGCCTTGGCCTTGACCTCCTTGAACAAGCGGTCGCGGGTCATGGCGATCGAGATCTCGAGCAGGTCGCGTATGATCTGCTCGACGTCGCGCCCGACGTAGCCCACTTCGGTGAACTTGGTCGCCTCCACCTTCAGGAACGGCGCCTGGGCCAAGCGTGCCAGCCGGCGCGCGATTTCGGTCTTGCCGACGCCGGTTGGCCCGATCATCAGGATGTTCTTGGGCAGCACCTCCTCGCGCAGCTCCTCGGGCAGCTGCTGGCGGCGCCAGCGGTTCCTGAGCGCGATCGCGACCGCGCGCTTGGCGTCGTTCTGGCCGATGATGAAGCGGTCCAGCTCCGAGACGATCTCGCGCGGGGTGAACGCGATCGCCTGTTGGCCGGCACGGCGCGCGCGCGCCTCACTCGGCTGTGATGCTTTCGAGGACGATATTTTCATTGGTATAGATACAAATTCCCGCGGCGATTTCCAAGGCCTTCAGCGCGATCGCCTCGGCCTCCATGTCGTCGCGCTCCATGAGGGCGCGCGCGGCGGCGAGCGCGAAGGGGCCGCCCGCGCCGATGCCGATCAGGCCGTCCTCGGGCTCGAGCACGTCGCCGGTGCCGGTCAGGACCAGCGAGACCGAGGCGTCGGCGACCGCCATCATGGCCTCGAGGCGGCGCAGGTAGCGGTCCATGCGCCAGTCCTTGGCGAGCTCGACGCAGGCCCGCGTCAACTGCCCCGGATAGGTCTCGAGCTTGGCCTCGAGGCGCTCGAACAGGGTCAGCGCGTCGGCGGTGGCGCCCGCGAAGCCGGCGATCACCTCGCCCTTGCCGAGGCGGCGCACCTTGCGCGCGTTGGCCTTGATTATCGTGTTGCCCAGGGTGACCTGGCCGTCGCCGGCGACCACGACCTGGCTGCCCTTGCGCACGGAAAGCACCGTCGTGCCGTGCCAGCCACTGGAGTCGGTTCCGGCCATGGCCTGTCAAATGGGCGAAATCGGGCCTTGGGTCAAGCGCTTCCTCGGCTCGGCTCAGGCCCTGGCAGAGGCCCCCGCTTCCTGCTACAAGGGCGCCGCGATTGCACGGGGCCGCGGGGTCGGCCTCGGCCCAAGGAGGCAGCCATGCGCCAGGCCAGTGTCGAGCGCAACACCACCGAGACCCGGATCAAAGCCAGCGTCGATCTCGACGGCACCGGCGAATACGACGTCGCCACCGGGATCGGGTTCCTCGACCACATGCTCGCCCAGTTGTCGCGCCACAGCCTGATCGACATCACCCTCAAGGCCGAGGGCGACCTGCACATCGACTTTCACCATACCACCGAGGACAGCGCCATCGTGCTCGGCCAGGCGGTCGCCGAGGCATTGGGCGAGCGCAGGGGCATCCGGCGCTTTGGCGAGGCGCTCTCGGCCATGGACGAGACCCTGACCCGGGTGGTGATCGACGCCTCCAACCGGCCGTACCTCGTTTGGAAGGTGGAGTTCCGGCGCGACAAGCTGGGCGAGATGGACATCGAGCTGTTCAAGGAGTGGTTCCAGGCCTTCGCCCAGCACGGCGGCCTGACGCTGCACGTGGAGAACCTTTACGGCGAGAATTCGCACCACATCGTCGAGTCCTGCTTCAAGGGCCTGGCGCGCGCGCTGCGCCAGGCGATCGAGATCGACCCGCGCAAGGCCGGCGCCGTGCCCTCCACCAAGGGCCGCCTGTAGGGACCCACTCGTCCGCGGTTCTTCTCCGCCGGATCGGATCAGTAAGAGCAAAGCATGAGTGTCGCCATCATCGATTACGGGTCGGGCAACCTGCGCTCGGCGGCCAAGGCCTTCGAGCGCGCCGCCCGCGAGGCCGGGCTGAGCACCGAGGTGCGGGTCACCGCCGAGCCCGAGCAAGTCCGCGCGGCCGAGCGGGTCGTGCTGCCCGGCGTCGGCGCATTCGCCGACTGCCGCCGGGGCCTGGGCTTGCTCGACGGCATGATCGAGGCCCTGGAGGAGGCCGCGCTCGCGCGCGCCCGGCCGTTCCTGGGCATCTGCGTCGGCATGCAGCTCATGGCGAGCCTGGGCCGCGAGCACGGGCGACACCCGGGGCTGGGTTGGGTCCCGGGCGAGGTGGTGGCGCTGGAGCCCGCCGATCCGGGGCCCCGCTTCCCCTACAAGGCGATGGTCCCGCACATGGGCTGGAACGCCCTGGAAATCCTGGCGCCGAACCATCCGGTCCTGGCGGGGCTGGGCGCCCATACCTATGTTTACTTCGTGCACGGCTAC
>JACZWN010000148.1 GCA_022572105.1 Pseudomonadota bacterium | reverse complement strand
GGGAAACACGCGAAACCGCCCCCCTCGTGCTCGCGTCCGCCGTCCCCGGGCGGGCGCGCCGCCGTTACCGGTCGTTCGGCTTCACCACCACGCCCCGGGCCCAGCATCCCTTCGGCACCGCCAACAGCCTGGTCCAGCTGCGCGGGAATTTCCTGGAGCTGCTCTGTGTCGACGCGCCTCATAAGATCCCGCCCATGACCCCGGGCCATTTCAGCTTCGGCGCCTTCAACAAGCGCTACGCCGAACGGCGCCAGGGCATGTCGATGCTGGCCCTGCAGAGCGACGACGCGCGCCGGGACCGGGCCGAGTTCGCGGAAAAAGGCCTGCAGACGTATGCGCCCTTCGATTTCTCGCGCCAGGCGACGCTGCCCGACGGCAGCCAGGTCACGGTCTCGTTTTCGCTCGCCTTCGTGACCGAGGAACGGATGCCGGAGGCCGCCTTCTTCGTTTGCCAGCAGCACGCGCCGGAGTATTTCTGGAAGCCGGAATACCAGCGCCACGCCAACGGCGCGACGGACGTGGTCGAGGTCGTCATGGTTGCGGATGACCCGGGCTCGTTCGGTGATTTTTTCGCCCGCCTCGAAGGCGAGCGGTCGGTTTCGGCGGAGGGCGGCGCGCTCGCGGTCTCGACCTCCCGCGGGCGGATCTCGATGTTGACGCCCGAACTGTTCGCCGCGCGCTTTCCCGATGCCGCCATCGCCGAAGCGCCGGCGACGCCGCATTTCGCCGCCTACCGGGTCGACGTGGCGGATCTGGCCGCGACCGAGGCGCTGTTTACCGAGCGCGGCGTGAGCTTCGGGAAGAGCCGGGGCCGGCTGCGGATCAACGCGCCGGAGGCGTTCGGCGTGGTCATCGAGTTCTCGGCCGCGCACGCGGGCTCGAACACTTGACGCGCGGCGAGGAGGCGCCATGACCACCCTGTTTTACAGCCACCCGGCCAGTCTCGACCACGATACCGGCGCCATGCACCCCGAGAGCCCGGCCCGGTTCGAGGCGGTCCTGGCCGCGCTCGAAGCGCCGGGGTTCGCCGGGCTGGAACGGCGCGAGGCGCCGCCGGTCGCGCCGGAGCAGCTCGCCCGGGTCCACTCCGAGGCCTACGTCGAGGCGGTCTTCAAGGCCATCCCGGAGACCGGCCATGTGAACCTCGACCCGGACACCATCATCTCGCCCGGCTCCGGCGAGGCGGCACGGCGCGCGGCCGGCGCGGTCTGCGCCGCCGTCGATGCGGTTGCGGCCGGCGAGGCCGATAACGCCTTCTGCGCCGTGCGCCCGCCGGGCCACCACGCCGAGCCCGCGCGGTCCATGGGCTTCTGCCTGTTCAATAACGTCGCGGTCGGCGCCCTGCAGGCGCGTGCGGCGCACGGCCTCGAGCGCGTCGCGGTGATCGACTTCGACGTCCATCACGGCAACGGCACCCAGGCCATGTTCTGGGACGACGCCAAGCTGTTCTACGCCTCGACCCATCAGATGCCGTTCTACCCCGGCACCGGCAGCGTGGAGGAGCGCGGCGTCGCCGGCAACATCGTCAACGTGCCGCTGGCCGCCATGGACGGCTCGCTCGAGTTCCGCCACGCCATGAGCGCGACCATCCTGCCGGCGCTTAAGCGTTTCGCGCCGGATTTCGTGCTGATTTCGGCCGGTTTCGACGCGCACGAGGCGGACCCCCTGGCCGGCCTGCGCCTGCACGAGGACGATTACACCTGGGCGACCGAGGCGCTGCTCGCGGTGGCGCGGGACTCTTGCGACGGGCGGCTCGTCTCGACGCTCGAGGGCGGCTACGACCTGCACGCGCTGGCGGCCAGCGCCGCGGCCCACGTGGCCGCGCTCATGGCGGCGTGAGCCCGGCCCCATAATATCAACGCTCCTTGGTATAAGCCCGATGGGGCGGTTGTGGCTAAGGCCGAAGGCCCGTAAACTCAGCCCTCGCTTTCGGCGGAGATGGTGATATGGCGGGCGCCCGGAGCAACAAGGAAATTCAGAAGATGAGCTTCGAGGACGCGCTCGAAGAGCTCAAGGAGATCGTCTCGACGCTCGAATCCGGCGACGGCAAGCTCGACCAGGCGATCGAGTCCTACGAGCGCGGCGCCAAGTTGAAGCGCCATTGCGAAGCGAAACTGCGCGAGGCGCAGGAAAAAATCGAAAAGATCAGCCTCGGTCCCGATGGCGACGTCGCAACCGAATCCTTCGACGCGGGCTGACTCGCCGCACGCGCGCGGGCTGGTCGAGCGCCTCGCCGAGCGGGCGCGGGCGGTGACGCGCCGCCTGGACCAGATCTTGCCGCCGGTCTCGGGGTCTCGCGGGCGCGTGGTCGAGGCCATGCGCTACAGCGCGCTGTCCGGCGGCAAGCGTCTGCGGCCGTTCCTGGTGATGGAATCGGCCGATCTGTTCGATGTCGCCCCCGACAATGCCCTGCAGTGCGCCGTGGCGGTGGAGATGATCCACTGCTACAGCCTGATCCACGACGACCTGCCGGCGATGGACGACAGCGACCTGCGCCGGGGCCGGCCCACGGTGCACGAGGCGTTCGACGACGCGACCGCGATCCTGGCCGGCGACGGCCTGCTCACCGAGGCCTTCGCGGTGCTCGCCGACCCGCGCTGTCACCCCGATGCCGCGGTGCGCGGCGAACTGGTCGCCGGCTTGGCCGCCGCGGCCGGGACCGCCGGCATGGTCGGTGGACAAATGATCGACATCGCGCCCGAGCGCGGCGAGCTCGATCTGCCGGGAATCACGAACCTGCAGGCCTTGAAGACCGGCGCTTTGATCACATTTTCATGTGAGGCGGGAGCCATCTTGGGCCGCGCCGAGCCGCGGGCGCGGCAGGCGCTCGTCGGCTACGCCCGGGACCTGGGTCTGGCGTTCCAGATCGTCGACGATCTCTTGGATTTCCAGTCGACTCCGGAGGAACTGGGCAAGCCGACCGGCCAGGACGAGGCCGCCGGAAAAGCCACCTTCGTCGGGCTGCTGGGACCCGATTGCGCCCGGGCGAAAGCGCAAGATTTGATCGACAGCGCTTGCGCGCGGCTTGATATTTTCTCGGAAAAAGCGGACCTTTTGAAACGAACCGCGAGATTCGTCCTGGAACGCCGGAGCTAAAGTCCGACGCAAAACAGGGTTATTACGGCCATTCGCCGCGCATCTCGCAATGGAGAGGTAGCCCGTGAGCCAAATCGGACACAACAGCCAGACGCCGCTTTTGGATACCGTTTCGGTTCCGGCGGACCTGCGCGAACTGGACGAGAAGCAACTGCGCCAACTCGCCGACGAACTACGCCAGGAGGTGATCTCGGCGGTCTCGGTGACGGGCGGGCATCTGGGTGCCGGCCTCGGCGTCGTCGAGTTGACGGTCGCTTTGCATTACGTTTTCGACACCCCGCGCGACCGGCTGGTCTGGGACGTCGGCCACCAGTGCTATCCGCACAAGGTGCTGACCGGCCGGCGCGAGCGCATCCGCACCCTGCGCCAGAGCGGCGGCCTGTCCGGGTTCACCAGCCGCAAGGAGAGCGAGTACGATCCCTTCGGCGCGGCGCACGCCGCGACCTCGATCTCGGCCGGGCTCGGCTACGCCGTGGGGCGCGACCTTGCCGGGGGCGACAACCACGTGATCTGCGTGATCGGCGACGGCGCCATGACCGCCGGCATGGCCTACGAGGCCATGAACAACGCCGGGGCCATGAACAGCCGCCTGATCGTGATTCTCAACGACAACGACATGTCGATTGCCCCGCCCGTCGGGGCACTCAGCGCGCACCTCTCGCAGCTTATTTCCTCGCGGCCGTATCAGTCGATGCGCCACCTGGCAAAGGTGGTGGCGCAGAAGTTTCCTCGGCGCCTCGAACAGGCCGCCAGGCGGGCCGAGGAATACGCCCGCGGCATGCTGACCGGCGGTACGCTGTTCGAAGAGCTCGGCTTCTTCTACGTCGGCCCGATCGATGGCCATAACCTGGACCATCTTCTGCCGGTGCTGAAGAACGCGCGCGACGCCGACTACGAGGGCCCGGTGCTGGTCCACGTGGTGACCCAGAAGGGCAAGGGCTACGAACCGGCGGAGAAGGCCGCGGAAAAGTATCACGGCGTCGCCAAGTTCGACGTGGTGACCGGCAAGCAGGCCAAGCCGACGCCGAAGGCGCCCACCTACCAGAACGTCTTCGCCAAGGGGCTGATCGCGGAGGCCGAGCACGACGACAAGATCGTCGCCATCACGGCGGCCATGCCGTCCGGGACCGGGCTCGACAAGTTCGCCGAAAGGTTCCCCGAGCGCTGCTTCGACGTCGGTATCGCCGAGCAGCACGGGGTAACCTTCGCCGCCGGCTTGGCCTGCGAGGGCCTGAAGCCGTTCGCGGCGATCTACTCCACCTTCCTGCAGCGCGCCTACGACCAGGTGGTGCACGACGTGGCGATCCAGAGCCTGCCGGTGCGCTTCGCCATCGACCGCGCCGGCATGGTCGGCGCCGACGGGATGACCCATCAGGGCAGCTACGACATCACCTATCTCGGCTGCCTGCCGGGCTTCGTGCTCATGGCCTCGGCGGACGAGGTCGAGCTCATGCACATGGTGGCGACCGCTGCCGGGATCGACGACCGGCCGAGCGCCATCCGCTATCCGCGCGGCGAGGCGACCGGCATCGAGATGCCGGAGCGCGGCACGCCGCTCGAAATCGGCAAGGGGCGGATCCTGCGCGAGGGCACCAAGGTGGCGGTGCTGTCCTACGGCACCCGTCTCGCCAGCGCGCTTGCCGCCGCCGACGAGCTGGCCGCGCACGGCCTGTCCACCACCGTGGCCGACGCCCGCTTCGCCAAGCCCCTCGACGAGGACCTGGTGCGCCGCCTGGCCGCTGAGCACGAGGTGCTGATCACCATCGAGGAGGCCGCCATCGGCGGCTTCTCGGCCTTCGTTTTGCAGTTCCTGGCGCGGGACGGGATCCTGGACGCCGGGCTCAAGATCCGGCCCATGACCCTGCCCGATTTCTTCATCGACCAGGACAAGCCCGACAAGCAGGTCGAGTTGGCCGGCCTCGATGCCAAGGCGATCGTGGCCACGGCCCTGCGGGCGCTGGGCCAGGAAAAGATCGAGTCCCCGGCGGTCCGCGCGTAGGCCCCGAAGCGGCCGAGACCGCCATGCCGGTCATCCGCCGGGCGACCGAGGCCGCTGCCGCGACCATCCACGCCCTGGGAGTCGAACTCGCCGCCGCCCCATCGGCATGACCGGGAAGATCGCGAGCAGCGTCGCCGACATCCGCGACAAGGGCTTCGGCTCCGCGGCGGCAGCTATCTACGTCTCGAGGTCGATTCCGGCAACGTCACGGCGCAAGCCTTCTATGAACGCGCCGGGCTTCGCTGGGCGGCCGATGAACGCATCTACCAGGCCCGGGGCGACGATTTCGCGGCGCTCGTCGAGAGCGCGAAGAGGACCGGCTCATGAAGACGTTTTGCTCGGCCGAGCGCCAGCGGCGGCCTGATACCAAGGAGCGGTGAGGGAACGATAGGGGAGCCATGGGGCGAGCCAAACGCGAGCGTGCCGATCGGCTGCTGGTCGCGCGCGACTTGGCCGAGGACTGGACGCGCGCCCAGGCGCTGATCCTGGCGGGCCGCGTGTTCTCCGGCGAGACGCGGGTCGACAAGGCCGGCCAGCTGCTCAGCCCGGACGCGCCGCTCGAGGTCCGTGGCCACGATCACCCCTGGGTCGGCCGCGGCGGCCTCAAGCTGGCCCATGGGCTCGACCGCTTCGCCATCGACCCCGAGGGTCTCGTGTGTCTGGACATCGGCGCCTCCACGGGCGGCTTCACCGACGTGCTGCTGACGCGCGGCGCGGCCAAGGTCTTCGCCGTCGACGTCGGCCACGGCCAGCTCGCCTGGAAGCTGCGCAACGACCCGCGCGTCGCGGTCCTCGAGCGCACCAACGCCCGCCATCTCACCAGTGCGGAGGTGCCGGAGCCGATCGACCTGGTCACCTGCGACGCCAGCTTCATCGGGCTCGAGACGGTGCTGCCCGCTTCCCTGGCCTTGACCGCGCCGGGCGCGCGCCTGGTGGCGCTGATCAAGCCCCAGTTCGAGGTCGGCAAGGGCCAGGTCGGCACGGGCGGCGTGGTGCGCGACCCGGACCTGCACGAGGAGGTCTGCGCGCGCATCGAGGCCTGGCTCGGCGCCCAGGCGGGCTGGCGTGTCCTCGGCCTGACCGAAAGCCCGATCCTCGGCCCCGAAGGCAACAAGGAATTCCTGATCGCGGCGGCGCGGGACGGGGTGTCGGATTAGTTCGCCGGCCGCAAATCCGGCGCGCGCAGGCGTGCCGCGCGCGGGTCGGCGCGAAGCGTCTCCATGGCCTCGACAAGGGGCGCCAACGCGCGCATGACACGCGCCAGGCCGCGCGCGAGCGCCTTGATGGCGGGGCTCTCCAATTCGCCCGCGAGCGCGTCCTCGATCAGGGCCTCGATGGGGTCGCGGCGCTTGGGGAAGACCCGGAGCTCGAGCGGCGCCTCGGGCGCGATCCCGGCCGCCTCGCGGGCCAGGGCCAGCGCGGTCGCGTAGCCGCCGAGCGCGTCGACCAGGCCGTGCTCCTTGGCGTCCCGGCCGGTCCAGACCTGGCCCTTGGCGATCTCCCGCACCCGCTCGATCGTCAGGCCGCGGCCGTCGGCGACCTTGTTCGTGAAGTCCGCGTAGGTGCGGTCGAGCGAGTCCTGAAGATAGGCCCATCCGGCCGCCGAGAAGTCCCGGTTTCCGCTCCAGACGTCGGCGTTGGCGCCGGCCTTGACCCCGTCCCAGGTAATGCCGAGCTTGTCCCACAGGCCGGTCAGCACCAGCTTGCCGCCGACCACGCCGATGGAGCCGGTCACCGTCGCCGGCTGGGCCACGATGCGGTGCGCCGCCGCGGCCACGAAATAACCGCCCGAGGCCGCCAGGTTGCTCATGGAGACGATGACCGGGACCTCCTTGTCGCGCGCGCGCTGGACCTCGCGCCAGATCACGTCCGAGGCGACGTAGGAGCCGCCGGGACTGTCGATGCGGAACAGGATGGCCTTCACGTCCTGGTCCTCGACCGCGTCCCGGATCGCGCGCGCGACCGTGTCCGCGCCCATGACCAAGCGGCCGAAGAAGGGATCGTTCTCGCTCTCGTCCAGGGTCACCGGGCCGAGGCCGTAGACCAGCGCGACCACCGCGCCGTCCGCCGCGGGATCGTCGAGCTGGCGCGCGTAGTCGGCGAGGGAGATGGTGTCCGCGTCGTCGCCGGCCCGTTCCAGGACTCGGTCCGCGGCTTGGTCCCAATAGCCCAGCTCGTCGACCAGGCCGCGCTCCAGGGCCTCGGCGGCGCCGTAGGGCGCCCGGTCGACCAGCGCGCTCACCTGCGCGGCGGTCATGCCCCGGTCCTCGGCGACCGCGGTCACGATTTGCTCGAGCCAGGAGTCGACCAGGCGCTGCAGGTTGCGGCGCTGGGGTTCGGGCAGGGCGTCGTCGGTGAAGGTGTTCATCATGCCCTTGTATTCCTCGCGCTGGGCGAGCCGGGGCGTGACGCCGATCTTGTCGAGCGCGCCGCGCAGGAAGGGGCTCTCCAGGAACAGGCCGGTCAGGTCGAGGTCGCCGGAGGGCTGCAGCCAGACCTCGTCGAAGGCGCTGGCGAGGGTGTAATGCAAGGTGCCGTCGCCGGCCTCGCCGAAGCTCTCGGCGAAGGCCACCGCGAACTTGCCGCTCCGGCGGAACCCTTTGACCGCGTCGCGCAGTTCCTGGACCTCGGCGAGGCCGAGCGGTCCGCGCCCGAGGCGGGCGAAGAGGCCGCGCACGCGCGCATCCCGGCCGGCCGCGTCGAGCGCGGCCAAGACCTCGCGCATGACCGGCACGTGGCCCCGGCCGACGCGGGCGAGCGGGTTGTCGGGCCGCACCTCGATGATGCCGGCGCTCAAGTCCAGGGTGAGCACGGCGGCCTCGGGCACCTCGACGCCGCGCGCGGTCCAGAGGTCCACGTCCTCCCACAGCAGCACCAGCGCCGCCGCGCCGGCGACCAGCAGGAAGCCGAGGGTGGCGAAGACCCCGACCAGGCATTTGAGCAGGAACAGGACGATCCGCATGGCCACCGGTGATAAGCGGGATCGCCCGCCCTGTCGAGCCCTCAAGGGCGCGCAAAGCTGCTAAGCTAGCGCGCCATGTCGGGGGGAAAACCATGAGGCGGCGGGCGCGCAAGGGTGGCGGCCGGCAGATCGAGGCGACCATCGAGGGCCTGGGCGCGCGCGGCGACGGCTTCGCCGGCCTCGACGGGCGCCCGGTCTTCGTGCCCTTCACCGTGGCCGGCGACCGGGTGCGACTGCGCCTGACCGGGACGCGCGCCGGCGGCTTCAAGGGCGAGGTGCTGGAGCTCCTGGAAGAGGGTCCGGGCCGCGCCGAGCCGCCCTGTCCCCATTTCGGCATTTGCGGCGGCTGCGCCCTGCAGCACTTGACGGACGAGGCCTACGCGCGCTGGAAGCAAGGCCTGGTGACCCAGGCACTGGCGCGCCGGGGCTTCGGCGAGGTCCCGGTCCAGCCGATGATCCGCATTCCACCCGGCACCCGCCGGCGCGCCACGCTGGCCGCGCGCCGGTGGGGATCGGGCGTCGTGCTGGGCTTCCACGGCCGCGAGAGCCACGCGGTGGTGGACGTCGAGACTTGCCTGCTCCTGACCCCGCGGCTCATGGGCTTGCTGCCGCCGCTGCGCCAGGCCCTCTCGCCCCTGCTCCAGGAGGGCGAGACCGCGGCCGTGACCCTGACCGAGACCGAGGACGGGCCCGACCTGCTGGTCGTATCCGCGCAGGCGCCGGGTCTTGAGGCGCGCGAGACGCTGGCCGCCTTCGCCGAGGGCCAGGACCTGGCGCGCCTGTCCTGGGCCGCCCGCGCCAAGGCCGGCGAAGCGCCGGCGCCCGAGCCGGTCGTGCTCC
>JACZWN010000291.1 GCA_022572105.1 Pseudomonadota bacterium | reverse complement strand
GGCGCCGGGCAACGCCGCGGCCAGGCGGCGCGCGAGCGCGAGCCCGTCCCGGGTCAGCGCCACGAAAACCGGCGCCCCGGTTGCGACCAGGGCCGCATCGGTGCTCACGTCCAGGCCTCCCCGCGTTTGTGCACCAGGATCATGGAGAAATAGGGTACGCCATCCGCGCTCACCGCATCGAGGGTCAGGATCCTTTGGCTCGCCATGGTCGCGTGCTCGACGTAGCGGGCCCGGCCCACAAGGCCGAGCTCGTCGAGCACCCGGTGCACCTTGGCGAAGTGGCGCCCGACCTTGATGATCGCGACCGCTTCGGCCCCGGCCAGACGGGCCTTGAGCGCGGCCTCGTCGAGCGGCGCGGGCACCACGGTGAGCACGTCGTTGCGCGCGGCCAGCGGCGCGCCCAAGACCGCCGCGCAGGCGGTCAGCGAGGAGACGCCGGGCACGACCTCGACCGTGAAGCGCGCCGCCATGCGCCCGAAGAGGTACATGAAGGAGCCGTAGAAGAAGGGATCGCCCTCGCACAGCACGGCAACGTCGCGCCCGGCCTCCAGATGTCCGCCCAGCTCCTCGGCCGCCCGGTCGTAGACCGCCGCGGCCGGGAAGCGCGCCTCCACCAGCGGCATGCGGATCACCACCTCGGTCTTTTTGGCGCCGCCGCTCAGGTACGGCGCGACGATGCTGCGCGCCAGGCTCTCGCCCTTTTCCGGCGCCGGATAGGCGATGACCGGCGCGCGCTCGAGCAGGCGCAGCGCCTTGACCGTGATCAGCTCCGGGTCGCCCGGACCGATGCCGAGGCCGTAGAGGGTGCCGCTCATCGCTTGACGGCCCTGAGCTGCGTCACCGGCATGAGCGGCCGCCAGCCGGTGTAGGGCCCGATCGCGCCGGCGCGCGAGACCGCGATCCGGATGAGCTCGCCGCCAAGCTCGGCGCGCCAGCGGGCCAGCGCCTGCTCACCCTCGACGGTCACCGCGTTGGCGACCAGGCGCCCACCGGGCTTGAGCCGGTCCCAGCAGGTCTCGAAGTTGCCGTCCGCGCGCAGTCCGCCGCCGATGAAGGCGGCGTCGGGCGCCTCGAGGCCATCGAGCGCGCCCGGCGCCTCGCCCTCGACGATCTCCAGGCCCGGCGTGCCGAGCGCGGCGGCGTTGCCGGCGATCAGCGCGATGCGGCCCGCGTAGCGCTCCACCGCGATCGCCCGGCAGCACGGGTGGCTGCGCATCCACTCGATGGCGATCGAGCCCGAGCCGGCGCCCAGGTCCCAGAGCAACTGCCCCGGCACCGGCTGGAGCGCGGAAAGCGTCACCGCGCGCATCTCGCGCTTGGTCATCTGCCCGTCGTGGCGGAAAGCCTCGTCGGGCAGGCCGGGGGTGCGCGGCAAGAGCGCGGCGTCGGGCCCGGCGCGGCAGTCGACGGCGATGGTGTTGAAATCGGCGACCCGGCCCGGCTGCCAGGCCTCGGCGGTGGCGTCCAGGCGGCGCTCCTTCGCTCCGCCCATGTGCTCGAGCACCACCATCCGGCTCGGCCCGTAGCCGCGCGCGCGCAGGAGCTCGGCGACCTGGTCCGGGGTCGCGGCGTCGTTGCTGAGCAGCAAGAGCCGCGCGCCCGGCTGGATCGCCGGGTGCAAGAGCGCCAGCGGCCGGCCGTGCAGGGTCAGGGGCTCCACCTCCGAGAGAGTCCAGCCGAGCCGGGCGCAGGCGAGCGAGAAGGCCGAGGGCGCCGGGATGATCACCATCTCGTCCATGGGCACGGCTTTGGCCAGCGTCACCCCGATGCCGTAGTGCATGGGGTCGCCGGTCGCCAGCACGCAGACCCGCTGGCCGCGCCGGCGCGCGATCTCCTCGACGATGGCGCCGAGCGGGCTCGGCCAGGTCAGGCGCTCGCGCCCGTCGTCCGGCACCATGTCCAGATGCCGGGTCCCGCCGATCAGCACCTCGGCGTTGTCGAGCAACGCGCGCGCCGCCGGCGCCAGGCCGGGAAGTCCGTCCTCGCCGAGGCCGACGATGCTGAGCCAGGGTGTCATGGCGCGCTCGATGCCAGCGCGTTGACCGCGGCGGCCGCGAGCGCGCTTCCCCCGCGCCGGCCGCGCAGGGTGAGGTAGGGCACGCCGAGGCCCGCCTCGATCAGCGCCTGCTTCGATTCGGCGGCACCGACGAAGCCGACCGGAAACGCCAGAACGACGGCCGGGCGCGGCGCGCCGTCCAAAAGGATCTCCAGGAGGCGGTAGAGCGCCGTCGGCGCGTTGCC
>JACZWN010000290.1 GCA_022572105.1 Pseudomonadota bacterium | reverse complement strand
CGGCCGAGCCGGAGCCGCCGGCCGAGCCCGCGCTCCAACCGGCATCGCCGCTGCCGAAGCCGGCGCCGCCGCCCACCGCCGAGGCCGAGCCCGAACCGCCACCGCCCCCGGCCAAGTCGCTCACGGAGAAACCGGCGGCCGAAACCCAGACCGCGGCCTTGCCGCCGGCCGGCGCGCTCGTGGAGCAGGTCCGCGTGCTCTTCCAAGACGGCTCCGCCGTGCTGAGCGAGGCTGCGAAAGGCCAACTGACGGGCGTGGCCACGTTCCTCGAGGCCAACGCCTCGGTCCGCGTGCAACTGCTCGCCTACGCCAAGGCAACGACCGAAAGCCCGAGCCGCGCCCGGCGCCTGTCGCTGTCCCGCGCGCTCGCGGTGCGCGCGTTCCTGATCGAGCAGGGCGTGCGCTCGACCCGCATGGACGTGCGCGCGCTCGGCGACAAGGTGCCGGACGGCCCGGTCAACCGCGTCGACGTCCTGCCCCAGGCGGCCAACCAGTAGAGCGAGCGGGTACTCTCGTGTCCGCCATAGTTTCGCCGCAGTGCGCCGCTATAGGGCGGCACTTTGACCGAACCCTGGGGCAATAGATCCGACCATGACCCGGCCGCAACGCTACCTCACCCGCATGATCGTGTTCCTGGTCCTCGTGACCGGGGCTTGCGCGGCGCTCGTGACCCGGCTCCAGGACGCCTTCGTCGCCAACGTGGGGCTCAACGGCCTGATCCTCGGGGTGCTGCTGCTCGGCATCATCTACATCTTCCGCCAGGTCATCATCCTGCGCCCCGAGATCGATTGGTTGCAGAACCTGGTTCGGGAAAGCCAGGGCGGCCTGGCCTTCCCCAGCGCCCTGTCGGAGAAGCGGCCGCCGCGCCTGCTCGCACCCATGGCGACCATGCTGGGCGAGCGGCGCGGCCGGATCTCACTCTCGACCCTTTCGATGCGCACCCTGCTCGACGGCATCCAGAGCCGGATCGAGGAATCGCACGAGATCTCGCGCTACCTGATCGGCCTGCTGATCTTTTTGGGCCTGCTGGGCACGTTCTGGGGTCTGCTCGAGACGATCAACGCGGTCGGCGCCACCATCGCCGACCTGAGCGGGTCCGCGGCCGATCCGGCGGCCCTCTTCGAGGAGATGAAGCGCGGGCTGCAGAGGCCGCTCTCGGGCATGGGCACCGCCTTCAGTTCGTCGCTGTTCGGCTTGGCCGGCTCGCTGGTGCTTGGGTTCCTGGAGCTCCAGGCGGGCCAAGCCCACAACCGCTTCCTGAACGAGCTGGAGGAATGGCTGTCCGGGGTCACGCGGCTGTCGAGCGCCGGGCCGGTCGGCGACGGCGAGCAGTCGGTCCCGGCCTTTATCCAGGCGCTCCTGGAGAAGACCGCCGACAGCCTGGACCAGCTCCAGCACGTCATCTCCCGCAGCGAGGGCGAGCGCACCTCGGTCAACCAGAATCTGGTCGCCTTGACCGAGCGCCTGAGCACCCTGACCGACCAGATGCGCGCCGAGCAGGGCGTGCTCATGCGCCTGGCCGAGACCCAGTCCGATATGAAGGGCCTGCTGACCCGCCTCAGCGAGTGGAACCCGGCGGCCAGCGGCATGGACGAAACCACGCGCACCCACATCCGCAACCTGGATCTCCGGCTCGAGCACCTGCTCAACGACACCGCAACCGGTCGCGAATACGCGGTTCAGGAAATTCGCGGCGAGATCCGCCTGCTGACCCGCACGATTGCCGCCATGGCCGAAGAAGCCGAATAGGGAGAGCCGCCCGATGAATACCCTCGGGCGCCGCGGCCGACGGTCGATCAATATCTGGCCCGGCTTCGTCGACGCGTTGGCCACGCTGCTGCTGGTCGTCATCTTCGTCCTCATGGTCTTCATGATCGCGCAGTACTTCCTGTCGGTCGCGCTGAGCGGCCGGGACGAGGCGCTGACCCGCCTGGAACGCGAGATCAACAACCTGGCCGAGCTTCTCTCCCTGGAGAAATCCGCCAACGCCGATTTGCGCATCGACGTCTCGCAACTGTCCTCGGAGCTGCAGTCCTCGCTGAGCGTCCGCGAGTCGCTCGCCAGTCGGATCGCCGCGCTGACCGAATCGCGCGACGCGATCCAGGCCCGGCTCGCCGCGGCCGAAACCACCGGCGGCAAGGTCGGCAAGGAGCTGGAAGACGCCTACAAGGTCATCGAGGTCGACAAGGAGAAGATCGAGGTGCAACTCGCGCAACTGGCCATCCTGGAGAAGCTGCGCGACGACCT
>JACZWN010000289.1 GCA_022572105.1 Pseudomonadota bacterium | reverse complement strand
CTGCTGGCGGATTTCGACGCGGCGCCGGCGCTCATCGACCGCGTCGCGCCCGAGCACCTGGCGCTCGCGCTCGCCGATCCGGACGCGCTCGCCGCGCGGGTGCGCAACGCCGGCGCCATCTTCCTCGGCCGCCACACGCCCGAGGCCCTCGGCGACTACCTGGCCGGGCCGAACCACGTGCTGCCGACCGCGCGCAGCGCCCGCTTCTCCTCGGGGCTCTCGGTGCTCGACTTCATGAAGCGCAGCTCGCTCATCGCCTGCACGCCCGAGGGCCTGAAGAGCCTGGGTCCGGCCACCATCGCGCTGGCCCGTGCCGAGGGCCTGGAGGCGCACGCCCTTTCGGTTGCAATCCGCCTCGATGACAGCCAGGGTGATTAGGCTGTAATTATCGTAAGTCTATGGAGTCCATGGCCTAAACCAGGCGCGGGCGCGGGGTGTCCGGATGAGCAATCGGCAGGACGAGCGCGATCGCCGGCGGATCGTCGAGATCAGCCTCGACGAGCGCACGGTGGTGCGCCGCAGCGCGGACGTGGAGCACGAACGCGCCGTCGCCATCTACGACCTGACCGAGGAGAACTATTTCTTCCCGGTCGAGGATGACAGTGGCCCCTACCACCTGCACCTCTCGATCGCCGAGAACCGGCTGCTGTTCGACATCCGCAGCAACGCCGACGACCCGGTCGGGACGGTGACCCTGCCGTTGTTGCCGTTCCGGCGCATCGTCAAGGACTACTTCGCGATCTGCGAGAGCTACTACGAGGCGATCCGAACCGCCAGCCCGTCCAAGATCGAGGCCATCGACATGGGCCGCCGCAGCATGCACGACGAGGGCTCCGAGCTGCTGCGCGACCGGCTCGACGGCAAGATCGAGGTCGACTTCGACACCGCGCGCCGGCTTTTCACCCTGATCTGCGTGCTGCACATCCGTGGCTGAATGAGCGACCTGCCCGACGCCGTCCTGTTCGCCTGCACCCGAAACTCGGTGCGCTCGCCGATGGCCGAAGGCTTGCTCAAGCATTTGCTCGGCCACCGCGTCTACGTCGATTCCGCGGGCGTGCGCGCGAGCGCGATCGATCCCTTCGTGATCGAGGTCATGGAGGAGATCGGCATCGACCTGTCGAACCACCGCGGCAAGTCCTTCGAGAACCTGGAAGACACCTCCTACGACCTCATCGTCTCGCTCTCGCCCGAGGCCCAGCACCAGGCCGTCGAGCTGACCCGCACCATGGCCTGCGAGGTCGAGTTCTGGAACACCCTCGACCCCACGATCATCGAGGGCAACCGGGAGACCCGCCTCGAGGCCTACCGCCAGGTCCGCGACACCCTGAAGAAGCGCATCGAGGCCCGCTTCGCCCTCGACCTGAGGCCGGTGGTGTAGGGTTATGCCAATTCCCGGCCCCGGCGGCAGGGTTTGTTCCGTTCGGCGTTTTTATGTATGATCCGCGGCGCCCGCGCGGGTCAGGGGGCGTTTATGCGGGTGCCCGCGGGACCCATATGGAAGTGGGGACTATTTCGGCGAACAACGGTAAAGAGGTGTAAATGGCGAAAGAAGATCTTCTCGAGTTTCAGGGGACGGTGATCGAGCTCCTGCCCAACGCCATGTTCCGCGTCAAGCTGGACAACGATCACGAGCTTCTGGCCCACACCGCCGGCAAGATGCGCAAGCACCGCATCCGGGTCCTGGCCGGCGACCGCGTCAACGTCGAGATGACGCCCTACGATCTGACCAAGGGCCGCATCACCTTCCGCTACAAGTAATACTGGGTCTCCGGCGATGGCCGCCGCGACGCCCACGCCATCGCGGACCACGGCGCCGCTGGTGCTTGCCTCCGCCTCGCCGCGGCGGCTCGAGTTGCTGCGCCAGGTCGGGATCGAGCCCGCCACCGTCGCCCCCGCCGCCATCGACGAGGCACCGCGCGCGCGCGAGCTGCCGGCCGACTACGCCCGGCGCATGGCGCGCGAAAAGGCCGAGGCCGTGGCCGCGGACCACGCGAACGCCTTCGTGCTCGGCGCCGACACCGTGGTCGCACTCGGCCGGCGCATCCTGCCCAAGGCCGAGGACGAGGCCGCCGCCCGGGCCTGCCTGGAGCGCCTGTCGGGCCGGCGCCACCGGGTGCTCGGCGGGCTGGCGCTGATCGCGCCCGACGGCCGCCGGGCCGAGCGCCTGGTCGCCACCGTGGTCACCTTCAAGCGCCTCGAGGCGCGCGAGATCGCGGCCTATCTAGCCAGCGGCGAGTGGCGCGGCAAGGCCGGGGCCTA
>JACZWN010000147.1 GCA_022572105.1 Pseudomonadota bacterium | reverse complement strand
AATGTCGCCAGATCATAAAGTGGGCAAGGAAGGCATCGGTCTCGGACGCCAGAGCGATTCTTCGAATCATCCACACGCGGTCGAGTCTATCGATATCAGCCTAGATCGGGCGCCCGCCGCAACAAGCGTCGGTTCAGTGACTGAACTCCCCGCCAGGGGACCGGCTCACTTGAATCGAACCCCTTGCGGCCCTTTCCCAAACTGAACGTGGCGTGACCCACATGGCAGCTGCTGCCGTTTCCATTCACCAGAAATCAACTCTAAAGAGGAGATATAAAATGACCACGCTTGAAACTCGAACCGGTAATGTACGCCGGCGGCCGACCTGGCCGGCCGGCACTGAGGTGGTTGCCGTTTCCGCGCTGCGACCCTATGCGCGCAATGCCCGCACCCATTCGCGGCGGCAGATCAAAAAGATCGCCGCCTCGATCGAGCGCTTCGGCTTCGTCAATCCGGTCCTGATCGACGAAAACAATCAGATCATTGCCGGCCACGGCCGCGTGGCGGCGGCCAAGCTGCTCGGCTGGCAGGAGGTGCCGACGCTGCGCGTCGAGCATCTCGATGAGACAGAGAAGCGCGCCTATATCCTCGCCGACAACCGCCTTGCCGAGGAAGCCGGTTGGGACCGGGAGATGCTGGCGATCGAGCTGCAGGGGCTCATCGATCTTGACTTCTCCATTGAACTCACCGGCTTCGACATAGCCGAGGTCGACCTCCTCCTCGACGGCGAGGCCGAGGCGCAGGCACCGGATCGCAACATCGAGGATGAGGTTCCGCCGGTTCCCGCGCCAGGGGCCGCCATAACCCGGCCAGGCGATCTGTGGCAGCTCGGCCAGCACCGGCTGTTCTGCGGCGACGCCACGGCCGCCGCCTCCTATGCCAGGCTGCTGGGCGGGGCCAAGGCGGCGCTCATTTTCACGGACCCCCCGTACAATGTGCCGATCGGCGGTCACGTCTCGGGCCTCGGCAAGGTGCGGCACCGTGAATTCGCCATGGCCTCGGGCGAAATGACCTCAGACGAATTCCGCAGCTTTCTGGAAAGCGTCTTCGGCCACATGGCGGCCCATTCCGCCGACGGCTCGATCCATTTCATCTGTATGGACTGGCGGCATCTCGGCGAGACGCTGGCCGCCGGGGCCAGCATTTATGCAGAACTGAAGAATCTCTGCGTTTGGGTGAAATCGAACGGCGGCATGGGCACGTTCTACCGCTCGCGCCATGAGCTGGTTTTCGCCTTCAAGAACGGCACGGCGGCGCATATCAACAATTTCGAGCTCGGCCAGACCGGGCGCTACCGCACCAATGTCTGGGAGCATGCCGGCGTCAACAGCTTCGGTCGTGACCGCGACGTCGCGCTCACCATGCACCCGACAGTGAAGCCGGTGGCGCTGGTCGCCGATGCCATCAGAGACTGCTCGAAACGCAAGCAGATCGTTCTCGATCCCTTCGCCGGCTCCGGCACGACTCTGATTGCCGCCGAAAAGACCGGTCGCCGCGCCTACGTCCTCGAACTCGATCCGCTTTATTGCGACACCATCATCCGCCGCTGGCAGACCTTTACCGGCAAGCGCGCCCTCCATGCCGACACCGGCCGCTGCTTCGAAGAAGTGGAGGAGCTTCGCATGGTCGAGACGGCCGCTGAGGCGCCTTCCCCGGACGATGACAGCGCCGCTGCGGTCCCGAAACGTGATGGCACGAACTCCGGCGCGGGACCGGCACTTCCCGCAGATCTTGTCCCTAACCGCTAGTTCCCTGATGGGCACACAACGAATGAGAGGAATCACACATGACACCCGATGATCACGACGGTGACGATCCGCTGCAGGACCGCGGCGATGGCGACAAACCGACCCGCGACGCCAGAGGGCGCTGGCTGCCGGGAAATTGTCCCAATCCCAAGGGGCGGCCGAAGAAGAAGCCGAAAGTGCTCCCCGACCAGTCCGATATCCATATTTTTGGCAACACGATGGTCGACGTCCTCACGAGCGGGCAGAGGGAGACGATGGATCGACGCACGGCCCTGCTCAACAAGATGTTTGAGAGCGCGATGAAGGGGAAGGTCTCCCAGCAGCGCTTCTTATACAAGGAGTTCGAAAGGAACGATGAGCGGCTGGCGGCCGCCCGCGTTCACTACGAGCGGTTGATGTTCGACCGGATCATCAACGATCCGGTTCCCGGCAAGCCCCGTGTCGAAGTACCGCTCGAAGTTGAGCTGGATATAATGAAACTGAGCGGGCTGCTAAATCACTACTTCCCTGGCCTTTATCCCCCCTATGGTGTGTCGGCGAACGATGACGACGACGATGACGGTTGAGCGAACACCAGGCCGCCGTCCGAGGAGATCAGGCCACCGTCGGACGCCGCCGTCACCTTCTTGCGACGGACGGCTGGAAGATCGAAGGGAGGGGGCGCGGACCGTCCCCCCCTGGGACCTGGAGAAGTCTGGAGCATAACAGCGACAGACCGCGTTCTCCCGGTCCGGCTCGCGCCGGGGCCCGGCGCGAAGGCCCGCAGACTGCCGCGAACCGTACCGACAGTTCGAATCCCGACCGAAAATTATGCTATATCAAAGACTTGCTGGCGGAGGGGAGGGAACTGGCGTCAAACCTTCTCCGCTTGTAAATCAATATGTTACGCCGGCTCGTCTATCAGACACCTAGAGTTTCCCCCCTCTCGCCCTAGGAATTACCCTACCCAGGCGTCGCCACGACGGTGACGGCTCGCGCATCGAGGGAGCGTAGTTCGCGTGCGTGCGGCCAGGCCGGTCCGGTCGCCCGCTTCAAGTCGCTTCTACGTCCCGACGCGCTCAACGTGGCCCGACGTCATGAACACGATAAGACCGAGCCGGGCCCCGGTCGCTGCCATGTAGTCGCCGACCTGGCGTCGGTAGACCTCCACCTGGGCCGGTGCCGGGTCGACGTCGCTCTTCCAGTCGACCACGGCCTCGACACCTCCCGTTGCGTCGGCAACGACCGCATCGGCGATGCCGGCGGTGAGGGTCATGGTCTTGTCCTCGACCGCGGCGGCGTAGACGGGGAGCTCGGGCAGCATCCGTGGACGCAACTCCGCGATCTCCGGGAGCTGGAGTGTGTTCCGCACGGCGACGGCCATCTCGCCGCTCGAAGGCCCCTCGGCCGGGTCCTCGGCGTCGGGCACGCCCAGCTGCGCGAGCAGCTCGCCCGCGCGAGCCCTGAGCGCCTCGCCATCCTCGGCCGTCTCGCCGGTGAGCACCTCCTCCATTAGCTTGTGGAGGACAAGCCCGCGCTCGCGCCCACCCTGGATCGTCCTTTCCTCCATATCCGGCAGGCCCTCGAGGAAGGTCTCGGCGTCGGTGAAGACCTCGGCGGCACCCTCCACCACAGCCGCGACGCCTTCGTGGCGGCTTGGCGCGCGCCAGACGATCCGCCGCTCCGCCGCCGCGATTGTGGCAGCCTCGCGCTCCCATGTCGCGGGATCCTGAGTGTTGGCGGCTCCGGCTAACGGCCGGTGTAACCTTCTTTCAAAACGCGTTGCGTCGAAGACTGGCAGTGCCTCGATATCAAGGGAGAGAAGGCTTAGCCAGTCACCGGGAACCCGCTCGCTCTGGCGCGGCAGGAGAAGGAGGTCGCGCGCACGGGTGAGCGCCACGTACCAAAGACGCACGCGCTCGCGGCGCAACTCCTCGGACTCCTCCTCGCGGACGCTGTTATATTCGGGGCCGGGGAAGTTGAAGACCTTGAAGTGCACGCTGTTGTCGCGGCGCCGGTACAGGAAACTCAGGTCCGACCACAGGGTGGTCGTCGAATTTATGGGGATGACGACCGGCCACTCGAGCCCCTTGGCCGAATGCATGGTGATGATCGACACCGCCTCGGCCCCGGCATCGGGCCTTCCCTCGGCCTGTCTGTCGCCGTCCTCCCAGCGCTCCCAAAGCGCACGGGCGAAGTCCGCGATGCCGCGCGCAGCGTAAGCGCGCGCCATCTCGAGCACCAACTCAACGTTGGCGAGCGCCCGTTCCGCCCCGCGCGGATGCCGCGCCTTCAGGAGCGGCCGAACTTGGAGTTCCTCCACCGCCTCGGCGAGAAGTTGGTAGGGCGTGGACCGTCGGGCCTTCCGCGCGAGGTTCTGCAGCACGGCCAGAGTTTCTCTCAGGACCGGATGGCCAACAAGGTTCGGGTCGGTCCAGAGATGGAGCGGACGTGCTTTCTGGGTCGCCTCCTGAAGCGCCAGGATCTCGTCGGCGATTTCCTCCTCGCTCAATCCCACTAAAGGCCCGCGAATGAGCGCACCCAGCGCGAGCGTATCGCGCCGATCGGCGATCGCCCTGGCAACCGCGATCAGATCCTGCACTTCCTGGCGACGGAAGAAGCCCTTGCCTGCCTGCGAGGCAATCGGGATCCCGCGGGTCTCCAGCGCGCGCTCGTAGATCCAGAGGCTGGTGCCGGTCGGGGCGAGCAGCGCAATATCGCCGGTGCGAGCCGGTCGAAAGGCTTCCTGGTCCTTATCCCAGACAGGATACGCGCCGATGAGGCCGCGCACGAGATCGGCGACGACGGTTGCCTCCTCGCGACGCACCAAGTCGACCGCAAGTTTGCCTCTGGCATCTCGATGCTGGTCGTCTAGCGCGATCTCGAAGGTGGCGACGCTCGGCTCGTCGCCGCCGGCGCGTACGCCGGCCAGCGCCGTGAAGCCAGGCTGGCCTTCCGATTCGTCCAGCATGGCGGCGAAATGATTGTTGACGAAGTTCAGGATCGGGCCCTGCGAGCGGAAATTGGAAGAGATCTCGAGGATGGTCGCCGGATCGCGCGCCGCGAGGGTCCGCTTGGCGAGGAGGTAGGTTTCCACGTCGGCATCGCGAAAGCGGTAAATCGCCTGTTTGGGGTCCCCCACCAGGAAGAGCGCGCCGGGGCGTATTTCGCGCCCCTCCCAGGGTGTCGCCGGGTCACCCTCGCCGGCTAGACGCCAGAGGATTTCGGCCTGCAAGGGATCGGTATCCTGGAACTCGTCCACCAGGATCCGCGGATAGCGGCGCCCAAGTGCCTCGCGGACCGGCTCGTGCACCTTGAGAAGATCGCGTGTGTAATAGAGGAGGTCGTCGAAATCGAGGAGAGCGGCTTGGCGCTTGTAGTCGCGATACAGCGCCTTGAGAGCATCGAACTCGGCGACGAAGCGTTGGAAGGCGAGCGCGCCGAGGCCGGCGCAGAAATCCTGATAGGCCGTTCCGCAGGCCTGATAGTGTGCCTCACCGGCCGCGCTCAAACGTTCGCCATCGGCGGCGGTGCGCCCCACAGCCTTGGCCGCCTTCGTCCACCGCGTCTTACCCCGCCATTGCTTGAATTCCGCTTCGCCCTTCTTGCACGCACTGGGACTTTTGTGGAAGAGAAGCTCGGCAATACGGCGCCCGCTGAGCGGTTCCACGGCCGCCGCGCGCGCCAGGACAGCCACCCGCGCCAGATCCTCGACGATTTCGCCGGTCGTGGGTTCCACCACGCCGCAGCCTTCATACCAGTCCGCGAACTCGGCGACAGCGTCAGGAAGCCCTGTGAAGGCCATGGGATCGCCCACCGTGGTGAGCGCCTGCGCCGTGCGATGAAGTTTGAGGAAGCGCGCGGTCTTGTCGATGAGCTCGAGTGTCGGGTCGGGTGCCTTCAGGAGCAGCTCGGTGAAGAAATCCTCTTCGCCGCCGGCACCGGCGATGGGCGGGATGCGTCCCAGGCCTTCGGCGCCCCGGTCGCGCCCGAAGCGGGCCGAGAGCCAGGCCTCCATGAGGTCTTGGTAGGCGAGCTCGGCGGCTGCCGGATCGATGATCGCCGCACCCGGATCGATACCGGCCTCCAAGGGATAGGGCTTCACCAACTGCTGGCAGAATCCGTGGATAGTCGTGCAGGTGATCTCGTCGAGAGCGTGGGCACCGCTCATGAGCTTCTCGCGTTGCGGGGCCGTGAGTCCCTGAGGCAAGGCTTCCCCGAGCTCGACCGGCACTTGATCGTCGAGAAGCCGCTGTACGAAACTCTCGATGCGATCGAGGAGCTCGGAGGCCGCCGCCTCCGTGAAGGTGATGGCGACGATCTCCTTGGGATGAACGCCGGCGGCGATGAGGAGCGCAACGCGGCCGGCCAGGAGCGAGGTCTTGCCGCTGCCCGCACCGGCCTCGACGAGGAGCGTGCGCTCGTGGTCGGTCAGCGCGGTGAGGCGTGCCTGGGCATCGGGAAGGCGCCCTGCGGACGGCAGGTCCGGCATCTCAGGGCTCCTCCCAAAGGGGGACGATCGCAGCGAGCTCCTGTGCGACCAACGGTGTCATGGTTTCGAGATAGCTTTCCTTGGCCCCGCCCGGCAGCGCAAAGGCGAAGTCATACCAGTGCTCGCCAGCGGCAGGACCCGGGAGCGCCTTGCCGCTGGCGAAGGAGGCGGACGCGGCCGAGAGGTAGCCGGTCAGTTTCCCGAGGGTCGCTTCGGGCTCCTCGAGTGATAGTGCCCGACCATCTTCGCGCGGATACAGAAGCCGCGCCTCGACCACTGGTCGGGCCGCGACGAGCGCCTTGACGGCGTAAGCGTAAAGGCAGCGCTGGAGCTCGGCGCCGCCCTTGAGCTGGGACGGCTTGCCCCTGATCTTGCCGGATTTGTAGTCCGTGACGCGCGCGCGGCTACGGTCGCCGGCGAGATCAAGCCGGTCGATCGAACCGCCGATCCTGATTTCGGTGCCGGGGATGAAGACGGGCGCCATGGGGTTCCAGGGCAGCCCCAGGCGCGCCTCCTCGTCGAGCGCCTCGACCCGCTTGTCGCCGCCGAACGGGATCTCCGCCCAGCTGCGCTGATCGGGAAGCGGGTCTTCCCGTTGGGACAGCGCGATTACGGCGAATTCCACCGCTTCGTCACGCTTGCGCCGCCAAACGACTGGCGGCGGCACCGGTCGCGTCTCGTCCCAGCGGGCGGCCACCTCTTCGCCGGCGGCCTCGACCGCTGGTGCGATCTCGCCCTCGGTGGCACTCGCGAGTCCGCCCGGCCGGGCAGCTTCGAGCAAAGTCACGGCCTTCTCCAGGATCTCGTGGAGAAGGTTGCCGAAGGCTCGGGCATCCAGAGTGAGCGGCTCGTCGGTTTCTTCGGGCTCCGACCAACCAAAGCCGTAGGTCCAGAGGTACCCGAGCGGATCGCGCAAGAGCTTTACCAACGAGGAAGCCGATTGGCGCCGGTCGAGCGCCCGGAGGAGCAGCGGGTGGTTGGATCGCACGAGCCCGTCGTGTGCCGTGACCTCCTCGCGGTGCCAGTCGATCCAGGTTGAAAGCGCCGCGCGGGCCAGCGGCAGTGCTGCGAACTCGGAGGCCCGCGCGAAGAGCCGGTCGGCCGCGCTGGCCGCGTGCTCCGGCTCCCGGCTTCGCGCCAGGTAGATCTCCGGCACGTCGCGGGGATAGAGCGGCGAGATGCCGTTGATGCGCCCCTCGCTGTCGCGCCGCGCCCGCGAGCAGACGAGCTCACGGCCCGTCATGGCACAGATGGTCTGAAAGTCGCGCCGGTCGGCCCGGTGCACGGGCAGCGGATCGAGACGCGCGGCGGGGATAATGTGGTCCGGCAGCAGCGGATTTTCGTTGGGGCCTCGGGGCCAGGACCGCGAGGTGAGGCCGACGAGCCAAGTGAGCGGCCGAGGTCTAGCGGCAACCGCCGAGGCCGGAGCCCAGAGTATCGCCGCCTCGGGCTCCAGACCGTCATCCACCCTGAGGCTGCCGAGCGTAACATCGAGGGCGGCGGCTGGCCCTTCGGTAAGCGCCTTACACCAGATGGCGAGCGCCTGGCCCGTCAAGACGAGCTCGCCAATCTCCACGGCCCCGGCGAGGCCCTTCGCCAGAGTCTCGACGATATCGCTTAGCAATGGTCGATGGTCCACGCTGTCCGAGAAGCTCTCGGGCGTGAGCGCCGCGACCGCGCGCCGCCAGTGCGTGGCATCGAGCAGGGGCGCATCCTCGGGCAAGGCCCGCCACCAGTCGCCCGGCAAGGCCGAGAAGCGCGAATTCTGAGAGCGAAGGAGCCCAACGAGGCGGACGAGGCGCGTCTGGGAGAAGCCACGCAGCAGAACCTCGGCTAGGGCGGCAGCGAGCTGGCCTTCGGAGGTGGCGAGCGCCGCGCGGCCGTGCACGAAGTGGATCGGCAAATTGGCAGTCTCCGCGAGTGCCAGCATGTGGTCGTCCCAGATCTGGGGCGAGGCGGCGGCGATCGCGATCTCTTGAAGCTTGGCGCCTTGGGCGAGGTGCTGGCGTGCCCAGCGAAGAGCCTCCAGGATTTCATGTCGGGGGCTCGCACACGAGATGGCGCTCATCGCAGGCCGCTCTGGTGCGCGCCTTTGCGCGGTGATCCCGATCGAGGCGAGCCAGCCTGGGACGTGTCTTGCTTCGGCGATCCACAGAATCTCTGTCACCTGCGCGATCTCACGCAGCAGCGGGCGCCAGACCGGCGACATCTCCGTGCGCCCATGGATTTCGATCCGGCCAAAGAGTGCGCGGGCGTGGCAGACACGTTCGAATGCGGCACCAACCAGGTCTTGCGGGCGAAGTTGGGTCTTGGGCAGGCGTACGAGCACTTCCGTCTCAAGGGCCGTGAGGGCGTCGAGACGCGCTTTGGCCGTAGGGTCGCTCGCCGCCGTCATCTCCTCGGAAAGGTCGAGCCCCGCCGCCCAGGCTTTGGCCAGGGTCGCCGCTGCGGCGCGGCGGAAACCGGGCAGAGCCTTGATAGCGTCAAGCTCGCCCAAGGGCGTTGCGAGCGCCTCCCCGACCGCGATCTTCAGGTCTTCGGGATCGACCGGGTGGAGAAAGCCGCCGGCCAGGCGTGCCGTCAGTTGCTCGATGGTGAGAAGCTGAAGGCCCTGTCGGGCGTCGAGCGCGGCTTGGGTGCGGTGGCTGCGCCAAGCATGGCGATCGGCAACGAGGAGTGTCTTGCGCAAGGCAGATCCTTGGCTGAAGAGCAAGGCGGCTTCTGCATTCACGTTAATCGAGAACGCGGGAGCCATAAAGCCACGATCTCAGTAGCAAACCGAGAGAGATTTGAGGCCCAGGATTGGAAACAGGGTCAGGGGGTTTCGGCTAAGGGGTTGGGCTCGTGCGTGAGGCGGGTCATGATGGTCGCTCCATGACGTAGGACTAGCGCCATGCCGCTTAGCTCGGATCCCGAGGGAAAGCGCCTCCCAATCAAGCTGGAT
>JACZWN010000146.1 GCA_022572105.1 Pseudomonadota bacterium | reverse complement strand
GCCGGCAAGCTGCTGGTCGGAGCCTTCGAGCGCGACGCCAAGCCCTGGGGCATGGACGGCATTCCGGAGGATTTCGCCTTCGACCAACTGCCCGATGATTTCGATCATTTCGCGCCGGTGCTGGAAGCCGCCATGCACCGCAACCCGATCCTCGAGACCGCCGGCATTCAGACCTTCTTCAACGGCCCCGAGAGCTTCACCCCCGACGTGCGGTATATGATCGGCGAAGCGCCCGAGCTGGATAATTTCTTCATGCTCTGCGGCTACAACTCCATCGGCATCCAGTCGTCGGGCGGGGCGGGCATGGCCCTGGCGGAATGGATCGTCGGCGGCGAGCAGCCCTTCGACCTGGCGGATATCGATATCCGGCGCATGCAGCCGTTCCAGAACAACGCCAAATATCTGCTCGACCGGGTCAGCGAATCCCTCGGCCTGCTCTACGACATGCACTGGCCCTATCGCCAGCCGACCACGGCGCGCGGGGTGCGCACCTCGCCGCTTCATGAGCGTCTCGCCGAGCGCGGCGCGGCGCCGGGCTACGCCGAGCACGAGGCGGCCGCGCGGGCCGCCGGCAAGGGCCTGTGGCGGGGCCAGTTCGTGGCGCCCGGCGACTGGCGCCAAGGCAAGCGGCTCGCGCCCTGACGGGCGATTCTCGGTCGGCCTCGAAATTCAATGAGTGGATGGCCGGCGCGGCGCACCCTCGCCGGTGTGCAGGATCCGCTGTCCAGCCTCCTGAAAGCGCGCGCCCTCGTCGTAGGCGTCGATCAGAATGTGCCAGTTCCACTCGACCACGTCTTGACACTGGATGAAGGGCATGCGGGTGCGGTTGGCGATGAAGGCGGCCACGCCGCGCCGGTACGCCCAGAGGCGCAGTAAAGGCTTGATTCTGGTCGGCTCTAGAGTTGTCATCCCGCGAGAAGATCCCCCGAGGGCCCTGTCGGACCTGCTCACTCCGGGTTGGTTGGCCCGGGCGCTTCGATTCACTTTACTATTGTTTTAAACGAACAAATTTGGATTCGTCCATCAACGCACGCAGCACACCACTCGTGCTGGGGCAATGGACTCCGCATGTTCACTGATCGCCGGCCGATGCCGGGTATCCCACGCCAGAGACAGAAGTGAAAAATCGCGGCTGGCGGGGGCACAATTACCCGATGGACAGGAGTATGAGATAACTCTTTACACGAAAGAATACGTTGTAATACACTCAATTAAAGATAGCATTCCGGGAGGATTATCATGCGTATGAATCTCGCTCTGACAGTCGCAATGTTTGTTGCGCTGGCAGCCTGCGCGGGCGGCCCCGTAAAGGAACCTCCGGCGGTCTCCGAGGTTTTAGCAAGCGAGCCCGTGGTCACGCAAGAAAGGCCCGGATTGTTGGTGATCGATGCCTCTGGCGGCAACGGTGTCTTTCCGACACAGCCGGTTCAGCTTCAATTCGACAGCAAGGCTGCCGCGGCCAAATGGGCCGCCGAACATCTGAACGCCGAGTTGGTCTACGACGATAACCGAAACGTTGTCGGCGCCCGCGGGCTGGTAATCCAATTGGGCGAGCTTTTCGAGGCCGACGGCAAGACCGAATCGCTAATATCGGTCGAGGATCCGATCGCCCACATCTTGGGCGGACCCGATGGTTACGTGATCTTCAAAGGCAAGAAATCCTGCGTCAATCCCGCAAAATGCAGGGTGGACCAGCAGGGGCGCCTGCCGACCCTTCTGGCGAGCGCGGGGTTCGATTCAATTCTTGATGTCCAGATCGCCTCCCACGCGTCCGCAAGTCGCACGGCCTGTAACGCCGCCAACACCTACTGTATCAAGGGCAAGTCCTGGGACACGAACTGGTGGGTCTACCACAGTATCGGCAGCAAGACGTCTCAGGACAAAGGCGGGTTTCGAATTACCCACCATTTCTGCTGGAAATGGGGTTTCATACCCTGGGTCTGCAGCAAGAAGGAAGGCAGTAATCACCTGGAGGTCACCGCGAAATTCTTTGGGGAGCCGTTCGGATCTCCCAACACTGTCTTTGTCATGGACCGCTTTAGACAGTGCAACAACTGTAAATCGGTGAAAGCCCGTTTATGGAGTATCTTCGTCAGCATCAGCTCCACTGGGGCGCCCGGCACGCTGTGTACGGTGGAGTGCGAGCTCACGGGCGTTTGTGGCATACACTTTGGTCGCGGGCCCGAAGGAAACGCCCGGACCAACACGGCCAAGAACGATCATATCAATTCGGTTTGCCTCCGGTGACCCAATCCACGCCGGGATTGTAAGGGTTTGGATCGATCTAGGCCCAGCGGCAGAATCGGCACTCACCGACTAGGCAGCTGGGCGTAATGATCCGGGTTTTCTGGTTTGACCCAGGCTTGCCACAGATTTTACACGCCGCTGCCACCGCGAATCGGGCATGTCTGGGGCGATGCGGAATTGGCGGAGTGCGACCGATTGATCGGCGAAGCCCTCGAAATCACGATCGTCGTCTCGATGCTGGTGCTGGTGGTTTATCCCAGCACCATATTGGTCATGGAAGCTCTGCAGGGGCGCCGCAGCCGGCGGAATAAGGTGGTTCAAGACCGGCGCCGCCGAGACCAGCGCTGAACCGACGGGTCGGGGAGGTTTTGCATGTTCGATCGACTGGTCAACGCGGGACTCGCGCTCGTCTTCGTGCTCGTCCTTGCCTGGATGATTCTCACGGTGGCGACCGGGATCACCTTGAACGGACTGCTGTGACGGGGGGAACCGCCTGGCGGTCCGAAGCCACCGGAATAAAGCAAGCGGATTATTGACGTAGCTCCCGCGCACGGGCCCTGGTTCCGAATCCCTGCGTCCCGAATCGCTGCGCCCCGCCTTTCCGGCGGGGTGTTTTTTCGCACGGGTGCCAATACCAAGGAGCGTTGATAATGACCCATAGAGACGGTTTCCCAAGGTTTTCGGCCAGGAGCGCGTGACGCGGCGATGCGGGGCATCCCAAGCCATGCGCGACGCCGCCCGAAAGCCCCGGCCCACAAGACTTGGGGAAACCGCCGTTCCGGTCGGGCAGGCGAACCGCCGGAGGGCGTGGGCAAGCCTCGACGATGTCCCGCATCGCCCGCGGCTTCCCTCCTGCCCGCCCGTTGGCCCGTCCGATCGCCTGCCCGATCTCTATGGGTCATTATCAGCGCTCCTTGGTATAAGCCGGCGCCGGGGGAACACCGCCCTCCGCCACGCGCGAGCCGATCCGCGTCGGCGCCTTGGCAATCCGGAAAGCTATGGATTGCCCGATCGGCCGGACATCCTGCTTCCGGAGCGCGGCCCCGGTCACGCCGGGGCCGGGCCACGAGTCCGTCACGTCGAACGAGGAGACCGATCATGCGCAATTCGTCGGCAAGCGGGTGGTTCCGACTCGCTCCGGTGGTCACGATCGTGGTGCTCTTGGGCGCCTGCACGACCACGACAATCACGCCGGAACTGGTGCAGCCCGCCCCCGAGCAGAAAATCGACACGGTGGTCGTCGCCGATCTCACCAGCGAGGACGAGCTCCTGGATCTCTATATCCCGCACCTGCGCCAAGGCCTGGTCGCGCGCCTGCGCGAGGCCGGGGCCTTCCGGGAGGTGATTGTCGGCTCCGCGAGCCCCGTGCCGCCCGCCGCCATCGTCGTCTCGGGCAAGCTGACGGAGATCGACAAGGGCAGCACGGCGGCGCGCTGGATCATCGGTTTCGGCGCCGGCCGGGCCATCGCCCGGGCGACCTTCGAGATCAAGGACGCGGGCGGCGCCACCCTGGCCAGGTTCGAAAGCCGCAAGGCCTATTCCGGTGGCGCCGGGATCGGCGGGGCGAATTTCCTGGACATGGACGACCTGGTGCGGAAGTTGGGCGAGGAGACCGCCAACTCGCTGATCCGCTGGTCGAACGGCGAACCCCTCGAACCCCCGGCCAGGAAGAGCCAGTAACGGCCCCCCCCCGGGGGGGCTTTTCTGTGGGCATCTGGACCCAAGGGCCTGGGTCTGGCCTAATACTGCGTCTTGGGGGAATAATGGCGGGACGTCGATGGCGGGGTCTTCGAAAATCTTGATGCTTATCGCGGCGGCCGGGCTCGCGCCGTTCGGGCCCGCACTGTTCGGTGGCGGCGCGCGCGCCGCCGAAGCCGAGGCCTGGAACTTCCAGTGCATGGAGGACGAAGACTCCGCAGTGAAGATCTGCACCACGGAGATCGTGGCCAGCGACGGTGGCCGCGATTTCCTCATCTACTTCGTCCACGACAAGGGCGGCAAATCCCCCTTGGTCGTGACCGGCGAGGAGCTAAAGTTCACCGCTACGACGATCAAGGTCGATCGGGAGGATCCGGTGCAAGCCGACGAATGCGAGGTCGGGATGTGCTATTTCGAGCTGGAGAAGTCCCGCTTGCTCTTGCGCCAGTTCAGGAAGGGGCGGCGTGCCCGCGTCTCCATCATCGACGACGCGTTGGAGTTCATCCTGGACCAAGAGGTCTCCCTGCGCGGGTTCTCGGCCACCTACGCAAAGTTCTAGCGGGCGCGAAGTTCTAGCCGGCGCGAAGTTCCCAACACGCCGGTTCGCCGGGGTGCCCGAAGGGCCCCTGGACGTCGAGTCCCGGGTCTGCGGGGACGACTAGACTTCGCGACCGTCCGTGCCGTCGCGCTGCCGGGACAGGACCGGAACGGCGGCCCGGTCGCTCGAGGCCTCGCGGTACTCTTGAGTCCGCGTGACCCGCAGGCCGCGCAGGCCGTGCGATTCGATCAACTGCTGCCAGTTGAGGAATTCCTCGACCGATAGCCGGTACCGTTCGCAGGCCTCGTCCAGGCCGATGAGCCCGTTGCGCACGGCGGCAACGACCTCGGCCTTGCGCCGGATCACCCAACGCTCGGTGTCCGCTGGCGGAAGATTGTCGACGGTCAGTGGCTTTCCCGTCGGCCCAATTGCACCGTTCGACCTACCTGGCCGTTTCAACATGTCCAACTACTCGCTATTTGCCATACATAAGATTGGGTTAAATTTTGTGGGATAAACCGCCAAAAATCAAGAGTATATGCCTGTCTTTAAACATACATATTTATGATATCGCCGGACTGATGGTTAATTTCCTAAATCCAACTCTTAATTATTACATTATTACAGTGATAGGGATCGGAATCATTAAGATTATTGGTTAACGAGTGGATAGAAATTATTACCACATTAGAATTGTCATGCTTTTGCGACTTGGTTTGCCAGGTCACTCTCAAGAACTCGTTGTGGCCAGGGCCGGGGTGGATGACATCCGAAGACCGGCGTCACCTTCGCGCGAGGGTTCGTTCGCGGCTCGCCGCCGCGCGCCTTGGGATCGAAGCGGGACCCGTGGCCGCCCTACCGCCGCCGCCCCTTGTGCTCGACCACGCCCTCCGGGGTCAGCCTCAGGTTGGCCAGCCCCCGCTCGTCGTGGTTCATGCGCCAGGACAGCATCTTCTGCGCGTATTCCATGACCAGGTCCCGATAGCTCGGATCCTCGACCAGATTGGTGAATTCCATCGGGTCCCGTTCCAGGTCGAAGAACAGCGGCGGCAGCGCCGTGAAGTGCACGTACTTGTAGCGCTCGCCCCGGATCACGTTCATGGCGCACTGGTCCGGCGTGAGGCCGAGGGCCGCTTCGAACTTCCGGTCGATGATATTGCGGAAGTCGTACTCCCAGTGCGCCTCCTGCCGCCAGTCGCCCGGCTCTTCGTCGCGACAGAAGGGCAGCAACGACAGGCCGTCGCACTGAGGCGGCGCCTCGAGGCCGAGCCACTCCAGGATGGTCGGCATCACGTCGACGTTCTCCGTGAAGGCCTCGATCCGGCGCCCGCGCCTGCCCTCGGCGGCGGCCGAGGGGTCGCGCAGGATCAGCGGGATGTGGAAGGACTGGTCGAAGTAGCCGTACTTGCCGAACAACCAGTGGTCGCCCAACTGCTCGCCGTGGTCCGTGGTGAAGACGATGAGCGTGCGCTCGTAGAGCCCCTCGGCCTTGAGAAAGTCGATCAGGCGGCCGAGCTGGTCGTCGACCTCGGACATCATGGCGTAGTAGGTGGCGCGCACCTGGCGCAACTCGGCTTCGCCGAAGTGCAGGCCGTCGCCGGCCGTCAACCCAAAGGAGGCTCCGGTGCCGTGCTGGTTGAACAGGTAATGGGCGAGCCAGGGGTGCTGTTGAGCCTCCCGCTCGGGGCTCGCGGCGCGCACGGGCAAGGGGACCTCGGCGGGATCGTAGAGGTCGTGGTAGGGCTCGGGCACGATGAAATGGGGGTGCGGCGCCAGGTAGGAGATGTGGACGAACCAGGGCCGGGCGTGGCGCACCGAGATGTACTTCATCGCCTCGCCGGTGAGGAACGCGGTGTTGCTGTCCTCGGCCTTGTAGAGGGCCGGCGCGTAAGTCGGGCCGCGCCCGGCGGCGCCGGGAAAGTCGGCCTTGGGCTGGAACACCCCGTTGTGGCCGGGCGGAATCCGGTAACCCTTGTGCCGCAGGTCGGCGAGCCAGGACAGCTGGTCGTCCCTGAGCCAGACGACCGGCATCATGCCCGGCAGTAGCCCATCGTAGTCGTGGGCCGCGGGGTCCTCGGGGTGATGCCTACGCGGGTCCGCGCCCACGTCGGTAAAGCCGAACAGCGCCGGCTCGTAGCCCGCCTTGCGCGCCTCCAGCGCCACGTTGGTGTGGCGCGCGTCGAGCGGCGCGCCGTTCACCACCGAGCGGTGGTTCTGCAGGTACATGCCGGTGTAGAGCGAGGCTCGGCCCGGCCCGCAGGGCGTGGCCTGGGCGTAATGGCGGGTGAACAAGGTGCCCTCGGCGGCGAGCCGGTCCAGGTTCGGCGTTTTAAGGCAAGGGTGGCCCAAGGCGGAGAGGCACTCGCCGCGCCATTCGTCCGCCGTGATGAAGAGGACGTTCAAGGGCTCGTTCACGGGAAACCTCCCTCGTGAGTGGAACCTGCGCCGGACTGCAATCGCCAGACGCGCCGGGTGCCATCCTCGGCGAATCGACGCCTAATATTGAACTGGCGCCGCCACGTCAAGTGCCGTGAGGCAGGCGGCTGGCAAAGAGCGCCCTTACGGCTGGCCCCGTTTCCTGCTAACCAAGGACTCGGAGGCGCAAGTCATGACCAGCAATCGAATCGTCGACTCGGTCGACGCACTGGTTGCCGGGGTCCGGGACCGGGCGATGGTCGCCGTGCCCCGGGATACCTCGGGCGTGTCCATGGCCGCCACGGCGGCGTTGATCCGGCGCCGGGCGCGCGGTCTGCACTTGGTCTGCGTGCCGACCAGCGGACTGCAGGCGGACCTCCTGATCGGAGCCGGTTGCGTCGCGACCATCGAGACCTCGGCCGTGACCCTGGGCGAATTCGGCCTGGCCCCGCGCTTCACGGCGGCGGTCAAGGCTGGGACCATCGAGCTCAAGGACGCCACCTGCCCGGCGATCCACGCTGGGCTCCAGGCGGCGCAAAAGGGCATCCCCTTCATGCCGTTGCGCGGGGTGCTGGGCAGCGATCTCGTCAGCCACCGCGACGACTGGAAGGTGATCGACAATCCTTTCGCCGAGACGGCGGGCGATCCGATCCTGTTGCTGCCGGCGATCCGGCCCGACGTCGCCCTGTTCCACGCCCCGCGCGCCGACCGCCACGGCAACGTCTGGATCGGGCGGCAGCGCGAACTCATGACCATGGCGCACGCGGCCAGGGAGACCCTGGTCACGGTGGAGGCCATCGTCGACGACGACCTGCTCGCCTCGGACGAGACCGCGGCCGGCACCATCCCATCGCTTTACGTCTCCGCGGTCGCCGAGGCCGAATTCGGCGCCCGGCCGCTCGCCTTCTGGGATGCCTATCCCGCCGAGGCGGTGCAGATCTCGGAATATGTCCGCCTGGCGCGCAGCCAAGACGGCTTCGCGCGCTACGTGGCGCGCTATCTGGGCGGCGGGGAAGCGACCACGGCCGCCGAATAGGTCATACCAAAGGTCGTTGGTAGAAGGGAATCAGCCCAGGCGACCGGCCCGAGGATCCGGCTATGGACTGCAGCCGCGAGGAACTGTTGATCGCGACCATCGCGCGGCTCCTGGAAGGCTGCCGTCACGTCGCCGTCGGTGAGTTGTCGCCGATTCCAGGCGCGGCGGCGTTTCTGGCGCGGCAACGGGACGACCGGGTGACGGTGCTCGGCAGACTCAAGAACAACATGTTCACCAACGGCGGCGTCGAGCTGTTCGACTGCGCCGCCCAAGGCCGGATCGACGCGTTCTTCATCGGTGGCGGCCAGATCGACGGCGAGGCGAACATCAACCTGATCGGAACCGGCGACTACCCTCGAACCGAGGTGCGCTGGCCGGGCTGCTTCGGCACCGCGTTCCTATACGCCATGGTGCCGCGCGTGATTCTGTTCCGCCAGGAGCACAGCCGCCGGGTGCTCGTGCCCAGGGTCGACTTCATCAGCGCGCCCGGCACCTCCGCGCCCGGGGTGTACCGGCGCGGCGGGCCCTACGCGCTGATCACCAACATGGCGCTGTTCGCCTTCGATACCGCGCGCCGCCGCTTTCGCCTGGAAAGCGTCCATCCGGGCGCCTCCCTCGAGGCGGTGCTCGACAACACCGGCTTCGACTTCGACCGGCCGGACGAGGTGGCGCAGACCCCGGCGCCGGATGCTGAGACGCTGTCCCTGATGCGCGGTCCGGTCGCGCGCGAGATCGCGCGGACCTACCCGCGCTTCGCTGCGTCCCTATTCCCGGACGCCGCCGAGGATGCCAAGCGCCTGACCGGCCACTTGCCCGGCTGAGCAGGTTCTCCAGCAAACCGGCGAGATGAACCTCGCCAGGACGGCGGGGCTTGGCCGCCAAAGTTGACGCGAGCCCCGACCCTTAAACGGTATACTGTCCCCGTTTTGGCCGCCGATTTGCCCGGCCGCTCAGGATTCGGTCGGGCAGGTCGAGCAGCGCGCCGACGCTGCGCCCGAGCATGGCGCCGAGCCTCATCACCTCGGCGATGCGCCGGTCGAGGAAGGCCCAAGTCTCGGCGCGGCCCTCGGAGGTGTCGTTGAGCCAGCACAGCAGGGTCGAGGAATAGACCCCGGCCAAGAGCAGGCGCTTGGTATAGAAGTTGTAGTCGGTCGAGGTGTCGCCGGCGGCGTACCAGATCGCGTCCACCGTGCGGTACAGGCACTTAGCGCCGAGGGCGGCGTTGCGCGGTAGCGCCAGGTAGCTCAAGGCCCGGCGCACCGCCTCGCGGTGGGGCGCGAGAT
>JACZWN010000288.1 GCA_022572105.1 Pseudomonadota bacterium | reverse complement strand
TTGGCGAAGCTGGACAACTGTATCCTCTCTCATGGCGTATCCCTCCTTCTTCGGAAAATGGCGACTCGATCATCGCCAGGATACGCCGCCCTCATCTCATCCCATCACCAACTTTCGGGTATAGCTCGGCCTGTGGGTTCCGGGATCATTACCGGGAGCTGCAGGCCCTCGGCGCCGCGGTCTATGGCCTCAGCACCCAGACGACGGACTACCACAGGGAGCTCGTCGAGCGGCTGCGTCTTCCCTACCCGATGCTGAGCGACGCCCGGCTGGCATTCACCCAAGCCCTTCGTCTCCCCACCTTTTCAGTGGAATCCATGACGCTGATCAAGCGCTTGACGCTGATCGCCAAGGACGGCCGTATCGAGACCGTGTTCTATCCGGTTTTCCCGCCGGATGAGCATCCCAAGGAGGTGCTGGCGTGGCTCGCGGCCAGATAGAGAACATGATATAAGGACCACAAAGCTCTACACCAAATCCGGCCGGTCAACGTATACGTTGACCCTGCCACCGCTGGGAAGCCAACAGGTTCCGCCTCCCGCCTGCTGGCCTTCCTTCGCCCGCCCGATCTCTATGAGTCATTATCAACGCTCCTTGGTATGTGTCTCCGTGGTGAAATAGCCTTGGTGGACGACGATTGCGCCACTACCCCGGCACCACCTTGCCCGGGTTCATCAGGTTCTCCGGGTCGAGCGCCGACTTCACCTTGCGCATCAGGTCGATCTCGACCTCGGACTTGGTGCGCAGGTTGGGCTCGAGATTGGCTTGGCCGATGCCGTGCTCGGCGCTGATCGAGCCGTTCAGATCCAAAACGATGTCGTAGACCACGTCGCGCACCTGGTCCCAGCGGGCGAGGAAGGCGTCCGCGTCGGCGCCTTCGGGCTGGCTCAGGTTGAAGTGGATGTTGCCGTCGCCGATGTGGCCGAAGGGCAGCGGCCGGGTGCCGGGCACGAGCGCCTCGACGGCTTCGCTCGCGCGTTCGATGAAGGCGGTAATCGCCGAGATCGGCACCGCGACGTCGTGCTTGATCGAGCCGCCCTCGAACTTCTGCGCCTCGACGATGCCCTCGCGGATGCGCCAGAAGGCTTGCGCCTGGGCGCCGCTCGCGGCGAGCGCGGCATCGGGCACCAGGCCGTCGTCATGGGCGGCGGCGAGCACCGCCTCGAGCGCGGCGCCCAAGCCCTGGTTGCCGGCCCCGGCCGAGAGCTCGAGCAAGACGTACCAATCGTGACGCCGGCCCAGCGGGTCCTGGATGCCGGCGACGTGGGCCAGCGCGAAGTCGAGCGCGAGGCGCGGAATCAGCTCGAAGCTGGTCACCGCCTCGCCGGTCGCCGCGCGCACCCGGCCCAGGAGGTCCACCGCCGCGGCCACGTCGCGCACCGCGGTAAAAGCGGTCGCGATCTCCTTGGGCCTGGGGTAGAGCCTGAGCACCGCCGCGGTGATGATGCCGAGGGTGCCCTCGGCGCCGATGAACAGCTGCTTGAGATCGTAGCCGGTGTTGTCCTTGCGCAAGGCCCTCAGGCCGTCCCAGATCCGGCCGTCGGGGAGCACCACCTCGAGCCCCAACACCAGCTCGCGCGCGGTGCCGTAGCGCAGCACCTGGATGCCGCCGGCGTTGGTCGAGAGGTTGCCGCCGATCTGGCACGAGCCCTCGGCGCCCAGGCTCAAGGGGAACAGGCGGTCGGCGTCCTCGGCCGCCGCCTGGACGTTCTGCAGGATGCAGCCGGCCTCGACGGTGATGGTGTCGTTGACCGGGTCGAGGTCGCGCACCCGGTTCATGCGCGCGAGATTGACCACCACCGCCCGGCCGCCCTCGTCCGGGATGCCGCCCGCGACCAGCCCGGTGTTGCCGCCCTGGGGCACGATCGGCACCCGCGCGGCGGCGCAGATGCGCACCACCTCGGCCACTTCCTCGGTGCTCGCCGGCTTGACCACGCAGGGCGTCCGGCCCCGGTAGCGGCCGCGCCGGTCGGTCACGTGCGGCTCGATGTCCGCCGGGTCGGTGACCATCCCTTTCGCACCGACCACGGATTCGAGGCGCGCGATCAGGTCGGCTGGGGACTCGCTTTTCGGGTGTGCGTCAGGCATGGCGCCAAGATAGTGCTTGGGGCGGGGGAGCGCCAGACACGGAGAGGCTTACCCCGCGCGTGGCGCGGCGGCGCGGCGCAGGCGGTCGTTGATGGCCGCGCCCAGGCCGGCTTGCGGGATCGGCATGACCGCGATCGCCGCGAGCTCGGGCCGGTCGAGCGCGCGCAGCGCGGCGAACAGGCCGGCC
>JACZWN010000145.1 GCA_022572105.1 Pseudomonadota bacterium | reverse complement strand
CGTGCGCTTGGCGCGCGTCGATCACCTCGACCGCCATCCCCAGATTGGCCAGCTCGCGCGCCAGCCAGAACGACAGCGTCCCCGTCTCCAGAACGATCCGCTCCGGGCAAAGGCAATGCTCCCTCAGCATCTCGAACAGCGCCTCCGGATCGCTCGCCACCTTGCCCCGCGCCAAGACCTTGCCCGCTTCGTCCTTCACGCAAAAGCTGGTCGCTTCCTTCGACACGTCCAAACCTACATACTCTCCCATGGTCACTCTCCTTGGTTTGCCTATTGGGGCGCGTCCGTCGCGACCCCGCATCATAGGCCCGGGAGAGTGACCACCGGAATTACGCTATGTATCAGACGTGATGGTGCCCGCCGCCCTCTTGTTGCAGGGCGGCCAGGGTCTCCTCCAGCTTGTCGCGATCCAGGATATAGAGGCTCTTGCCCTTGCGGCGCACCATGCCGGTTGGATAGAGCAGGCTGAGGGCGCGCGCCACCGTCTCGCGCGTCGTGCTGATCCGGCTGGCGATCTCGCGTAGCGGCGGCAGGGGGTGGATGACCCAACGGCCGGGCACGGCCGCGTCCGGCTTGGCCATGCGCAGGATCTCGGCGTAGACGCGTTGGGTGGCGGCGAACGTGCTGAGCTCCATGATGCGCACGTCGCCCATGCGCACCATGCTGGTCAGGCGCTGGAGCACCTTGAAGGTCACCTCGACGTGTTCCTTGAGCACGGTCAGGAACTCCTCCGACGCAAGGACCGCGACCAGGGTCTTCTCGGTCGCGACCACGCTGGCCGAGCGCGGCTTCCCGTCGATCGCCGCGAGCTCGCCGAAGCAGTCGCCGGCCCGGAGCGTCGCGTAGGCGACCTCGCGCCCCGAGAGGGAGATATTGAGGATGTTGACCGCCCCGTCGATGATGAACAGGACCTCGCGGCTTTCGCTGCCGCGCTCCAGGACCGTCTCGCCGGAAGCGTAGCGCCGCCAGGTGCAGCGGCTCTCCAGACGATGGCGCTCCGCCTCGTCCAGATCCTCGAACAGCCCGATACCCGACAGCGTTCTGCCTGTTTCGATTTGCACCCGCTTATCTCTTCCCGTCACGCGGCCCGCAGTTTAGCACGAGTCCGCCCCGCTGCGGGACCGTCCGCGCGATCCGGCCCGCGGGCGTGCCGGACAAAAGGGGATTCTGCGGGCTGGCAAAGGCGGCGCATTCCGGGTTAAATGCCCCGGTTCCGTGGCGGGTCCGATTTCCAGGGACCGGCACGGAGCGTCGATCGCCAGGGCGGGCCACGGACGGCCGAGGCCGGGAATTCGGCGCCCGCGCGGGAACCGGCGGTCGGGCGAGACAAAATCAAGGGGGCCTCAATCCCCACGAGCAGGGAGACAAGATTATGGATGATTCGAAGAAACTCTGGGCCGGGGCTATCGCCGGAATGGCGCTGGTCGGGTTGCTTTGGGCGGCGGCCCCGGCGGGCGCTGCCCAGGACTGCCCACGCGGGAACCTGGACGTCGGGTTCTGCGACACGAACGGGGATCTGGTCGCCGATACGCCGACCGATCCGAGCAAGCTGATCGATCCCGACACGCTGATTTTCTCGTACACGCCGGTCGAGGATCCCTCGGTCTACGAGAACGTCTTTACCGAGTTCATGGACTATCTGACCCAGAAGACCGGCAAGAAGGTCAAATGGTACGGCGCCGAATCCTACGCAGCCCAGGTCGAGGCCATGCGTTCGGGGCGCCTCCACGTGGCCGGCATCTCGACCGGCCCCACGGTGTTCGGCGTCAATCTGGCCGGTTACGTGCCGATCGCGATCATGGGCAAGGCGGACGGCCAGTTCGGTTACCGGCTGCAGCTGATCACCCACAAGGACAGCGACATCAAGACTATCGCGGACCTCAAGGGCCGCAAGGTCGCGCACGTGACGCCGTCGTCGAACTCGGGCAACCAGGCGCCGCGGGCGCTGTTCAAGTCCTTGGGCGTGGTGCCGGACGAGGATTACGAGGTCATCTATTCGGGCAAGCACGACAACTCGATCATGGGCGTCGCCAACAAGGACTACGACGCCGCCCCGATCGCCTCGAGCGTGCTCGACCGGATGGTCGACAAGGGCGTGGTGAACAAGGACGACCTGCGCATCATTTGGGAGTCGCGGCTGTTCCCGACCACCTCCTACGGCTATGCCCACAACCTGACGCCGGCCCTGCAGAAGGCGGTGACGGAAGCCTTCCTGACCTTCGATTGGACGGGCACCGGCCTGAAGAAGGAATTCGGCAAAAAGTCCGACAAGTTCATCCCGATCACCTTCAAGGAGCACTGGGCGGACATCCGGACGATCCAGGAAACCAACGGCGTCATCTATACGAAGGCCGCCCTCGATGAACTCAAGCTGAAGAAGGCGAAAAAGAAGAAAAAGAATTGAACGTGACCAACGCGGGCCGCCGTCCGAAAGGGCGGCGGCCCCGCCGCGGCGGCCCCCGATGCTGGAAATCTCCGATCTCGTCAAGACCTACCCCAACGGCCTGAAGGCGCTGCACGGAATCAGCCTGGCCGTGGACCGGCCCATGGTCGTGGCGATCATCGGCTCCTCGGGCGCGGGCAAGAGCACGCTGATCCGTTGCGTCAACCGGCTGGTCGAGCCCACCTCCGGCCGTGTCGTGCTGAACGGCACCGAGATCACCGCGCTCGGCCGGCACGGGCTCAGGAAGGCGCGCCGGCGCATCGGCATGATCTTCCAGGAGTACAACCTGGTCGAGCGCCTGACCGTGATGGAGAACGTGCTCTCCGGCCGGCTCGGCTACGTCGGCTTCTGGCGCGCCTATCGCCGCAACTATCCGCCCGACGACGTCGCCGCCGCCTTCGAGATCCTGGACCGGGTCGGCTTGGAGGGCCGGGAGAACGCGCGCGCGGACGCGCTCTCCGGCGGCCAGCGCCAGCGCGTCGGCATCGCCCGCGCGCTGATGCAGCGGCCCGAGCTCCTGCTGGTCGACGAACCGACCGCCAGCCTCGATCCCAAGACCTCGCGCCAGATCATGCGCCTGATCGTGGAATTGGCGCACGAGCGCGGCACGCCGGTGCTGATCAACATCCACGACGTCGCGCTGGCCCAGACCTTCGCCGACCACATCGTGGGCCTGCGCGATGGGCGGATCGTCTTCGAGGACGGCTCCGACCGGCTGACCCCCGCCGTGCTCACCGAGATCTACGGCGAGGAAGACTGGAGCACGACCATCCGCAAAGTCGAGGAAGACGACGAAGCCGAAGGCGCCGAGGCGGCCAAGGGCCGCGACGACACCGAATCCGGGGTCGCCGCCGGATGAGCGAGGCGACCGCCCCGCGGCGCGGCGCCAAGTACCCCACGACATGGCGGCGGCCGCCGTTCATCGAGAACCCGCTGTTCCGCTACGGCTCGGTCGTCCTCGCCCTCGCCTACCTGGTCTGGTCCCTGGGCTTCTCGATCGAGGTCGACATGGCGCGCGTCATCCAGGGCCTGGACCGGGCGGGCAACATGTTCGCGCGCATGGTGCCGCCGGACTTCTCGCGCTGGGAGCTGTTGTACCGCGGCATCACCGAGAGCGTGTTGATCGCTTTCGCGGCCAGCTTCGTGGGCATGATCGTGGCGGTTCCCCTGGGACTGGCCGCGGCCCGCAATCTGGCGCCGTTGCCGGTGTACCTGGTGGCGCGCTTCATCATCGTCCTGTCGCGCACCTTCCACGAGATCGTCTGGGCGATCTTCTTCGTCAAGGTCGTCGGCTTCGGGCCGCTGGCCGGGGTGCTGACGCTGATCGTGGCCAGCGCCAGCTTCATCTCCAAGATGCTGGCCGAGGACGTGGAGAACATGCAGCCCGGCCAGGCCGAGGCCATACGCGCCACCGGCGCCAGCTTCCCCAAGCTCCTGATTTACGGCATCACGCCGCAGGTCTTGCCGCGCTATCTCGGGGTCTCGATTTACCGGCTCGACGCCAACCTCAGGCACTCGACCGTGGTCGGCATCGTCGGCGCCGGCGGCATCGGACAGGTGCTGGCCGCCAGCTTCTCGCGCTACGACTACGACTTCAGCCTGGCCATTCTGCTCGTCATCATCAGCCTGGTGTTCCTGGGCGAGATCTTCTCCAACGTGATCCGCAGTCGCCTCAGATGACCGTCGAGGAGCACGCCCGCCGCTATCCCGCCGTCTGGCGCCGCTTCAACCCGCGCGAGACCCTGGTGCGTTACGCCTGGTACCTGGGCATCATGATCGTCACCGCGGTGTCCTTCTGGCGGCTCGACATCACCTGGGTGTACATGCTCGACGCCCATATCCAGGCGGGCGACCTTTTATTTCGGATGTACCCGCCGGACTGGACCGGGTTCGAGGCGGTCCTCGGTGCCCTGGTCGAGACCATCCACATCGCCACCCTGGGCACGCTGGCGACCGTGCTGATCGCCTTTCCGGTCGCCCTTCTGGCGGCCCGCAACACCACCTTCAACACGCTCACCTGGACCATCGGCCGGTTCATCCTGGTCGCCTCGCGCTCGGTCAACACGGTGGTCTGGGCGTTGTTCTTCGTCGCCGTCTTCGGCCCCGGGCCGGTCGCCGGGATCTGGGCGATCACGGCGCGCTCCATCGGCTTCGTCGGCAAGCTCACCGCCGAGGCCATCGAGGAGATCGACGTGGGCACGGTCGAGGCCATCGAGGCGACCGGCGCCTCGCGCCTGCAGGTATTGTGGATCGGGATCCTGCCCCAGGTGCTGCCGGTCATCTACGGCACCTTCGTCTATCGCTGGGACATCAACATCCGCGAATCCACGGTGCTCGGCTTCGTCGGCGCCGGCGGCATCGGCATCCTGCTCTACTCCGAGATCAACCTGTTCCGATGGCAGGCGGTGAGCGTCATTCTGATCGCCATCTTCGCGGTCGTGGTGGTCAGCGAGTTCGTCTCCGCCACGGTCCGCCAGCGCATCACCTGAGCCCCCGGAAGGCCGCGAAGGCGGGGCTACATTCCCCTTTCGGGCAGTACCTCAGTTTGAAACTCTGCCGGACCAACGCCTTTGACGTCTGCTTTTTAGCGGATCATGCCTGCTTTACGCCGAACGGCGGAAATTGGCGCAAGGTCAGCGGTACAGCCGCTTCTGAAGCCGTCATTTTGACCCCGATTTACTGTTCCCATCAAATTATCCAGATCATCATCGTCCGTACTATGAGATTCTGGAGATGTTCAAGTTCCGTTCATTATCGACGATCGCTCCGACGGAACAAAAAAAACATCGTTGTTTTGGGCTAGTTTGACCGGATGAAATCGTTGCATATCGGGGTCCAAGATGTATCCGTGATAATCAATCGACGCAAAATAGGAGAAAAGAGAATCTGGAGTGTCGCCGACTCTAGCGAGCGCTTCGCTATTCACCTCCACCATGAGGTTGGGTCGAAAACGCAACAGGGTCTGTTCGGCACCAACAATCATGCGAAGTTCCCAACCTTCAATGTCCGCTTTGATAAAATCAAGTCGCCTCAGGTCCTCGCTTACTGCAATTCGGTCGATGGTCGTGAGAGAGATAGAGTCACTAATTGATGGGCGGCGGGCGCGTTGTTCGGTGATATCCGTAATATGACTCAACCCGTATCCGAGGCTACCGCTTTCTTTTACTGGCACGTGTAGCGTCGCCGTACCAGGCGAATCGCTTAGCCCGACTGGTAAGATGGTAATATTGCGCAACCTGTTGAATCGAATTGCGGGCCGCATGATTGAGAGGGCATACGACCCGGGCTCCACAGTGTAGACGTGCCCGTTGGGCGCCATTCGGGCAAATAGTTTGGCGAACTGACCAGCGTGCCCGCCAGCATCCAAAACCACCGCATCGTCCGGGATAAAGCGTCTCAAGGGGGTGATGAGTTCGCGATGGTGCTGCTTGACACAGGACTTGAACAGATGGGCAAACCAAGTCAAACGGGCCCGGCTCGATAAGCGAGCGGAACTGGAGCCGGTGGTCATCGAATTCAACGAACTTGGTCCCTAAAATGAAGTAGTTTCGATCTGATCTGACATCGTCCCTTGAAAGGGACGAGGGTGAACTCTCCGCTAAGCACTAAGGCAAAAACGGAAAAGTCATGGGTGTGCATGTCCTTGACCGAATTTGGTTCGTATTCGAGCGGTTGGGCCTCGCTGTACCCTTGCTCCTGGAGCTGCCGCCTGAATTGCGCTTCGTTCATGTCCTTCCTCTTCGGTGCTTGGCTCAAACGCCAACCGATATTCCTTCAACTTAGGTTGTGTCACAACGGTTATCGCTCCATCGATGACGCAAACCATTAGTGCCATCTCGATCGATAAATGACCGCCCTGGCTAGCCCCGGACTGGAATGGCCGCAGCGGAACGATGACCGCTTTGGCACGATAAGCCGAGATACGGGTCCGCTTTAGCGCCTTCAAGCCACGTCAAATTTCAAACCGGGACGCTACCCCCTTTCGGGGCGCATTTCCCTGGTCTATTCTCACCACGAAAGGCAAGCAATAAACGCTTGAGGGAGAGCCATGCCCGAGGTCATCCAGCACTACATCCAGGGCCGCATCGTCGAGAGCACGAGCGGGCGCACCGGCGAGGTCTACAACCCGGCGATCGGCGAGGTCATCCGCCGGGTCGCCTTCGCCAGCGCCGCCGAGGTGCGCCAAGCGGTCGAATCGGCGCGCGACGCCTTCCCGGCCTGGGCCGCCCAGCCGCCCATCCGCCGGGCCCGGGTCATGTTCAAGATGAAGCAGCTGCTCGAGGACAACATCGACGAGCTGGCCCGGCTGATGACCGAGGAGCACGGCAAGACGGTCGAGGATGCCAAGGGCTCGATCGCCCGCGGCATCGACGTGGTGGAGTTCGCCTGCGGCATGCCGCACCTGCTCAAGGGCGAGTTCACCGAGCAGGTCGGCACCGGCGTCGACAGCTTCTCGATACGCCAGCCCTTGGGCGTCTGCGTCGGCATCACGCCGTTCAACTTTCCGGCCATGATCCCCTTGTGGATGTCGCCGATCGCGCTCGCCTGCGGCAACACTTTCGTGCTCAAGCCTTCGGAGAAGGACCCGTCGCTGTCGCTGCGCCTGGCCGAGCTGTACCAGAAAGCCGGCCTGCCCGACGGCGCCTTCAACGTGATCCAAGGCGACAAGGTGGCGGTCAACGCGCTGCTCGTCGACCCGGACGTAGCCGCCATCAGCTTCGTCGGCGCGACCGCGACCGCCGAATACATCTACCACACCGGCTGCGCCCACAATAAGCGCGTCCAGGCCCTCGGCGGGGCCAAGAACCACATGGTGATCATGCCCGACGCCGACATGGGCCAGGTGAGCGACGCCATCATGGGCGCGGCCTACGGCTCGGCCGGGGAGCGCTGCATGGCGATCTCGGTCGCGGTCGCGGTCGGCGACCAGGTCGCCGACGATCTGATCGCGCGCCTCATGCCGCGGGTGCGGGCGCTCAAGGTCGGGCCCGGCAACGATCCCGAATCGGAGATGGGGCCGCTGGTCACCAAGGAGCACTACGACAAGGTCATGGGCTATATCGACAAGGGGGTCGAGGAGGGCGCCGAGCTCGTGCTCGACGGCCGCAACATCAAGCTCCAGGGCTACGAGAACGGCTACTTCATGGGCGGCTCGATCTTCGACCGTGTGACCACCGATATGTCGATCTACACCGACGAGATATTCGGGCCGGTGCTGAGCGTGGTGCGCGCGCCCGACTACGGCGCCGCGGTCGACATCGTCAACGGCCACGAGTACGGCAACGGCGCCGCGATCTTCACCCGCGACGGCGACGCGGCGCGCAATTTCGCCAACAACATCAAGATCGGCATGGTCGGGATCAACGTGCCGATCCCGGTGCCGGTGGCCTATTACAGCTTCGGCGGCTGGAAGCGCTCGCTGTTCGGCGACCATCACATGCACGGGGCCGAGGGCGTGCGCTTCTACACCAAGCTGAAGACCATCACCTCGCGCTGGCCGACCGGCATCCGCGAGGGCGCCGAATACGTCATGCCGGTCCTGGGTTGATCGGGCCAATATCAAGGATCGTCGGAATCTGCGCTCGCTTCACCCGGCCGAGGGATTAAATCGCCAGCAGCGGTGTTTGTAACCCTGGGTGCGGCGTCTTGCCGCCCCGCGGTCGTACTCTATGAATGGGAGGAATCCAAGATGCTCGTCCGTTCCCTGTTTGCCGCCGCGCTGGTCCTGGCGCTCCAGGCCGCTCCGGCGCTCGCCTTCCAATGTCCCAAGGACTGGGCGAAGATCGACACGGCATTGGGCAAGAGCCCACAACTTTCCGCCGATCAGTTGGCCGAGGTCAAGAGCCTGCGCGCGGAGGGTGAAACGCAGCACAAGGCCGGCGCGCACCAAGACGCGGTCGATGCACTCGCCAAGGCCATGGCGATCCTCGGCATCATGTAATTTGACCACGGCGGCCCGGGTCCGCCCGGGCCGCCTTGCCGGCCGCCGATGGATGCGACAAGCTTGACTTCATGGCTGATTTTCGGGCCCGGCTGGAATCGGAAATCCCGGCGCTGAGGCGGTACGCGCGTGTCTTGCTGCGGGATCCCGATCAGGCGGACGACCTCGTCCAGGACTGCCTGGAGCGGGCGCTGGCGCGTCATGGGCTTTGGCGCCGGCCGGGTAACTTTCGGGCCTGGCTGTTTACCATCATGCACAATTTGCATGCCAATCAGGTCCGCGGCGCGAGTCGCCGGCCGGCCGTGGTGCCGATCGACCAGACGGACGCCATCGGCCGGCCGCCAAGTCAGATTGACGCCGTCGCGGCGAACGAGATCATGACCGCGCTGGGGCAATTGAACGCGGACCAGCGTGAGGTGCTGGTATTGGTGGCGGTCGAAGGCCTGCGCTACGCGGAGGTGGCCAAGGTCTTGGGCCTGCCGATCGGCACGGTCATGTCGCGGCTGGGCCGTGCCCGGAAACGGCTGCGGCAGATGACGGAGGGCGGCGAGCCACCGCTCAGGAGGGTGAAATGAACGACCGGACGCCCCCGGTCACCGAGGACGATCTGCACGCCTACGTGGACGGGCGGCTCGATCCCGCGCGTGCCGCGGCGATCGAGACGCACCTGGCCGCGCACCCGGAAGACGCGGAACGAGTGGCCGCCTACCAATGGCAGAACGAGCGCCTTCGCGCGGCCTTCGCGGAGCTGCCCCTGGCGCCTGAGCCCGCGCGCTTGCGCGCTGCCGCTCGCGCCTCGCGTGGCGGCTGGCGTGTCCCGGCGTTGGCCGCGGCCGCCGCGATGTTGCTGCTCGTGGT
>JACZWN010000144.1 GCA_022572105.1 Pseudomonadota bacterium | reverse complement strand
GGCCCCGTCCGCGCCAGCAGGATCATCCACTCGGAGCGATGGGCCATGCTGGTCCAGATTTTGTGACCGTTGACGATGTAGCGATCGTCTTTTCGCTCCGCGCGGGTGCGCAAGGAGGTGAGGTCCGACCCGGCGCCGGGCTCGCTGAACCCCTGGCACCAGATCTGCGCGTCGTTCGCGATCGCCGGTAGGTGGCGCTGCCGCTGCTCGTCGCTGCCGTAGAGGAGCAGGACAGGCGCGACAAGATCGACCGAGATCGCCGTGAGCCGAGGGGCGAGGGCAAAGCCTAACTCCTCGTACAGCGCGAACTGCTCGTAGGGGGTGAGGCCGCGGCCGCCGAGGTCGCCGGCTTGGGCCGGGTGGTCGACCTGATCCGCGCGTCGGCGCCCGAGCTGAGCCTGACCGTCGACCCGGCCGAGCACCGCGGCTTCGAGTACCAGACCGGCATCTCTTTCATTCTCTTCGCGCGCGGCCTGCGCGGCGAGCTGGGGCGCGGCGGGCGTTACGCCACCGATGCCTCGGCCGCGGCCGTCGGTGCTGGAAACCCCGAATCCTCGACCGGGTTCACCCTATACATGGACACGGTCCAACGCGCGCTTCCCGAGCCCGAGGCGCCGCGCCGGCTCTATCTGCCGGCCGAATGCGAGCCCGCGCACGCGCGCGCCCTGCGCGCCGAGGGCTGGATCACGCTGGCCGGCCTGGAGGCCGGCGCCGATGCCGCCGCCGAGGCGCGCCGCCTGGGCTGCGGCCACGCGCTGATCGACGGCCGAATCGTGGCGCTGGAGGATTGAGCGGAGCATGGCGAACGTCGCGGTCGTGGGCGCCCAGTGGGGCGACGAAGGCAAAGGCAAGATCGTCGACTGGCTGTCCGAGCGCGCCGACGTGGTGGTGCGCTTCCAGGGCGGGCACAACGCCGGGCACACCCTGGTCATCGATGGCACGACCTACAAGCTCTCGCTCCTGCCCTCGGGCGTGGTCCGGCCGGGCAAGCTGTCGATCATCGGCAACGGCGTCGTGGTCGACCCCTGGGCGTTCGTCGAGGAGTTGGACCGGATACGCGCGCTCGGGGTCGCGGTCACGCCCGAGACCCTCAGGATCGCCGATAACGCGACCCTCATCCTGCCGTCGCACGGCGCCGTCGACCGGGCGCGCGAGGCCGCCGGCGGCGTCGGCAGACTGGGCACGACCGGGCGCGGCATCGGCCCGGCCTACGAAGACAAGGTCGGGCGCCGGGCGGTGCGCCTCTGCGACCTGGCGGACCGGGAGTTTCTGGCCGGGCGCTTGGACGCACTGCTGATGCACCACAACGTGCTGCTGCGCGGCCTCGGCGCCGCCGAGGTTCAGCGCGAGGAGGTCATGGCGCGCCTGCTCGAGGTGGCGCCCAAGATCCTGCCCTACGCGGACCGGGTCTGGTGGCGCCTGGACCAGGCGCGCCGCCTGGGCAAGCGGATCCTGTTCGAGGGCGCCCAAGGCGCGATGCTGGACGTCGATCACGGCACTTATCCTTACGTCACCTCGTCGAATACCATGGCCGGCCAGGCCGCGGCCGGGGCCGGGGTCGGCGCGGGCGCCGTGGACTACGTGCTCGGCATCACCAAGGCCTATACGACCCGGGTCGGCCAGGGGCCGTTCCCGACCGAGCTCGACGACGACATCGGGCGCCTCTTGGGCGAGCGTGGCCACGAGTTCGGCACCGTCACCGGGCGCCGCCGGCGCTGCGGCTGGTTCGACGCCGTGCTGGTGCGCCAGGCGGCCAAGGTCGGCGGCATCGACGGCATCGCGCTGACCAAGCTGGACGTCCTCGACGGCCTGCCCGAGATCAAGGTCTGCACCGGCTACCGGATCGACGGCGAGACCTACGACCATCTGCCGGCGCTGCCCTCGCTCCAGGCCAGGGCCGAGCCGCTCTATCAGACGCTGGAAGGGTGGAGCGAGAGCACCAGGGGGGCCCGGTCCTGGGCCGATCTGCCGGCCACCGCGGTCAAGTACATCCGGCGCGTCGAGGAGCTGATCGAGGTACCGGTCGCCCTGCTCTCGACCAGCCCGGAGCGCGAGGACACCATCCTGGTCCGCGACCCCTTCGCGGATTGATAGCCACGATCGTACCCGTTCCCGCCACCGAAATCGTGGGTTCCGGTTCCCGGCCGGAAGACCCCATTATCGCGGCGTTAACCGTCTCTTCGGCATCTTTAGCTTAACTGGGGCTTGACTGGTGGGCGGGCCGAGGGGCCGCGCCGCCGGCCGAGCGTCGAGACCGGAAAAGGCATGAGCGAGCAAGCGCATCGAGAACAGGCCTCCGCGGCGAGTTGCGTGCTTGACGGCAGGTATCAGATCCATCCGGACAAGCCGCTCCCGCCGCTGGACGCGCCGATGGCGAGCGCCGTGGTCGCGACCGATTTGCGCGACACCGGGCGGGAGATGTTCGCGCTCGTATGCCGGTCCGATCTCCTGCCGCGCATCGACATCATCCCGGAGCTTTCGCGGTTGACCCGCCGGCCGATGATAACGCCGGTGGACGCCGGGACGGTCGACTGGCCGGAGACCGGCGGGCGGCGCTTGGTCATCGTCTTCGACCGAGACTTCGGTGAAAGGGTCTGCGAATCGTCGGACAAGACGATAACGCCGGTGCGCGAGGACCAACTCATGCGTATGGTCATCAAGCCGCTGGCGCCAGCGCTCAGGGAGATGAGCGAACGGTACATCGCCCACCGCGCGATCCGCGCCGACAACCTCTTCTATACCGACGCGAGCCGCCAGGCGGTCATCTTCGGTGAATGCGTGAGCGCGCCACCCGGACTCTCTCAGCCGGTTATGTACGAGCCGATCGACAGCGCCATGGCCAGGGCGTCCGGGCGCGGCATGGGTACGACTGCCGACGACCTTTACTCCTTCGGGGCCATGCTCGCGTTTCTGCTGACCGGCGGAGAGACGGTGGCCGGCATGAGCGACGAGGAGATCGTCGAGGCCAAGATCGTCCGCGGCAGTTACAGCGCCTTGATCGGCCAGGCACGCGTGTCGCTGTCCATAATGGAGCCCCTTCGCGGCCTGTTGTGCGACGATGTGAAGGAGCGCTGGACGGTCACCGACGTGGAGCTCTGGCTGGGCGGGCGGAAACTGAGCCCCAAGCAGCCGATGCTGCCGCGCCGCGCGGCCCGCGCCATCGCCTTTTCCGGCAAGGAGTACTGGACCAAGCTCTCGCTGTCCTATGCGATGGGGCTGCGCTGGAGCGAGGCCAGTCAACTCGTGGCCAGCGGCGTGCTCGAAAGATGGGTCCGGCGCGCGCTCTCGGACGACGATACCGGCGAGGCGCTCGAGGGCGTGACGGAAACGGCAGCCGTTCTGTCGGACGGCGAGGACCGGTTGACATCCAAGACCTTGATGGTCATCGGGCCCGACCTGCCGCTCCGCTACAAGGGCGTCTCCGCGCGGATCGACGGACTGATCGATGCCTTCGCGATCGACTTTCACGATCAGGATTTTCGGCAGACCTTCCTGGAGATGGTCAAGGCCAAGTTGCCCCAGATCTATCTGCAATCGCTGAGCAGCGCGCGTCCGGACCAGGTCGCCCTCATGAAGACCTTCGACATGATCAATTTTTTCCTGGACCGGCCGGCGATGGGTAACGGTCTGGAGCGGGCGCTTTACGAAAGCAACCCGGCCTGGCCGTGCCAGAGCCCGCTTATCCAGGACCAGTACGTTTACGAAATGGACGATCTTCTGCCCGCGCTGGAGCGCGTGGTCGCGCGCGGCGATCCGACCCAGGAGATCGTGGATCCGCACATCGCGGCGTTCTGCGCCGCGCGGCTCCGCTCGATATCGGAACGCATCCTGCGGGAGCTCGGCAAACACGACGACTTGGCCACGTTTCGCCTCGGCGTCCTGCACCTGCTGGCCGAGGTGCAGCGGGGCTCCGGGACCAAGCGGAAATGCCCGGCGCTGTGCCAATGGTTGGCGCGCTCGGTCCAACCGATTGTGGATTCGTACCACAACCGGGCGTACCGGGTGCGGCTGGCCGAGGAGATCGGGCACGCCAGCACAAAGGGCGATATTCACCAGCTGATCTTTCTTCTCGACAGCTTCGAGGCGCGGAACCAGGACACCGAGGGTTTCGCGCGCGCCAAGAAGGAACACGCCGGCCATGCGCGCGTGATCGCCTGGCTTCAGGGCGGGGGACTGACCTCGCCCGAGAACGTCCAGTTCAGAAGTCAGCAGGCCGCGACGCTCATTTCCGCCACGGTCTCGGCGATCGCGATCGTCACTTTGACACTGATCTACGTCATCTGAGAGGGACGTTCCATGGCGCGCCAGATCGAGCAAGCGGAACCGACAAAATCCAAGGAAGGCGGTAAGGGGAGCGGCAAGCTGATCGTGACCGGGGTGCTGATGCTGCCCGTCATCGCGGTCCTCATGCCCAGCTGCATCGTGCTCGCGATCAATATGGCGCCGGCGATCGTGGCCTACGCGGTCGACCGGACGCGCGAGAAATATCTCGCCGTCACGGTCGGTCTTCTCAACTTTTGCGGCACTCTGCCGGCCGAGGTGGCGCTTTGGCAGCGCGGTCAGACCTACGACGCCGCGATGGATATCGCGAGCGATGCGTTCTTCTGGCTCGTAGCCTATGGCGCCGCCGCGCTCGGTTGGGCGATTTACCTCATGATTCCCCCGATCCTGGGGCATTATTACGAGATCACGAGCCACGCGCGGCTGCAGTCCCATCAACGCAAGCAGCAGGCATTGATCGAAGCCTGGGGCGAAGAAGTCACCGGCGAGATCACCGAGAAGCCGTCCGGCTAGAACCAATTTCGCTTAGTTGGAACCGGGCCGGTTCCCCTAGGCCGGTTCCACCTAGAGTGAAAATGCCCCGGCGCGCGCCGCGTGGACAGCCTCGCGCTGGAAATCCATTCAGCGCCGGCCGTTGAGCAACGCGCCGTATTCGCTGTGGCCCTGGAATCTGATATCCCCGGACAGAATGCCGGTCTGATCGAGGCCCAGCCAAGCGCCGTAAAGGGCGGCCAAAAGCAACGCGGTTTTGAGCAGGTTCTTCATCCCGCACCTTGCCTCGGTCCTTCTCGACCGCTCGCACGGCCGGCGGCGCCATCAGAAGATCAGTTGCTGGCCAGGCGCGCCTCGATGGCCGCGTTGCGGATCGCCTTCTGCAGCTTCTCGAAGGCGCGCACCTCGATCTGACGCACGCGCTCGCGGCTGATGCCGTACTGTTGCGAGAGCTGTTCGAGGGTCGTCGGACCGTCCTTGAGCCGGCGCTCCTCGAGAATGTGGCGCTCGCGCTCGTTCAGCGTCTCCATGGCCGCGATCAGGAGCTTGTGGCGCTTCTCGAACTCCTCGGTCTCGGCCAGCGTGGTTTCCTGGCTATCGGTCTCGTCGACCAGCCAGTCCTGCCATTCTCCGTCGCCGTCGATCCTGAGCGGCGCGTTGAGCGAGTGGTCGGGCGCGGCGAGCCGGCGGTTCATGTTGACGACGTCGACCTCGGGAACGTTGAGCGCTTCCGCGATCTTGGTCACCTGCTCCGGCGCCAGGTCGCCCTCGTCGATCGCCTGCATCTGGCCCTTGAGCTTGCGCAGGTTGAAGAACAGCTTCTTCTGCGCCGCCGTGGTGCCCATCTTCACCAGCGACCAGGAATGCAGGATGTACTCCTGGATCGCGGCGCGGATCCACCACATGGCGTAGGTCGCGAGCCGGAAGCCGCGCTCCGGATCGAAACGCTTGACCGCCTGCATCATGCCGACGTTGCCCTCGGAGATGAGCTCCGAGAGCGGCAGGCCGTAGCCGCGGTAGCCCATGGCGATCTTGGCGACCAGGCGCAGGTGCGAGGTGACCAGCTGGTGCGCCGAGTCGAGGTCTTCGTCCTCGCGCCAGTGCTTGGCCAGCATGTACTCCTGGTCCGCCTCGAGCATGGGGAACTTGCGGATCTCCTGCAGATACCGGGACAAATTGCCCTCGGGAACCAGGACGGGGAGCTTCGGTCGCGCCATTCACCAAATCCTTCGGCCGTCACCACACCGTTGCCGGCCAACCCGGCCCGCCGGTTGCGCGAGCGGCGATGTTGGCGATGTTAGTGTGAACAAATCTTTTGTATGCATGCCCTTATAGCACCGAATTGGGGCGACATCAAGGAAAGCTGACCAAATTGCTCAGGTTTAAATGATATTAGATTTCTTCCAAAGAATCGATCAAGTCCTTCATATCTTGCGGTACTTCGCTCTCGAAGCGAATCGTCTCGGCGCTTACCGGGTGGCGGAACCCCAGCGTCCGGGCGTGCAGGGCCTGGCGGCCGAGGGCCTTCAGTGCGCCTCGCGCGGCCTCCGGCAAGCCTGCGATCCGGTCTGCGCCGGCCCGGCCGTAGAGCGGATCGCCCAGGAGCGGATGGCCACGCGCGCTCAGATGCACGCGGATCTGGTGCGTGCGGCCGCTCATTAGGCGGCATTCGACCAGGCTGGCGAGGCCGCCGGCCAGGGTCTCGACGACCCGGTAGCGGGTGCGCGCCGGCCGGCCGCCGCGGGTCAGCACGGCCATCTTCTTGCGGTTGCGCGGGCTGCGTCCGATGTTGCCTTCGATCTCGCCGGTCCTGGGCTCCGGCACGCCCCAGACCACGGCGAGGTAGGCGCGCTCGACCCGGCGCGCGGCGAACTGCCGGACCAGCCCCTCGTGGGCGCCTTGGGTCTTGGCGGCGACCATCAGGCCGCTGGTGTCCTTGTCCAGGCGGTGCACGATGCCCGGCCGGCGCTCGCCGCCGATGCCGGTCAGCCCCGCGCCGCAGTGGGCGAGGAGCGCGTTGACGAGGGTCCGGTCCGGGTGGCCGGGCGCCGGGTGGACGACCAGGCCGGCCGGCTTGTCGAGCACGATCAGCTCGGCGTCCTCGTAGAGGACATGGAGCGCCATGGCCTGGGCTTGGGGCCGCGCCGGAGCGGCCGCGGGCACGGCGAGGACGAAGGTCTGGCCCGGTTTGACCCGGTATGAGGGCTCGTCTATCGTTTCGCCGCCGGCGCTCAAGCGTCCCGCCTCGATGAGGCCCTTGAGGCGGCTGCGGGAAAGGGCCGGCAGGCGCGCGGCGAGCAGGCGGTCGACGCGCTCGCCGGCCTCGGCTTGGCGCACCGCGATCTCGTAGGTCTTGGCCTCGCCGGCGGCGGTCATGGTGCCTCTTCTCGAACCCGTTTGCGTATCAAGGACATCCGGACCGGAAGCATGCATGCGCTCAAGGGTTTCGTCGTCTTCATGGGTTTGCTCATCGTCGCCGGTCTGGCGCTCGTCGTCTATGCCATGGTGACGCGGGTTTCGGACGGCGCGGGGTCGTCGGGCGGCTTCGACGCGACCACGGTGCCCTTGCCCGCCGGCTGCATGCTCGCCGAGGCGCGCATCGAGGCCGGGCGGCTCATCCTGCGCGCCGAGGGCCCGGCCGAGCGCGGCTGCCAGCAGGTCATCCTGCTCGACCCCGAGAGCGGCAAGGTGCTCGGCCGCGTCACCGTCGTCCCCGAACCCTGAACCGATCCGCTATGAGGCAGTCATGGTGAACTTCTGCTCCGACAATGCAAGCGGCGCCGCGCCCGAAATCTTGCGCGCGCTCGAGGCGGCCAATGCGGGCTGGGCCATGCCCTACGGCAACGACGATCCGACCCGCCGGCTCGAGGCTCGAGTCCAGGAGATCTTCGAAACCCAAGCCGCGGTCTTTCCGGTCGCGACCGGCACCGCGGCCAACGTGCTCTGCCTGAGCGTCATGACCCCGCCCTATGGGGCGATCTACTGCCATGAAATGTCTCACATCAACGTCGACGAATGCGGCGCGCCGGAGTTCTACACCGGCGGCGCCAAGCTGGTTCCGCTGGCCGGCGCGCACGCCAAGATCGAGGCCCGGGACCTGGAGACGGCGGTTTCCGGCGCCGGCGACGTGCACGCGGCCCAGCCGGCCGCCGTCAGCCTGACCAACGCCAGCGAGGCCGGCACGCTCTACACGCCCGAGGAGATCGGCGCCATCTCCGAGGTGGCGAAGGCCCACGGCCTGGGCCTGCACCTGGACGGCGCGCGCTTCGCCAACGCGCTGGTCGCGCTCGGCTGCAGCCCGGCGGATTTGACCTGGAAGGCGGGCGTCGCCGCGCTCTCGCTGGGCGCCACCAAGAACGGCGTGCTGGCCGGCGAGGCGGTGGTGCTGTTCGAGCCGGGCCTGGCCGAGACCTTCGGCTACCGGCGCAAGCGCGGCGGCCACCTGTTCTCCAAGATGCGCTTCCTCTCGGCCCAGTTGGAGGCCTATTTCACCGACGACCTTTGGCTCCGGAACGCGCGCCACGCCAACGCCATGGCCGGCCGCCTGGCCGAGGGGATGGCCGGCCTGTCCGGGGTCGAGCTCAGCCACCCCGTCGAGACCAACCAGATCTTCGCCCGCCTGCCCGAGGCCATGATCGCGGGCCTGTTGGAGCGCGGCTTCGAGTTCTACCGCTGGGGCCCGGAGGCGAACCGCCCAGAGGACAACGGGGAGGTGCGCCTGGTCACCGCCTTCGACACCGACCCGGCCCACGTCGCGGCGTTCCTTGTGGCCGCGCGCGAGCTCGCCGAGGCCGGCGACGACGCCCGGCGGCGCGCGTGAGCGCGCCCCGGCGCAAGCGGTGGCGGCCGGCCCTTGTCAGGCCGGGTCCCATTCGCTACATCAAGGGCTTCTCGCGGCCACTCGGGCTTGTCCATCGTCCCCTTCGTCTAGTGGCCCAGGACGCCGGCCTCTCACGCCGGAAACAGGGGTTCGACTCCCCTAGGGGACGCCAGAGTCAGGGGGGACGGACCGCACACACCCTACCGATCAAACAGTGGGGTGAGTTTGGCTAAATCAACTTTTCCTACCGTGCCTCGTCTTCCTCACGTGCGGCCTTTCGGAAGGCGGCGGGGTCTTCCGGCGGCATTGCCGGTTTCTTGCCCGCGAACAGGTCTTCGATGGTGACTATCTGAAGGCGGGCGAACTTCCCGAACGGCGTATCGAGCACGCCAGAACTGGCGGCCTCATTTTTCATCGGGGCCGTGGGCTTGGTCAATGTGATGAACAAACCCATGGGTGACCGCTATCGGCACCACGTCCGGAGCACGTGCCTGACTCCTCCGTTCACTGCATGTCGCCCAGACACCGCGCATCCCTCTTTTTCACTTGTTCCCACGGCTGTTCCCACGGCGCGGGCAGAGCTCCTTGAGCGCCACCTCCGGCAGCATAACTGTAACTGTCCTTCCATCGTGTCATGCCGCCGATTTCGATTATGCGATAGCTCTTGGCTTCCCAGATGG
>JACZWN010000143.1 GCA_022572105.1 Pseudomonadota bacterium | reverse complement strand
CCTTTGACGAGGCCACCATGGCCCCCACCTACCAATTGCAATGGGGCATTCCCGGTCGCAGCAACGCCCTGGCCATTGCCCGGCGGTTGGGTCTGGAGCCGGCAGTTCTCAGCCAGGCTCAGGCCCTGCTCAAGCCCCAGCAAGCGGGGGAGGTGAGTTCCATCATCAGTGGTCTGGAGCAGCAACGACAACGGCAGGACGAGGCCGCCGCCGCGCGACTGGCCGACCTGCTCGGCATGGCCTACGAGCTGCAGCCGCTGAGCGCCATGCGCAAGACCATCGCGCGCCGGCTCACCGAGGCCAAGCAGACGGTGCCGCACTTCTATCTGACCGTGGACTGCGAGATCGACGAGCTCCTGAAGCTGCGCAAGGAGCTGAACGGCCGCTTCGAGGACACCAAGATCTCGGTCAACGACTTCGTGATCCGGGCCGCCGCACTCGCCCTCAAGCAGGTGCCCGGCGCCAACGCCTCCTTCGACGAGACCGGGATTCTGCTCTACCAGCACGCCGATGTCTCGGTCGCGGTGGCGACCCCGGGCGGCCTCATCACGCCGATCGTCAAGGCCGCCGAGACCAAGGGCTTGGCCACCATCTCGGCCGAAATGAAGGACCTGGCGGGGCGCGCGCGCGAGGGCAAGCTCAAGCCCGAGGAGTACCAGGGCGGCAGCTTCTCGGTCTCCAATCTGGGCATGTTCGGGGTCCGGGAGTTCGCCGCCATCATCACCCCGCCCCAGGGTTGCATCCTGGCGGTCGGCGCCGGCCAGCAGCGCCCGGTGGTCAAGGACGGCGCGCTCGCCGTGGCGACCGTCATGAGCTGCACGCTGGCGGTCGATCACCGCGTCGTCGACGGCGCGCTTGGCGCCGAATTCCTGGCCGCCTTCAAGAAGCTGATCGAATACCCGCCGGCGATGCTGCTGTAGGGGGCGATGCTGGCGTAGGGGAGGGTGCTGAGCCATGGCCGAGACCGAATTCGACCTGATCGTCCTGGGCGGCGGCCCGGGCGGCTACGTGGCCGCGATCCGCGCCGCCCAGCTCGGCGGCAAGGTCGCGCTGGTCGAGCGCGAGCACCTGGGCGGCATCTGCCTGAACTGGGGCTGCATCCCGACCAAGGCGCTGCTGCGCACTGCCGAGATCTATCACTACATGCAGCACGCCGGCGACTATGGGCTGAGCGTCGAGGGCGCGGCCTACGATTTGGACAAGGTGGTCAAGCGCTCGCGCAAGATCGCCGCGCGCCTGTCGGGCGGGGTCAAGCACCTGCTCAAGAAGAACAAGGTGAGCGTCTTCGACGGCCACGGCCGGCTCGATGGCGCTCAGGGCAGTTTGCGCAAGGTCCAGGTGAGCCAGGACGGCACGGGCGTCGCGGATCTCACCGCCAAGTACGTGGTGCTCGCCAGCGGCGCCCGCGCGCGCCAGTTGCCCGGGCTCGAGTCCGACGGCGAGCTCGTTTGGACCTACAAGGAGGCGTTGGTTCCCGCGGCCCCGCCCAAGTCGCTCCTGGTCGTCGGCTCGGGCGCCATCGGCATCGAGTTCGCGAGCTTCTACCAGACCATGGGCGCCGAGGTCACCGTGGTCGAGATCCTGCCGCGCATCCTGCCCGTGGAGGACGAGGAGATCTCCGCCTTCGCCCACAAGGCCTTCGAGAAGCAGGGCATGAAGATCCTCACCGGCGCCGCGGTCAAATCCCTGAACAAAGGCAAGGACCAGGTGACCGCCACCATCGAGGCCGGCGGCGAGACCCGCGAGCTCACCGTCGAGCGGGTCATCTCGGCGGTCGGCATCGTCGGCAACGTCGAGGACCTGGGCCTCGAGGGCACCGGCGTCCAGGTCGAGAAGACCCACGTGGTCACCGACCCCTGGATGGCGACCGGCGAGCCCGGCGTCTTCGCCATCGGCGACCTCACCGGGCCGCCTTGGCTGGCCCACAAGGCGAGCCACGAGGGCGTGATCTGCGTCGAGAAGCTGGCCGGCGAGAGCGGCGCCCACCCGCTCGAGACCCGGCGCATCCCGGGCTGCACCTACTGCCAGCCCCAGGTCGCCAGCATCGGCCTGACCGAGGCCGCCGCCAAGGAGGCGGGACGCGCGGTCAAGGTCGGGCGCTTCCCCTTCATGGGCAACGGCAAGGCGATCGCACTCGGCGAGGAGCAGGGCATGATCAAGACCATCTTCGACGCCAAAACCGGCGAGCTGCTGGGCGCCCACATGATCGGCGCCGAGGTCACCGAGTTGATCCAGGGCTACGCGGTCGCCATGCAGCTCGAGACCACCGAGGCCGACCTCATGCGCACGGTGTTCCCGCACCCGACGCTCTCGGAGATGATGCACGAGTCCGTGCTTGACGCCTACGGCCGGGCGATACACTTCTAATTGCATCCGGGTCTAATTGCATCCGGGAATTTCAGGAAAATAAAGTGAACCACAGAGACACAGAGACACAGAGAAAAAACGAAGAAACCACGAAGACTCCAGGTCACGAAGAAACGTGGTTTAGCGCGCATCGCGCGCAGCAACGTTCTTTGTGTTCTTTGTGTCTTTGTGTTGGGGGATTTTTTGTTTCTCTGTGCCTCTGTGTCTCTGTGGTTAAATTTGAACTTTATAGGCTAGGGGTGACTTGATGGCTGTCACCAGCGAAAATCAGCGCCCGCGCCACCCGGAGAAGGCGCACAAGCCGGACAATCCGGTCAAGCGCAAGCCGGCCTGGATTCGGGTCAAGGCGCCGGTCAGCCGCGCGTACCACGAGACCCGGCGCATCGTCCGCGAGCACAACCTGCACACGGTCTGCGAGGAGGCCGCCTGCCCCAACATCGGCGAGTGCTGGGCCAAGGGCCACGCCACCATGATGATCATGGGCGGGGTCTGCACCCGCGCCTGCGGCTTCTGCAACGTGGCGACCGGCAGGCCCGGCGCGCTGGACCCCTTCGAGCCGACCAACGTCGGCGCCGCGGTCAAGCGCCTCGGGCTCCAGCACGTGGTCATCACCTCGGTCGACCGCGACGATCTCGACGACGGCGGCGCGGCCCACTTCGCCGCGGTCATCGGGGCGATCCGCGAGGCCACGCCAGCCACCACCATCGAGGTGCTGACCCCGGACTTCCTGCGCAAGGCGGGCGCGCTCGAGGTCGTGGTCGCGGCCCGGCCCGACGTCTTCAACCACAACCTGGAGACCGTGCCGCGGCTCTACCGTCCGGTCAGGCCCGGCGCCGACTACGGGCATTCGATTCGCCTGCACCGGCGGGTCAAGGCGATCGATCCGGCGCTGTTCACCAAGTCGGGCATCATGGTCGGCCTAGGCGAGACCGAGGACGAGGTGCTTGGCGTGATGGACGACCTGCGCACCTCGGAGGTGGATTTCCTGACCATCGGCCAGTACCTGCAGCCGACGCCCAAGCACCTCACCGTCGAGCGCTTCGTCACGCCCGAGGAATTCAAGGCGTACGAAGCCCAGGCCTACGCCCGCGGCTTCCTGATGGTCTCGGCCACGCCGCTGACGCGCTCCTCCTACCACGCCGGCGAGGACTTCGCGCGCCTGCGCGCCGCGCGCGCGGCCAGGTTGGCCGAGGCCGGCTAAGGCGTGCGCCGGGACCGTGCCGACCCACGCCGAAAAGCGCATCCTGCCCTATAGCTCGCGCCAGCTCTACGATCTGGTCGCCGATATCGAGCGCTACCCGGAGTTCCTGCCGTGGTGCATCGCCGCGCGCGTGCGCAAGCACGAAAGCGACAGCGACCTGATCATCGCGGACATGGTGATCGGCTTCAAGGTGTTCCGCGAGCGCTTCACCAGCCGCGCCCGGCTCGATCCCGATGGCCAGCGCATCGACGTCGCCTACCAGGAAGGCCCGTTCAAGTACCTCAACAACCACTGGGTCTTCGAGGACCATCCGCGAGGCTGCACCATCGACTTCTACGTCGACTTCGCGTTCCGCTCGCGCATCCTGCAGAAGCTGATCGAGCCACTGTTCTCCCAGGCGGTGCGGCGCATGGTCTCGGCCTTCGAGACCCGCGCCCGGGCGCTCTACGGTCCGCCGAAGCGCGCTCGCGACGCGGACCGTTGAGCGGCGCTGGCTAGCCGCCGTAGAAGACCTTCTCGCCCAGGTCCTTCATCTCCAGGATCGCCGCGTCCGGCCGGCCCGCCGGCGCGCGCGCCACCCGGGAATCGATAACCTTGCCGAGCACGATGTGATGGTCGCCGCGCTCGGCGATGCCCTCGATTCCGGCGCGACGATAGCCCGAATCGTTCGGCCCGGCCGAGTGCCCGCTCACGGCAGCTTCACGCCGGCGGCGAGCAAGGCATAGAGCACCACGATCATGATGCCGTTGAAGACGCTGTGGGCGACGATGGCCGGCCACAGCGAACCGCAGCGCTGGTAGATGACGGCGAAGGCCGCGCCGACCACGGTGAGCGCCGGGATGAGGATCGCGGCTCCGTGCAGCGTGGCGAAGCAGAGCGCGCTCAGGAGCACCGCGGCCGGCACGCCGAGGCGCGTGCGCAGCCAGGGGAAGAGCAGCCCGCGGAACACCAGCTCCTCGGCGAAGGGCGTGACGACGCCGGCCATGACCAGCATGGTCAGCAAGGCCGACCAGCTGAAGCCGGCCGGCGCGATGGCGTAGAGCTGCGGATTGCGAAACGGCTCCTCCGCCAGCATCGGGATCAGCACGCTGTTGACCAGCGCCACCGTGGGCAACAGCAGGACCGCGATGATGACGGCCCGGCGGTACCAGTGGCGCCCGGCCGGGCGCAGGCCGAGGTCGGCCCAGCTTAGGCCGTACTTGCGGATCACCACCGCCCGCAGCATGGCCAGGATGACCGCGGTCTGAAACAGCAGCACGGTCATGGCCGCCAGAAGCGCGTCGCCGGGATCGCGGCCCGAGCCCGGCACCGGCGACAGACCGACCAGAAGCCAGACCAACAGCCGGACCGAGCCCAGGGTGACGATCAGGATCAGGAGCAGGTCGTCGGCGCTCACGGGCAGGGGCGGCCGGGGTGGCCGTGGCGGAGCGGGCGCTGCGTTACCGGGCCATGCCATCGCGGATCACAGGACCCGGCGCAGCAGGTCGAGCGCGGCCTCGACCGCGGCCAGGCGCACCGCGCCGCGGTCGCCGGCGAAGACCTGGCGCTGGTGCAGGGGCGCCAGACCGCGCCGGGCGGCGCCCAGGTAGACCAGGCCGACGGGCTTGTCCGCCGTGGCGCCGCCGGGCCCGGCGATCCCGGTCGCCGAGACCACCGCATCGGCCGCCGAACGCTCGATCGCGCCCGCCGCCATGGCCTCGGCCACCTCGGCGCTGACCGCGCCATGGGCCCGGATCAGCGCCATCGGCACGCCGAGCAAGTCATGCTTGGCTTCGTTGGAGTAGGTCAGGAAGCCGCGCTCGACCACGTCGGAGGCGCCCGGGATCTCGGTCAAACAGCCGGCGATCAGGCCGCCGGTGCAGGACTCCGCGGTCGCGATCGTCAGGCCCGCGCGCCGGTAGGCGTCGAGCAGGTCCTCGGCCTTGGTTATCAAACGAGCCGGAAACATCACGAATCCGCAAGCAGATATGACACGCCGAAGGTAAGCGCCCCGGCATAGACGCCGGCGGCCAGGTCGTCGAGCATGATGCCCCAGCCGCCCTTCAGGTTCCGGTCGAGCCAGTTTGCCGGCCAAATCTTGACGATGTCGAAGAAGCGGAAGGCCAGGAAGGCGACCGCGTAGAGCCGCGGGTCGAGGGCGGCGGGCACCAGCGCGAGCCACTGGCCGGCGACCTCGTCGATGACGACCTCGCCCGGGTCGTTGTCAGCGCTGCGCGCGGCATAGACATCGGCCGCCCAGAGCCCCGCGACCGTGACCGCGAGCACCGCGGCCAACAGGCCCCAGGGCCCGGCGAGCGCGGCGATGACGATGGCGAACGGCAGCGCCGCGAGCGAGCCCCAGGTGCCCGGCGCCTTGGGCAGGAGGCCGCTGCCGAACCAGGTCGCGAGCAGGCTGGCCGGGTGCCAGAAGGGCAGGGGCTGGACCGGGGTCACGCGGCCGGTCCCGGTGGGTTGAGGGTGGGCAGGCTGAGGGTGGCGGTCGCCTGCGCGGCGATACCCTCGCCGCGTCCGGTAAAGCCCAGGCCTTCCGTGGTGGTCGCCTTGACGCTGACGCGCTCGGCCTCGATGCCGAGCAACTCGGCGAGGCGCGCGACCATCGCCACCCGCCGGGCGCCGATCCTGGGCCGCTCGCAAACCAGGGTCACGTCGACGTGGGCGATGCGCCCGCCGCGGGTCGCCACCAGATCGCGGGCGTGGGTCAGGAAGACGGCGGAGTCGGCGTCCTTCCAGCGCGCGTCCGAGGGCGGAAAATGCACGCCGATGTCGCCCGCGCCGAGCGCCCCCAGGATCGCGTCGGTGAGCGCGTGCAGGCCCACGTCCGCGTCCGAATGGCCCTTGAGGCCGGCCTCGTGGGGTACGCGCAGGCCGCACAGCATGACGTGGTCGCCGGGCGCGAAGCGGTGCACGTCGAAGCCCTGGCCGACCCGGGTCTCGTATGCGCCGGCGAGCCAGCGCTCGGCGCGCAGCAGGTCGTCCCGGGTCGTCACCTTGATGTTGTGGGGCGTGCCCTCGACCAGCGCCACGGCCAAGCCGGCGCGTTCGGCGACCGCGGCATCGTCGGTCAACTCCGGGCCGGCGGCGGCCCCGTGGACGGCCCCGTGGGCAGCCCCGTGGATTATTGCCCGGTGCGCCGCCAGGATCTCGGCGAAGCGGAAACCCTGCGGTGTCTGGGCGCGCCACAGGCCGGCGCGCTCGAGAGTGGCGGCGATATGGCCGGCTTGGCCGCGCTTCCCGGTCTCGCTCCGCTTCAGGGTGTCGGTCACGGGCAACGCCGCGATCGCGCCGGGCGCCGAGGCGAGCGCGTCGAGCACCCGGTCGATCACGGCGGCGTCGACGAAGGGCCGCGCGCCGTCGTGGATCAGCACCGCCGCCGGCGCCAGCGACTCCAGGCTCTCCAACCCGCGACGCACGGAGTCCTGGCGCGTCGCGCCCCCGGCCGCGGGCTCCAAGAGATCGAGCCCGGCCGCGGCACGTTCGTAGAGCGCCCGGTCGTCCGGGTGGATGACCGCCTTGACCCGGTCGATCCGCGGGTGCCGGGCGAAGGCTTCGAGGCTGTGGCCGAGCAGCGGCCGGCCACCGAGCGCGGCGTACTGCTTGGGCAGCCCGGTGCCGAAGCGGCTGCCACGTCCCGCCGCCACCACGAGCGCCACCGTTGACGTCACTGCCGGCGCCACTGGCCCGGTCATGTCGTGCCCTTCAATCGCATGTCGAGGGCGAGCCTAGTGATCTCGAACGTCTCGGCCAAGAGCCGATGTCAACCGCCGCCGAGGTGATGTATAAAACGGCATGGCCAACTCGTTGATCATGAGTCTCACCGCGCTGGTCGCGCTGGTGCCGGCGGCGGTCCTGCCGCTGCGGCGCGGGCGCGAACGCCCCGATCTCCTGTTCTGGGCCGCGGTCGCGGTCGCCGTGGCGGGCCCGGCCGCTTACAGCCTGGTCCAACTCGGCGGCGCCTGGCAGACCGGGCTGTCCGCCGCGCTCTGGGTCTCGATCGCCGCCAGCATGGCGTTCTTCGCGCTTCTGGCCCTGGTGACGCGGGAGGCTTGGCGGCTGCGCCCGCTGCTGCTGCCCTACCTGATCCTGCTCGGCGTCCTGGCCACGGTGTGGCGCCACGTGCCCGGACGCGAAGGGCTGGCGGCGGCCCCGGATGCTTGGCTGAGCGCGCACATCGCGCTCTCGGTGGCGACCTACGGCCTGTGCACCTTGGCCGCCATGGCCGCCGTCGCCGCGGTGCTCCAGGAACGTGCCCTCAAGCGCAAGCGGCCGACGGCGCTAACCCGCGCGCTGCCGTCGGTCTCGGATGCGTCGCTCCTGGAGGTGCGACTGCTCGGCGTCTCCGAGGCGGTGCTCGCGCTTGGCATCGCCACCGGCATGGCCCGGCAGTTCCTGAGCAGCGGGCGGCTCCTGGTGTTCGACCACAAGACCCTGCTGGCGATCCTGGCCTTCGCCCTGATCGCCGTGCTCCTGATCCTGCACCGGCGTAGCGGCCTGCGCGGCCAGAGCGCCGCGCGCCTGATCCTGCTCGCCTATTTGCTGCTTACCCTCGCCTACCTGGGGGTCAAGTTCGTCACCGACGTGCTGATCGGGTAGGCCCGCGCAAAAGCCCGGCGCAAGCGGGATTTCCTTGCGTTCCGGCAGCCAGGCGCTACAACGGCCCAACAATTAGGCACTTCAGGAACTGCCTAAATCATGGGCATCCATATCGGCGACATCGTTCTCGCGGACCCGGTGATCCTGGCCCCCATGTCGGGGATCACCGACCTGCCGTTCCGGCGCCTGGTCAAGCGCCTGGGCGCCGGCCTGGTGGTCTCCGAGATGATCGCCAGCCAGGCCATGATCCGGCACACGCGCCAATCCATGAAGCTGGCCACGGGCTGCGCCGAGGAGTTTCCCATGGCGGTGCAGCTGGCCGGTTGCGAGCCCGAGGTCATGGCCGAGGCGGCGCGCCTGAACGCCGACCGGGGGGCGGCGATCATCGACGTGAATTTCGGCTGCCCGGTCAAGAAGGTGGTCAACAAGTACGCCGGCTCGGCGCTGATGCGCGAGCCCGGCCTGGCCCGGCGCATCATCGAAGCCACGGTCAAAGCGGTCGACCTGCCGGTGACGCTCAAGATGCGCACCGGCTGGGACGCATCCAGCCGCAACGCGCCGGAGCTCGCCCGCATCGCCGAGGACTGCGGCATCCGGATGATCGCGGTCCACGGGCGCACGCGCTGCCAGCTGTACAACGGCGCGGCCGACTGGGCCTTCGTGCGCCGGGTCAAGGAGGCGGTCGCCATTCCGGTCGTGGTCAACGGCGACATCCGCAGCCTCCGGGACGTGACCGAGGCGCTCGGCGCCTCGGGCGCCGACGGCGTCATGATCGGGCGCGGCGCCACGGGCCGGCCCTGGTTCCCCGGCCAGGTCATCCACTACCTGAGGACCGGCGTGGCGCTGCCCGACCCGCCGCTGGCGGCGCAACTCGACCTGGTGCTGGAGCATTACCGCGCCATGCTCGCCCATCACGGCCGGCACCGCGGCTTGCGTCTCGCGCGCAAGCACCTGGGCTGGTACTCGCGCGGCCTGCCCGGCTCGGCCGAATTCCGCGTCGCGGTCAACCGCGAGGACGATCCGAAGCGCGTCGAGGACAGGCTGCACGCCCTCTACGCGCCCGGGCGCGCGCGGGCGGCGGCGTGATGGCGCGCGCGGGTGCCTCGGCCGCGGGGCCGCCGGCC
>JACZWN010000142.1 GCA_022572105.1 Pseudomonadota bacterium | reverse complement strand
GCAGCAAGAAAATCCCCCGCCGGCGGTTCCCGCGCTCGCGCCCCAAGTAGCAGGCGCGCGAGCGCGGAGCAAACGAAACGCAAATTTGCTAGGCTGGTTTTCGAAACTCCGCGCGACGCGGCCGTGTGGCCGGGCCTCGCAAAACCTGCCGGACTCTTAATGGCTTTGCGGGCGTCGCCGTCATGCGCCCGGCGCGGCCGGTTTATACCAGGGAGCGCTGATAATGACCCGTAGAGATCGCGCGGACCTATGAAGCGGGGAACGCCTCGCGCGCGGGGTGAGCCGGCGGGGCGCACGAACACCTCACGCCTGCTCGATGGGCAGGGCACCGGGGCTGCCCGCGGGGCCGGCATCCGCGTCGCGCGGGGGCGGTGGGACTGACCGTCAAGACAGCGCGGAAATGTCTCTAAGTACATGAAATATAACGGAAAACAGAGAAATAAAGTAGACTGCTTTCTTTTTCACATGAACAGCTTCTCGCCTTCGAGGCCGGTGTAGAGCTCGGCGACGAACTCGGCGTAGCCGTTGAACAGCTGGGTGTCGACCCGGTAGTCCTGACCGAGCACGCGCTCGGTCCGCTGGGACCAGCGCGGGTGCGGCACCTCGGGGTTGACGTTGGCCCAGAAGCCGTACTCCGCCGGCCCGACCTTCTCCCAGAAGGTGTTGGGGCGCACGTCCGTGAAGGTGAAGCGCACGATGCCCTTGGTCGACTTGAAGCCGTACTTCCACGGCACCGCCAGGCGCAGGGGCGCGCCGTTCTGCTTGGGCATGGGCTTGCCGTAGATGCCGGTCGCGATGAAGGCGAGCTCGTTGCGCGCTTCCGCCATCGTCAGGCCCTCGATGTAGGGCCAGGGATACCAGGAGGCCTTCTGTCCGCGCGCCACCTCCGGGTCGTGGAACGACTCCATGCGCAGGTACTTGGCCGAAGCCAGCGGTCGCGCCAAGTCGACGAGCGCCTTGAGCGCGAAGCCGCTCCACGGCACGGCCATGGCCCAGGCCTCGACGCAGCGCAGGCGGTACAGGCGTTCCTCCAGCGGCATCTTGGCCAAGAGATCGTCGACGCCGATCTCGATCTTGTTCTCGACCAAGCCGTCGATGGTCACCATCCAGGGCCGGATCGGCAGCGCCTGGGCCTTCTTCCAGATGGTCTTCGAGGAGCCGAACTCGTAGTAGTTGTTGTAGGTCGTGGCCAGCTCCGCGGGCGTGATCTCGCGGTCGAGCCGGTAGCGCAGGTTGCGCGCCACCGGATAGAGATGGGCGCTCGGGTCCGCCGCGGCGGTTGCGTCGCTGGTACCGGCGCCGGCAACCTGACTCTCCGGGGCGACCTGGGTGGCCTGGTCGGCGCGATCCGGCGCCTCGCCGCAGCCGGCCAGAATTCCCGGCACCGCCAACAGGATGGGGCCGGCGGCCGCGGCCTTCAGCAGGCGGCGGCGGTCGCGAAAGATGTGCTCCGGCGTGGCGGCCGACTCCGGCAGCTCCCAGCCGCGCCTGACCTTGATCAGCATTGCAAGCGACTCCATGATGCCCGTGATCGATTCGGGGGTGATCGACTCGGGACGCCGCCTAGTGTGCCGTCCGCGCCGAGGTAAATCAACGGAGCGCGCGTAGGGTCTTTCCGCCGGTACCGGCCGGTAGCGCCGCAATCGGTGAAACGCAATCGGACCTCGCCGAAGTCGGTGCCGGCATCGGCGTAGACGAACCGCGTCCTAATCCGCGGCCAGCGCCTCTTGGCGGTCCCGGATTACCTTGTCGGCCTGCCTGCCGGTCAGCTCCTGCAGATGATCGAAGTTCCATTCGAAGCTGCCGACCCCGAAGGTCAACGAGCGCAACTCGATGATCAAGTCCCTGAGCTCGGACTGGGGCATCTGGCACTTGACCTCGTCCCAGCCGTCCCAGCCGGCCTTGGATTCGAAGCCGAGGATCTGGCCGCGCCGACCGCTGATCAGGCCGTGGATCTTGGCGGTGAAATCCGAAGGCACGTCGATGGTCACCTGGTAGATCGGTTCGAGCAGGACCGGCGCGCAGTTGGGCAGGCCTTCGGACATGGCCATGCGGCCGGCGGTCTTGAACGCCTGGTCGGAGCTGTCGACCGCATGGTGCTGACCGTCGAACAGGGTGACCGAGAGGTCGACCACCGGAAAGCCGAGCGGCCCGCGCTGCAGGTAGTCCTTGGCGCCGTGCTCGACCGCCGAGATGTACTGCCTGGGCACCGAGCCGCCGACGACCTTGTCGATGAACTCGAAGCCGCGGCCGCGCGGCAGCGGCTTGATCTCCACCCGCACGTCGCCGAACTGGCCGTGGCCGCCGGTCTGGCGCTTGAAACGCGAATGCTGCTGCGTGCTTTTGCGGATGGTCTCCTTGTAGGCGGTCTGGGGCTGCGTCACGTCGACCGCGACGTTGAATTTGCTCTTCAAGCGCTCGGTGGCGATCTTCAGGTGGATCTCGCCCTGGCCCCAGAGCAACATCTGGTGGGTGTCCGCGTTGTGCTCCACCGAGATCGAGCCGTCCTCCTCGATCAGCTTGGCGACGCTGCCGGTCAGCTTGACGTCGTCCTGCCGGTTGAGCGGCTGGACGGCGAGCGCGAAGACGGGTTTGGGCCGATCCGGCCAGAGCATGCCCGAATCGGTCACGCGCCCCGCCGGGGTCAAGAGATCGCCGGCCTGGGTCTCCTCCATGCGCCCGAGCGCGACCACCTCGCCCTCGCCGGCCCTGTCGATCTTCCGGTTGTCCCCGCCCATCACGTGGAACAGGCCGGAGACGCGCTCGCCGCCGATGGTCATGCCGTCGCTCAACGGGCCGCGCCAGACGCGGGCGAGGGTCATGCGCCCGGTGTGCGGCAGGTGCAGGATTCGGAACACCGAGGCGACCGGGCCCTCACCCGCGGGGATCCCGAGACGCTCGGCGGTCGCGGCCGGCTGCGGCGCCTCGTGACGCAACGCCTTCCATAGCCGCGTGATGCCGTTGCTGCGCTCGGCGGAGCCGAACAGCACCGGGACGATCAAGTCGTCCTGCAGGTCCTTGGCGAGCTGATCGTAAATCTCGGCGGGCGCCGGGATCTTGTCTTCCAGGAGTTGCTCGAGCAGGTCATCGTCGAAGTCGGCCAGGAATTCCAACATTTCCTGGCGCGCCTCGCCTTCGCGGTCCTTGACTACCTCCGGCATCTCGATGAGGTCCGAGGACCCGGCCTCCTTGTAGTGGTAGGCGCGCTCGCTCACCAGGTCGACGAAACCGGTGACCTCTTCGCCCTCGCGGATCGGCACCTGGCGCAGCACCAGCGGCTTGGACGAGACCGCCTGCAGCGCCTCCATGAGCTCGGCGACGCGCACCGCGGCCTTGTCCATCTTGTTGACGAACAGGAGATGCGGGATCTTGTGGTCGTCGAGGAACTTGAAGATCGGCGCCAGGATCAGGGTCTTGCTCAGTTCCGGCTCGGCCACGATCACGGCGATGTCGGCGGCCATGAGCCCGGCGTTGCGTTCGTGGGCCAACTCGATCGAACCGGGACAGTCGACGATCGACCAGTGGTCGCCCAGGTAGGTGCAGTGCGCGATGTTGGGTTCGACGCTCATCTGGCGCTGGCGCGCCTCCGGCGAAGAGTCGCCGACCGTGTTGCCCTGGGGGATCGTGCCCTTCCGGTGGATCGCGCCGGCGGTGTGCAGCATGGCCTCCATCAGCGTCGTTTTGCCGCTGGTGTAGGACCCAACGAGCACGGCGCAGCGCGCCGCGGAAGTCTCCTTGTCGGTCATGAATTCCTCCCGGTTCAGGCAATGTTCGCGGTATGTTCCCGGGTCTCGTGGAGGCCCGCTCAGGGCCTATGTTTTCAAAGTCGGTGGGGGGCGGCAATAAGAAAATCCGGGCGACGGGCCTAGCGGCCGCTCGCGGGGCTTTGACGGGGCTTTCACGCGGTGGGCCTTTTGGTGCTATGATCGGAGTTTGACACGGCCCGCCAGGTATCGGTGACGGCGCCTGGATGACAAAAACAAGGGCTCCGGCAAGAGGCGCGGCCGACAGGGAGGACATGATATGTGGCGAATCTTCGCCGGGCAAGACCCGGCTGGGTATACTTACATCGCGCGCTCGGTGCGCCTGGCCGGCCATGCCACCAGCATCCGGCTGGAATCCACGTTCTGGAACATCCTGGACGAGATCGCGGAGGACCAGGGCATGACCACGCCGCGCTTCCTGTCCACGCTCTACGACGAAGTCCTGGAACTCAACGGGGAGATTTCCAACTTCACCTCGCTCTTGCGCGTGGCCTGCGTGCTCTATCTCCAACGTCCGGAAGCGTTGCCGCGGATCGCCGAGCGGATGATGGAGCCGGCCGCAGCCGAGTGAGGACGTGGCGGCGAGGCAGCCAGTTCACCACCGGCGGCGCGGAAAACCCGACGCCGACCATCGTGACCCTGGCGATCAGGCAGGCCGACTACATCGCCGACCAGTTGCCGAGGAACAACATCTGAGACCCACCACGGAGGCAAATGGTGGAAACCCGGGCGGCACCCGCGCCCGGGGTTTTTCTTGCGTTCCGGGGCGGAACCACCGTCGATTCGGCCGGCCGGCCGGCACGGCTCGAGAAGCGACCCGGGGCACCGATATTCGATGATCCCGGCGCGCCCAACGACGGGGAGCGAAAGCGGGAGGGCTGGTGTGCGCCGATTGCCGCATCCGGGACGTCCTGGAGGCCGGACGTCCTGGAAGGAGGCCCGGAACGGGCGAAATTAGCCAACGGCAGCGATTTCGCGTCGACGATGTTCTCGCGTTGTTCAGGGGTGCCGAAATCCCTGTCCGAAGGGGCTGTTTCAGGTCCAGATAAACTGCGAAAGACGGTTGCACCGCCCGGGGGAACCGAAAGGGGTGCGATTCAATACACGGGGAGTAGCCAGCCTTTCGAACCCCGGCCACAATTCGAATTATCGGAATTAACCAAAAAGTAAGCGACTGGAATTATGTAAGTCTTCTGAGCTTGGACAAAGATCGAGCACCAGATCATGCAGGAAGAAATCCGCGAGGAATTGGACGGCAGCACCCATTTCGTCTTTGAGCACAAGGTTTTTAGTCTTGACGGGTGCTATTTCACGGCCGACAGCGATGGCGGCAAGCCGAAGTTTCTCATGCCCCTGGGAGACGATATGGCCGCTATCGCCATTGTGGCTTTGCGTCAGGAGTTCGGCATCGCGGAGGATTCCAGCGATGGGCAACTGCTCGATATCGTGGCCAAGAGCCTCAAGTACGTACAGGAGATCCGGCCGAACGACTCGGTCCCGCAAGAGCTACTCGATGGGTCCGCTTCATGGTCGGTGGAGGAGCGGCATCGAACCGCCGCGCATGCCCGCATCAAGATCCAACTCGCCACCTTGTTGACGGGCAGGGAAGACCAGGTGATCGAATCGGATCAGATCGAACAGTTGGTCGACGATCCGGAGATAAAGCGAAGGGTGCAGGAAGCGTTCCGCCTCGTTGCCGAAAAACTGGGGCTCCCACCGGAGAAAAAGCAGGAGGTCATCAACAAGATCCAGCAGATAGGGCACGAGTTGTCCTTTATCGAGGGACTACGCGAGCGTTTCAAAAGCATCACGGACATCCCGCCAAAGATCGTAAGGCTGAGCAAATTCTACGGCAACCAAACCGCTACTTGGGAAGAGCTCGACCGTATGAGGGTACTTCTCCGGGAGGCCATAGAAGACATCGAGACGGTGTTCGACATGGTGGACGCGCAGACCTGTGAGATTTTGACCGTGCTTCGAAGTTTTGATCTCCACATCGAGCACATCCGGGACGCGCGCGACGATCTTCACCGCAGGTTCATGGACTGGGACGAAATCATCGAACCATGGCAATCCGAAGCGGGCACCGAACGAGGCGACGACGTCGAACAGCTGATCAGAAAAACCTACCGGCGCCTGGCCCAGATGTTTCCGCAGACCCAGGAGTGGGCTCTCGTGAACCGAGCCTGAGATGAACCGAGCCTGAGATCGATCGCTGCGGCAGAAAATCAGATAGACCTGAGCTAATCGAAGAAAAGGGGCGGGGGTTCGAGAAACGACCGATCCCGGTTCCCCCGGCCTGGCCAGGCGCCGATGCGCGGAAACCGTAACATGGATTGATAAGGAGTCGGCGAAGTCCGACGAGGGTTTCCGTACCGGCGCGGCTCCGGCAACCCGACGCCGCCATCCGTAGAGTCGCCTTGACACGACGCCTGTTTGGGGCGGAATTTTCGTTAGCCCCGGGTCGGACGGAGAAAGGCGCGGGCGTGGACAAGGGCTTCGACATCTGCGCCGCCGAGATCCGCCGCGATATGATGCTGGCCGGCTGCCCGACCATCGACGACATCGGGCCGGACCGGGTGCGCCCGGCCGGGTGATACCGGCGCGGGGTGCGCGCGGGCCAAGCTCATACCAAGGAGCGTTGATAATGACCCATAGAGACGGTTTCCCGAGGTTTTCGGCCAGGAGCGCGTGGCGTGGCGATGCACGGCATCGCAAGCCCTGCGCCCCGTCCAAAAGCATTGGGCCGTCCGAAAGCCTTGGGAAGCCGCCGTTCCGGTCGGGCAGGCGAACCGGCGGCGGGCGAGTCGGTGGGGGCGTCGGAAAGCCTTGACGATGTCCCGCATCGCCCGCGGCTTCCCTGCTACCCGCCCGGTGGCCCGCGGCCGCGCGCCGGCCCGATCTCTATGGGTCATTATCAAGGACCTTTGGTATTACTCGTCGGCAGCGTCGGGCCACGCGCGCGCGCCGGCGGGCCAGGCGGACGAAGGCGATGAGCGCACCCCAGGCCAGAAACAGGTACAGATAGAGCAGCGGCACGCCCAGGACCCGCGTATCGACGCTGACGATCGCCATCAGCGGTGCGTTGAACGCGACGATGCCACCACACTCCGGGACTAAACAGCTAGGCGCAGAGGCTGGAAGTAGAGGCTGGGAAGAGAGAAAGAGACGGGAATCGATGGCCGCCTATCAGTACATCTATCACATGGACCGGGTATCCAAGACCTTTCCCGGGGGCAAGCAGGTCCTCAAGGACATTCGCCTGAACTTCCTGCCCGGCGCCAAGATCGGCGTGCTCGGCCTGAACGGGGCCGGCAAGTCGACGCTCATGCGGATCATGGCCGGGCTCGACACCGAGATCAACGGCGAGGCCTGGGCCGCCGACGGCGTCAAGGTCGGCTACCTGCCCCAGGAGCCCGAGCTCGACCCCGAAAAGGACGTGGCCGGCAACGTCTTCGAGGGCGTCGCGGAGGTGAAATCGTTGCTCGATCGCTTCGAGGAGGTGAGCGCCGGGTTCGCCGAGGAGGACGCCGATTTCGACGCCCTCATCGCCGAGCAGGCGGAGCTTCAGGAGCGCATCGAGGCGGTCGACGGCTGGGACCTGGAGCGCAGCGTGGACATCGCCATGGACGCGCTGCGCTGCCCGCCCGGCGAGGCCGACGTGACCACCATATCGGGCGGCGAGCGCCGCCGGGTGGCGCTTTGCCGGCTGCTGTTGCAGAAGCCCGACATGCTGCTGCTCGACGAGCCGACCAACCACCTGGACGCCGAATCCGTGGCCTGGCTGGAGCGCTATCTCGAGGAGTATCCCGGCACCGTGGTCGCGGTCACCCACGACCGCTATTTCCTGGACAACGTGGCCGGCTGGATTCTCGAGCTCGACCGCGGCCAGGGCCTCCCGTACAAGGGCAATTACTCGAGCTGGCTGGAGCAGAAGCGGGCGCGCCTGGCGCAGGAGGAGAAGGCCGAATCGGCGCGCCAGCGGACCCTGCAGCGCGAGCTCGAATGGGTGCGCCAGAGCCCGCGGGCGCGCCAGGCCAAGTCGAAGGCGCGCCTGCAGGCCTACGACAGCCTGCTCGCCGAGGCCGCCGGGAAGGTGCCGGAGCCGGGGCGGATCACGATCCCGCCGGGGCCGCGCCTGGGCGACCTGGTGATCGAGGCCGAGGGGCTGTCCAAGGGCTACGGCGAGCGGCTCTTGATCGACGGCCTCGACTTCAAGATCCCGCCCAACGCCATCGTCGGCGTGATCGGCCCCAACGGCGCCGGCAAGACCACGCTGTTCCGCCTGATCGTCGGCCAGGAACGGCCCGACGGCGGGGCTTTGCGCGTGGGCGAGACCGTCAAGCTCGGCTACGTCGACCAGTCGCGCGACAGCCTGGCGCCCGACAAGAGCGTCTGGGAGGAGATCACGGGCGGCCGCGACACGGTCGAGCTCGGCAAGCACGCGACGCCGTCGCGGGCCTACGTGAGCACCTTCAACTTCCGCGGACCGGATCAGCAGAAGAAGGTCGGCCAGCTGTCCGGCGGCGAGCGCAACCGGGTGCACCTGGCCAAGATGCTCAAAGAGGGCGCCAACGTCCTGCTGCTCGACGAGCCGACCAACGACCTGGACGTGGACACGCTGCGCTCGCTCGAGGACGCGCTCCTGGAGTTCGCCGGCTGCGTGCTGGTGATCAGCCACGACCGCTGGTTCCTGGACCGCATCGCGACCCACATCCTGGCCTTCGAGGGCGACAGCCGGGCGGTCTGGTTCGAGGGCAACTACCAGGACTACGAGGCCGACCGGCGCCGGCGCCTGGGCGCCGAGGCCGACCAGCCGCACCGCATCAAGTACAAGCCGTTATCGCGGTAGATCCGGTTCCTCCGAGATTCTGCATATCGAGTTCCGGACAAAAAAGTAATCGACGGCTGCCAGAAACTTCCGCTTTCTGGGGTGCAGCGGACGGAACTGGATAGGGGGCTGGACTTCTGCTGTTAGCCGAGGCTGTTGAAAAAATCCGGACCATCAAGTTTTGCGCAACGATTGTTCGTGTGAGCCGCACTTGCAGCAATATTGATTCGACAAAATCCCTAATTTTGAAACATTGTTTCAAAACTTTTGAGCGCCTGGACTTTTTCAACAGCCTCAGCCAGGAACAGACATTCAAGCGTTCCGCTTGGAGCCTTCATTGTGCCGGGTTCGTTTCGGCGTGCTTGGCCCGGATCGCCTTAGCGCGGGCTTCCATCTTTTCCGACAAGTTATCGCGGCTAATCTTCCGTAGGACGCCGGCGTAATTTTCCAAGCTATTGGCCACGTCCGGGTGCTCAGATCCGAGAGCCTTCCTCCTGTGCATGCTTGGCGCGGACCGACTTTGCACGGATCTCCAGTTCCTCCGCCTTTCCTGTGCGCCCAGTCTTCCGTAGCAGGGTGGCGTAGTTCTCCAGGCTCTGAGCCACATTCGGGTGCTTCTGGTCGAGGGCCTTCTCCCGAATATCTAGTGCACGCTGATAAAGCGGCTCGGCCTCGGCGTACTTGCTCTGG
>JACZWN010000141.1 GCA_022572105.1 Pseudomonadota bacterium | reverse complement strand
GCGTCCGCGAACAGGTCCACGACCGCCACGCCCGGAGCCTCACGGTGGAGCACCGCCTTCATCTGGCCGGTGTAGGGCCCGCTCGGGCCGAAGTCGGTGAACAGCACGATCATGGGGCGTCCGTAACGGTCGGGGCGAGTCTATGGCAAAGGCCGGCGGCCAACAAATTCGCCCCTTGGGAGGGCGATGGGCGGCGTGCGCCGCGGCGCGCCGCGGCCTTCGGCCGGGCGCCGATGCCAGGTCTCAGGCCATCGGAGTCGTGGGCTGGGGGCGGTCGAAGTCGCCGATATAGCTCAGATGGCTGATCACGCCAACCTCCGGGCGGTACAGGTGAAGCTGGCAGGCCGGGGGCTCGAAGGACCAGCGGAACGGCCCGTCGGGCCGGAGCTCCAGCGCCATTTGCAGCCCCGTGCTGGGCCCCGTGCTGGCGATGGTGCCGTGCCAGCGCACCTGGATGGGCCGGTGGACGTGGCCGCACAGGACCCTTTCCACCTGCGGGTTGCGGGCGATCACCGCGCCCAGGGCCGCGCCGCCCTCGCAGCCGATGCGGTCGAGATGGTCCATGCCGGTCACGAACGGCGGGTGATGCATGAAGATCACCGTGGGGCGATCCGGCGCGGCCGCGAGCCGGGCCTCGAGCCAGGCCAGGCGCTCGGCGCACAGCCGCCCGCCGTCCTCGCCGGGGATCACGGTGTCGAGCGCGATGAGCCGCACGGGATAGCCCTCTATGACGTAGTGGAGAAACGGGCTGTCCTTGGGCAGGTAGTCGTGATCCGAAAACGCCTCGCGCAGGCGGTCACGGTCGTCGTGGTTGCCGGGAATGACATAGAGCGGCGCGCGGAGCGGCGCGAGCGCCCGGCGCAGGATCGCGTATTCCTCCGCGCTCCCTTCGGCGACCAGGTCACCGGTCGCCAGCACCACGTCCGGCTGGCGCTCCATGGCGTTGATATGGGCGACGCAGCGCTCCAGACAGGCCGCCGTGTCGACGCCTTCCAGGGCCGGCGAGCCGGGCCGTTTCACGTGCATGTCGGTGATCTGTGCGATGAGCATGGCGGGCGTCCCGTCGCGGTGCAGGTGTTTAGGCCGCGCGGCCCCGGCCCGGGCGGCGCTCAGCCGACGCGCTCGTCGACGCCGGTCGAGACCGCCTCCGCCTCGTAGGCGACGAGCGAGGTGAACGGCACGTCCAGCCGGCTCCGGCCGTCGAGGAAGCTGAGCTCGATAATGCAGACGGCGGCCAGCACCTCGGCGCCGACCTTGCGGAACAGGTCGACCGTCGCGGCCATGGTGCCGCCGGTGGCGAGCAAGTCGTCCAGGATGACGACCCGCTGGCCCGGCGCCACGGCGTCGGCCTGTATCTCGATGGTGTCGGTGCCGTATTCAAGGTCATAGGTGTGGAGGATCGTGGGGCCGGGCAGCTTGCCCTTCTTGCGGACCATGACAAAGCCGCAGCCGAGCTCGAGCGCCAGCGGCGCGGCCACCAGGAAGCCCCGCGATTCGATGCCGGCGAGCAGGTCGGGCCGGTGGGGGCGCACGGCCGCCACCAGCAGGTTCACGGTCTCGCGCCACGCCCCGGCGTGGGAGAGCAGGGTCGAGATATCGTAAAACAGGATGCCGGGTTTGGGAAAATCGGGGATCTGGCGAATGTGGTCCTTGATGTTCATGGGTCTCATCGAATGAAGGGACCGCGCGGCATGGCCGGCATGGCCGGCTGGGCGACGGCCGCCGCCACTTCCAGTCTACAGGTTGGTCTCGAGGAAGGCGAGCGTGCGCCGCCAGGCAAGCGCGGCGTCCTCGGCATCATAGCGCGCGCTGGTCGGGTTGGCGAAGGCGTGGTCGGCCTCGTACCAGTGGACGGTCAAGGACCCGCCCGCGGCCTTCATCTCCCGGTCGAAGTCGGTGATCATTTTCAGGGTGATCCATCGGTCCCGCGTGGCGAAGTGGCCCAGCACCGGACCCTTGAGGCGGGCGAGTTCCTTGGCGGTTTTGCGGACGTCGCCGTAATAGATGACCGTGGCGTCGACCGGCGCCGCCAGCGAGGCATTGAGGGACCAGCCGCCGCCGAAGCACCAGCCGATGGTTGCGACCTGCCCGGCGCTGTTGGGGTGGTTCTTGAGCCAGTCGATCCAGGCGGCCAGGGTGGCGGTGGCGCGCGCCGGGTCGAGGGTCTGGGTCAGGGCGTTCGCCTCCTCCTGCTGGTCGGTCACTTTGCCGTCATAGAGGTCGATGGCCAGCGCCATGTAGCCTTTCTTTGCCAGTTCGGCGGCGACCGACTTGATCTGGTCGTTGAGCCCCCACCACTCGTGGATCAGCATCACCGTCGGCGCCGGCACCTTGGCCGGCAGGGCGAGCGCCGCGGCCACCGTCCTGCCGCCGGCGACGGTGGTCACGGCCTCGAGCCCGGCGGCGATGGCGCGCGCAATGAGCGGGTCGGCGAGGACCGTGGCCAGCGGCACGGTGGTCAGGCCCTTGAGGATCGATCTACGGGTGATCAGCATGACGGCACGCCTCCCTTGGGTCGGGGCGCCGCGGCCGCCGTCTTCCCGGCGGCGGTTGGCCCTAGGCCGCGCTTTCGGCGGCCACCTGCTTCTCGACTTGTCGCTTGAGGCGCCGGATCTCGGGCACAAGCTTGCGATCCGGGGTGGCGAGGAGATAGGCATCGAGGCCGCCGGCATGCTCGATGGTGCGGATCGCGTGGGTCGTGATCTTGAGCCGCACCATTCGGTCGAGCGCCTCGGAGTGCAGCGAGGTCTTCTGCAGGTTCGGCAGGAACCGGCGGCGGGTCTTGTTGTGGGCGTGGCTGACGTTGTTGCCGGTCTGCACCCCCTTGCCCGTGATCTGGCAGCGTCGCGCCATGGGTTCCCATCCTCTGACAAAACACGCCGGACGGCGCCGGCAAGGTCCGCTATTTAGGCGGGGCTCCCGCCGCCGTCAAGCGAAAGCTTGAGGCTCCGGTGGCCCGAGCAGGTGGCCTGACAAGGACGCCTGACGGATCGCGCCTGCCGCCCTCGCCTACAACCCCGGGGCCGTAGGCCGGGCGTATGGCCGCGGGAGGGAGCTGCGGGGGGCTCAGGATCGTTTGCTGCTGAAGGCCTTGAGCATGGCCTCGGCCGCCGCCGTCGGAGTGATCTCCCCGGCCGTCACCTTGGCCTCGAGCTCGGCCGTCATCGCGCCCACTTGGGGATCGCTCTCGATCGCCGCCATGAGGCTTTCCAGGACCTCGCTCCACATCCACCTCCGCGCTTGGCTTGCCCGGCGCGCGGCGATCTCGCCCGTCGCCCTCAGAGCCTCGCCATGGCGCTCGACCGCCTGCCACACCTCGGCAATGCCCTCGCGCTTCAGCGCCGAGCACTGGAGCACCGGCGGCGTCCAGCTCGGACTCGGGGGTTTGAGCAGACGGAGGGCGTGGCTGTAGTCGGCGGCGATGCGGCCCGCGGCCGCGGCAAACTCCCCGTCGGCCTTGTTGACCAGGACCAGATCGGCCAGCTCGGCGATGCCCCGCTTCAGCCCTTGCAGCTCATCGCCGCCCGCGGGCGAGATCATGAGCAGGAACATGTCGACCATGTCGTGGACCGCGGTTTCCGACTGGCCGACGCCCACGGTCTCGACCAGGATGACATCGAAGCCGGCGGCCTCGCAGACGAGCATGGCCTCGCGGGTGCGCCGCGTCACCCCGCCCAGGGTGCCGCCGGTGGGCGAGGGCCGGATGAAGGCGGCCGGCGCGCGGGCGAGCTCCAACATGCGCGTCTTGTCGCCCAGGATCGAGCCGCCGCTCCGCTTCGAGGACGGATCGACGGCCAGCACCGCGACCTGGTGCCCCTGGCCGATGAGGTGGAGGCCGAAGGCCTCGATGAAGGTGGACTTGCCCACGCCGGGAACCCCGGAGATGCCGAGACGCGTGGACCCTCCCGTGTGGGGCATAAGGCGCTCCAAGAGGGCCTGGGCCCGGGCCCGGTGATCCCGCCGGGACGACTCGATGAGGGTGATCGCGCGGGCGAGCGCCCGCCGGTCGCCGCCGGGGACGGCCTCGGCCAGCTTCTCGTCGGAATGGGTGGTGGCGGCGGTCACGGCGAAGGCTTGTCTCAGCGGGGGCGAGATGCGTTTGAGCTTATAGCAGGCCGCCTGGCCTGCGGCCAATCTCGTCAAGCCTCAGGGGCGCCGGGGCCCAGGGGCTGGCCGTAGCTGAACTCGACGAAGTTGCCGTCGGGGTCGCGCAGGCCGCAATAGTAGCCGACCGGGTAGGGCTCCTGGCGCGGCGCCCAGGCCAGGCAGCCGGCGGCCTCGGCGCGCGCGGCAACCGCGTCCACCGCCGCCTTGCCGTCGAGCGCGAAGCCGAAGTGGCTGAAATCACCCGCGCCCTGGTCGCGCCCCGGCCCACCGGGCAGCAGGACGAAGATGAACTCCTTGCCGCGCCCGGGCTCGGCCAGCCAGACGATGCGTTGGCCCTGGTCCCCGCGCTCGTGCACGATCTCCATGGCGCAGAAATCGCGGTAGAAGGCGACGCAGGCCTCCAGGTCGCGCACATGAAGCGCCAGATGGGTGAGGTTGGGGGTCACTCGGCGGCCTCGTGGGGCTCGGGTTCGGGCTCCGCCCGCTCGTACGCGGCGCTCTGCTGGCGCCGCCACATGGCCGCGTAGACGCCGCCCGAGGCCAGCAGCGCCTCGTGCCGGCCGCGCTCGACGATGCGCCCGCCCTCGAGCACCAGGATCTCGTCGGCGCCGACCACCGTCGAGAGCCGGTGGGCGATGACCAGCGCGGTGCGGTCCTTCGAGACCTCGTCCAGGCTCTTCTGGATCTCGCGCTCGGTCTTGGTATCCAAGGCCGAAGTCGCCTCGTCGAACATCATGATAGCCGGTCCCTTGAGCAGCGCGCGCCCGATCGCCACGCGCTGCTTCTCGCCGCCGGAGAGCTTGAGGCCGCGCTCGCCGACCTCGGTGTCGTAGCCGTCGGGCAGGGCCTGGACGAAGTCGTGGATGCGCGCCATGCGCGCGGCGCCCTCGACCTCGGCGCGGCCGGCCGCCGGGTCGCCGTAGGCGAGGTTATAATAGATGGAGTCGTTGAACAGCACCGTATCCTGGGGAACGATGCCGATGGCCGCGCGCAGAGATTCCTGGGTCACCTCGCGGATGTCCTGGCCGTCGATCAGCACCCGGCCGCCGGTCACGTCGTAGAAGCGGAACAGGATGCGGCTGACCGTCGACTTGCCGGCGCCGCTCGGCCCAACGATGGCGACGGTCTTGCCCGCGGGCACGGTGAAGCTCACGTCCTTGAGGATCGGCCGGCGCGGGTCGTAGCCGAAATCGACGTGCTCGAAGACGATCTCGCCGCCAGTGACATGAAGCGGCCGGGCGCCCGGCCGGTCGGCGACCTCGGCCTCCGAATAGAGCAGGTCGAACATGATGTCGAGGTCGACCAGCGACTGCTTGATCTCGCGATACACCGTGCCGAGAAAGTTGAGCGGCATGGCGATCTGGATGAGATAGGCGTTGACCATGACGAAGTCGCCCACGGTCATGCGGCCTTGGGCGATGCCCTGGGCGGCCAGGATCATCATGACCGTGATGCCGAGCGCCACCACCGCCGCCTGGCCGGCGTTGAGCAGGGACAGGCTGGTGCGGCTCCGGACCGCGGCCCGGGCGTAATCGCGCATGGCGCCGTCGAAGCGCCGGGCCTCGTGCTCCTCGTTGCCGAAGTACTTGACCGTCTCGTAGTTGAGCAGGCTGTCGACGACCTTGGTATTGGCGTCGTTGTCGGCCGCGTTCATCGCGCGGCGCAGGCGAATGCGCCATTCGGTGATCGAGAAGGTGAGCCCGACGAAGCCCAGGATCATCACCAGCGTCACCGCGGCGAAGCGCCAATCGAACAGGTACCAGAGGATGCCGCTCACCAGCGCGATCTCGAGCAGCGTCGGCAGGACGTTGAACAGGACGAAGAACAGCAGGAACTCGATGCCCTTGACGCCGCGGTCGATGGTCCGGCTCAGCGCGCCGGTCTGGCGCTCCAGGTGGAAGCGCAGCGACAGGGTGTGGAGGCGCTGGAAGGTGGCGAGGGCGACCCGGCGGATCGCGTGCTGCGCCACCTTGGCGAACAGCGCGTCGCGCAGCTCGCCGAAGCCGCGCGCCAGGACCCGCGCCACGCCGTAGGCGAGCAGCAGGGCGAGCGGCACCACGACGATGCCCTCGACCGGCGCCCCCAGGCCGTCGACCGCATCGCGCAGGAGGATCGGCACATAGACGTTGGCGGCCTTGGCGGCGACCAGGAACACGATCGCCAACACCACGCGCAGCCGGAGGTCGGCCCGCTCCCGGGGCCACAGATAGGGCAGCAGGTTGCGCAGCGTGCGCAACTGCTTGCCGGGCTGGAACTGGCCGGGGTCGATGGTGGTCGGGCGCATGGCGTCGGCTTATACCAAGGAGCGCTGAATATTGGTATGCCTGGATGCGGTCGCTACTGGGCTCGTCCCAGCGAGCGCGACAGGACGAGGTACAGCTTGCCCACGTCGGCGGTCAGGAAGGTGGTGCTCAGCACCTGCTCCGGGTCGCAGTCGGTGGCTTGGTCGAGCAGCGCCTCGAACTGCTTGATGTAGCGGGTGGCCTCGGTCCGGAAGCGCTCGTCGGTCTCGAAGTGCGCCTTGATGTCGGGCGAGAGAAGCCGGTCCTTGCCGCGCAGCAGCCGGCGCGCGAAGATCGAGCGGTCGCCCCTCCGGTAGCGCTTCCACAGGTCCTCGGGCATGTCGTCGGTGAGGATCCGGTTGATATCGATCGAGGCCGCGTTCAGGCCCTCGATCATGTGCGTGGCCGAGCGCAGGAAGGCGTCGCGGCGGCGCTCGACCGCGCTTTCCTGCAGCGCCTGGGCCTGGGCCTCCGCCGCCCGCGAGGCCTCGATCAGGCTCGCGGCCTGGTCGCGGAAGGCCTGGCCGTACCGGTCGATGCGGCGGTAGGCGTCGTCGACGGAATCGCCGAGCACCGTGGCCTGCGCGTCGAACTCGGCGCCCAGGCCCGCGACGCGCTGGCGCGCGCGCTCTGTGGCCTGGAGCAGGGCGACGACGATGGTCTCGATCTTCCGCCCGATCGCCGTCAAGTGCTCGACGACGGCCTGCTCCGAAGCGGCCAGCTGGTCCGCCTGGGCGCGCAGCTCGCCGCGGATGCGCTCGCTCGATTCGCGCGCTTCGGCGTGGGTGCGCGACAGCTCCGAGGCCTGCCCCCCGACCGCGGTGCCGACAGCGCGCGTGGCCGCCTGCAGTTCGCCGGCGAGCCGGCCGAGCTCCGCGATCTCCTCGCGGAACGCCTGGCCCAGCTTGCTCGCCGCCGCCTGCGTGGAGCCGGCCGTGGCCACCAGCTCCTGGCTCTGGGCCGCGAAAGTCCGCGAGACCTCCTCGCTCTGCGCGATCGCCAGGCGAGCCGCCTCGGAGAGCTGCGCCGTGGCCCCCTGAAGGCCCTCTCCCGCCTCCCCGATGCGCGCCGCGGCCCGCTCGGAGGCGCGCTCCAGCTCGGCGGCCTGGCGGGTCAGTTCCGCACCGGCGGATTTGGTCGTCTCGACCGCGCGCTCGCCGGCCAGGTCCATGGCCACGCCGAGGCCGACGCCGGCCTCATGCAGCCGGGCGGCGATGCGTTCGGCCGCGGCGCCCACGGATTCGGCCTCTTGCGCGAAGGCCCGCTCCATGGCCTCGGCGCGCTCCGTCGCGGCCTCGAAAGCGGCCTTCATGTTTTCGGCCTTGCCGTCGAGCGAGGCCGCGATCCGGTTCGCCTCCTCGTCCATTCGTCCGGAGAGATGCCCGAGGTCGGCGCGCTGCACGTCGATCGCGCCCTTGAGGCCGTCGGCCCGTTCGTGGATGCCTTGGAGGGCCCCGATCTGATCGTGCATGACCTGCCGAAACTCGCGCGTCTGGCCCGAGATCTTGTCGGTCACCTCGCTCAATTCGACGTATTCCTTGCGCAACCCCTCGGTCGTCTCGCGGGTTTGCTCGGCGGTCCAGACCATCTCCTCGGTACGCGCCCGCAGGACCCCACCCAGGTCCTCGCTGGTGGCGAGCGCCTCCTCGGCCGCCTCGCGCAGCGCGTCGACCGGCTCGGCCAGGCTGTCGAGGGCGGCGGCGGCGGCCGCGCGCGCCTTCTCGCCCACCGTCTCGAGGGTTTCGATCTGGGTCCCGATGGCCATGCCCGAGGCGACCAGGAGATCGTTGACCCGTTCGCCCGCCGCCGCGATCTCGTCCGACTGCGCGCGCAAGGCGTCGCGGATCTGCTCGGCCTGCGAGGCGGCGCGCACGCTGGCGCCGGTCAACTCCTGCGACTGTTGCCGGAAGGAGTTGCGCAGGACCTCCAGGCGCCCGAGGATGTCGTCCGAGGCCTCGGACAGCGTGCTTGCCTGCGCCTTGAGGGAATCGGTGATCGTCGCGACCCGCCCTGCGCTGCCCTCGGCCGGATAGGTCATCGCCTCGAGGCGGGCGAGCAGCGCCCCGGTCTCTTCGCTGATCGTGAAGCCGCGCACCAGATAGAGGAGCAGCAGCCAAACGAAGGCGAGCGGCGTCGCGACGCCCGCAACGAGAAGCGCGAGCTCGTGGGGCGGCACGGATTGCAGGCGCTCCCAGCCGATGAAGCCCTCGACGTAGCGCGCGCAGGCGCCCAGCCAGAGCAGCGTCAGCAGCCCCCCGACGACCAGGGCCACCACGCTTGCGAGCTGGGCTTTCCTCATGGCGTTTCCCGTTTCCCAGCCCGCCTCATATCAAGCCGCGGCGCGCCGCCGGCGCACGATCCGGACGATCTCGCGGGCGGCGTAGGGAATGACGGTTCCCGGCCCGTAGATCGCCGCGACCCCGGCGTTCAAAAGGAAGTCGTAATCCTGCGGCGGGATGACGCCGCCGCACACCACGATGATGTCGCCGGCCCCGGCCTTGCGCAGCGCCTCGATCATCTGCGGCACCAGGGTCTTGTGGCCCGCGGCCTGGCTCGAGACGCCGATCACGTGCACGTCGTTCTCGACCGCCTGGCGCGCGGCTTCCTCGGGCGTCTGGAACAAGGGCCCCACGTCGACGTCGAAGCCGATGTCGGCGAAGGCGCTGGCGATCACCTTGGCGCCGCGGTCGTGGCCGTCTTGGCCCAGCTTCACGACCAGCATGCGCGGCCGCCGGCCGGCCTCCTCGGCGAAGGCGTCGACCTCCCTCTGGATGCGCTCGAAGTCCTTGTCGCCTTCGTAGGCCGCGCCGTAGACCCCGGAGACGCTGCGGATCACCGCGCGGTGGCGCGTGTAGACTTTCTCCAGGGCGTCGGTGATCTCGCCGACCGTGGCGCGCCGGCGGGCCGCCTCGACGGCGCGCCCCAGCCGGTTGCCTCGCC
>JACZWN010000140.1 GCA_022572105.1 Pseudomonadota bacterium | reverse complement strand
AACCGCCGGAGGGCGTCGGAAAGCCTTGACGATGCCCGGCATCGCCCGCGGCTCCCCTCCTGCCCGGCGGATCGCCCGCGCGATCTCTATGGGTCATTACTAAGGACCTTTGGTATGAGTCGTTCCTTGAGGCGCGGCATGAGCTCGACCAGGTTGCAGGGCCGCAGCCGCGCGTCGAGCTGGTAGTGCAGGATGCCCTGCCAGGCGTCGCGGCAGGCGCCCGGCGAACCCGGCAGGGCGAACAGATAGGTGCCGTTCGCGACCCCGCCGAGTGCCCGGCTCTGCATGGTCGAGGTGCCGATCTTGTCGTAGCTGAGCCAGCGGAACAGCTCGCCGAAGCCCTCGATCTCCTTTTCCATAACCGCCTTGAAGGCTTCGGGGGTCACGTCCCGGCCGGTTACCCCGGTGCCGCCCGTGGTCAGCACCACGTCGATCTCGGGATCGGCGATATAGGCCTTCAGGCGTTCGACGATCGCCGCCGCGTCGTCCTTGACGATTTCGCGGCCGGCGAGCGTATGGCCGTCGGCGGTGAGCAGCTCCTCGAGCTTGGCGCCCGACTTGTCGTCCTCCAGCTTGCGCGTGTCGGAGACCGTCAAAACCGCGATGTTGACCGGAAGGAACGGGCGGCTTTCGTCAATTCGGGACATTGTCGGTATTCCTGGCCAGCTCTCGCGTCTTGGTGTCGAGGGCTACATAGGTCGGCCAGTCGCCCGATGCAATGCCGTCCAACGACGGCGCCGGCTGTCCGAGGCGCCGGCGGTAGATCCACAGGTTGGCGAGCACGCGCTCGATGAACAGGCGCGTCTCGCGCGAGGGCAGGCTTTCGATGAATAGCAGCGCATCGCCCTGGTAGTCCATATTGCGCTGCCACTTGCTCAGATTGCCCGGCCCGCCGTTGTAGGCGGTGGTCAGGCGGAATAAATCGCCCCCCACCAGCTCGTTGTCCAGCAGGTGCGCGATATAGCGTTGGCCGAGATCGAGATTGGTTTCGGGGTCGAACAGCTGCTCGCGCTTGCGCCTGCGATAACCCCGGTCGCGGGCGATGAAGCTGGCCGTGCTCGGCATCAGCTGCATGAGCCCGCGTGCCCCGTCCGGGCTCTTGGCCCGGGGGTTGAATCCGGATTCCTGGCGCACCAGCGCGTAGATGAGCGCCCGGTCCACGGTGAAGCCGCCCTTCGGCCGCCACGGCGGAACCGGATACAGCGCCGCGTCGAGCGCGCCCGCCCTCGCCTCCGGGTTTTCGATCGCGGCCAGGCGGGTGCCCATGCGGAAGGCGAGCCGGGGCATGCGGGCACGCTCGGCGAGCGCCAAGAGCGCTTGGGCCATCTCGGCGTCGGCCCAGCCGTTGGCGCCCTTGAGCTCGCGTTCGGCGCGGCGCCGCTCGCCGACCTGCAAGAGCGCCAGTGCCCGGGCGCTGGCCGGATCGGCCGCGAGCCGCGCGACCAACGCCGGGTTCAGGTCGTGGGCGTGGAAGTCGAAGCGCAGCTCGATGCCGAGCGCGCGCTGGGCGAGCAGGCCGTAGAAGGTGCGCGGATACTTGGCGGCGAGCCTCAGCCAGCGGCTCATCTCGGCCGGGCGCCTCAGGCGCAGATGCGCGCGCGCCGCCCAGTAGGCGCCGGCGCTGGTGTTCCATCCGGAGGCGTTTTGCGACTGCGCCAGGCTCTCGAAGTGGCCGGCCGCGTCTTCGAGCCGGCCCAGGCGCCAGGCGGCGAGCCCCGCGGTCCAATGTGCCAGCGGCACATGCCGGCTCGAGCGCCGCGCGGCGGCGTCGGCGAGCTTGAAGGCCCGTTCGTCCCTGCCGTAGTAGAACCAGGCGGCCGCGACCTTGGCATAGCCGTCGTCGCGCTCGACCCGGTCCAGCAGGCGCTTGGCCTCGGAGCCGGCCAGCAGCTTCTCGGTGACCGTCAGGCGCGTGCGCAAGACGTTGCGCCGGATCCGCCGCTTGAGCCGCGCGGCGCGGCGCCGGTCCTTCTTGGACAGAAGCTTGGTCGAGCGGTAGGGGACGCTGCCGGCGCGCGGCGCGACGGCGAGGCTCGAGCGCTGGACCGCGGGCCGCTTCGGGCGCTTGTAGTTCTTGGGCCGCCGCTTGAGCGCCAGCTTGTAGATGCGCTTGGCCTCGGGATGGTCGGCGTAGTGCGCCATCCAGTCGCGCAGTTCCTTGTATTTCGAGCGGTAGGCGGTCGGGTGCAGGTAGCGCTGCGCCAACAGGTGACCGATCAGGCGCCGGTCGCTCAGCCGCGCGATGCGCTGGTCCGCCGCGCGCCACTTGCCCTTTTCCTGAAGCGCGAAGATCTCGCGGTAGAGCTCGGCATCCCGGTCCGAAAGGACGCGTGGCAGGTCGTCCGAACCGAGCCGTGGCGCGGCCGGGATCGCGGTCAGCGCGCCGTTTTTCGAGGCCTGGCCGGCGGTGCTCGCGCCGGGTACGACAAGCACGCAGGCAGCCAAAAGGGCCGCGATCCAGCCGCGCGCCCGCACCGGGTGGCCGTTGAAACGAACCGACTGCAAGAATGCCCCCTGTTTGAGGCACCATGTTAACCGGATGCCGCGCCCCGGGGCAACTCGGACCCCCGAGGCGCCACGCAGAATCGGTCCTCAGGGTGAAGATCGCGTTAACGATTGGAAAGTCGCATAACGATTGGCGGGCGCGCAGAGCAACGGGTCCCGGCCCGAATCGAGGGCCTCCTTGAGCGCCAGGAAATCGCGCCAGGCTAGGCGCTTTTGCGCCGGCTGGCGCAGCAGGTAGGCCGGGTGCAGGCTGGCCAGCGCCGGGATCGGCCGGGCCATGCCGGCGTGCTGGTAGTGGGCCCAGTGACCGCGCAGCTTCAGGATCCCCTCGCTGCGCCCGAGCAGGGTCTTGGCCGAGATGCCGCCGGCCAGCAGCAGGACCTGGGGGTCGACCAGCTCGATGTGACGCTCGACGAAGGGCAGGCAGGCGGCGATCTCGGTGCCGGTCGGGGTCCGGTTGCCCGGCGGGCGCCAGAACAGCACGTTGGTGATGTAGGCCGAGGTCCGGTCGAGGCCGATGCCGGCGAGCATGCGGTCGAGCAGGCGCCCCGAGACGCCGACGAAGGGCAGGCCCCGGCGGTCCTCCTCGGCGCCGGGTCCCTCGCCGATGACCATGACCCGGGCCTTCGGATTGCCGTCGGCGAAAACCAGGTTCATGGCGTGCTGCTTGAGGGCGCAGCCCTCGAAAGCGTCAAGCGCCGCCTTGAGTTCCTCCAGGTTGCCGGCCGCGCGGGCCAGGTCGCGCGCGGAGCTGAGCGCCGCCTCGGTCGAGGCCAGGGACGCGCCAGGCGCCGGTTTGACCACTGGGTGCGGGGCCGGGGCACGCGCCGAACCGGGCGAGGCTTTTTCGGCCGGCGGTGGTTCGGCGCGGCGAGCGGCGGGCGCGGCCAGCCGGTCGACCGGCGTCTCGCCGATCGCTTCGTCGGCGCCGGCATCGATCAGCCACTGCAGCGTGGCCAGCGTCCCGTCCCGCTCGCTCGGCATGGGCAGCAGGATATCACCGCCGGCGCCGGGGCGCTAATCCGTTTGGGCCGCGAAGCGGCGCGGGACCGTCGAAAAGCGGCGCAAACGGGGCTGGCCTAAGCGGCGCGGCGCTTCTATATAGGCCGCACGGGCGGCCCATGCGGCCGGAGGGGGCGCCGGCGCCGGTGGGAGAGAGGCGATGGAACGCGAATCCATGGATTTCGACGTCGCGATCGTGGGCGCCGGGCCGGCCGGCCTGGCGGCGGCGATCCGGTTGCGCCAGCTGGCCGTGGAGCGCGGCCGGGAGGTCTCGGTCTGCGTGCTCGAGAAAGGCTCGGAGGTGGGCGCGCACATCCTCTCCGGCGCGGTCCTCGATCCGCGCGCGCTCGACGAGCTGATCCCCGACTGGAAGGACAAGGGCGCCCCGCTCAACGCCCCGGTCGCGCAGGAGAAGTTCCTGTTTCTGACCGCCAAGGGGTCGTTCGGGGTGCCGGTCGCGCTGATGCCGGAGCAGTTCAAGAACCACGGCAACTACATCGTCTCGCTCGGCAACGTCTGCCGCTGGCTGGCCGAGCAGGCCGAGGGCCTGGGCGCGGAGATCTACCCCGGCTTCGCCGCCGCCGAAGTGCTTTATGACGATACCGGCCGCGTCCGCGGCGTGGCGACCGGCGACATGGGGGTGGCCAAGGACGGCACGCGAAAGGACGGCTACCAGCCGGGCATGGAGCTGCACGCCAAGTACACCCTGTTCGCCGAGGGCTGCCGGGGATCGCTGACCAAGACGCTCATGGAACGCTTCGCGCTCGGCGAGGGCGCGGACCCGCAGACCTACGGCATCGGCCTGAAGGAACTCTGGCGGCTTGATCCGGCCCAACACCGCCCGGGTTTGGTGCTGCACACCGCCGGCTGGCCGATGGACGGCAAAACCTGGGGCGGCTCGTTCATCTATCACCTGGAGGACAATCAGGCCGCGGTCGGCTTCGTGGTCGGCCTCGACTACCGCAACCCGCACCTCTCGCCCTTCGACGAGTTCCAGCGCTTCAAGACCCATCCCAAGATTCGCTCCATGCTGGCAGGCGGCGAGCGCATCGCCTACGGTGCGCGGGCGCTCAACGAGGGCGGTCTGCAGTCCATACCCAAGCTCGTCTTCCCCGGCGGCCTGCTCGTCGGCTGCGCCGCGGGTTTCCTCAACGTGCCCAAGATCAAGGGCAGTCACAACGCCATGAAGAGCGGCATGCTGGCCGCCGAGACCCTGTTCGAGGCCTTCGCCGCGGGCGACGAGGGCTACGGCGTGCTCGAGGCGTACCCCGAGAAACTCAGCGGCTCCTGGGTCTACGAGGAGCTCGGCAAAGCGCGCAACTTCCGCCCCGCCTTCGCCAAGCTGGGGCTTTGGGGCGGCATGCTGTTCGGTGGCGCGGAACTCAAGCTGCTCGGCGGCCGGGCGCCCTGGACCCTGCATCACCGCCATCCGGATCACGCCTGCCTGAGGCCGGCCGCCGAGATGCCGAGGATCGACTATCCCAAGCCCGACGGGATCGTCTCCTTCGACCGCAACTCCTCGGTTTTCCTGTCCAACACGAACCACGAGGAGGACCAGCCGGTGCACCTCCAGCTCAAGGACCCGGCGGTCCCGGTCGAACACAATCTGGCGCTCTACGACGCCCCCGAGCAGCGCTACTGTCCGGCCGGCGTCTACGAGATCCTGCGCGACGAGGACGGCGCCAACCCGCGCCTGCAAATCAACGCGCAGAACTGCGTGCACTGCAAAACCTGCGACATCAAGGACCCGAGACAGAACATAAATTGGGTGACGCCCGAGGGCGGCGGCGGGCCGAATTATCCGAACATGTAGCGGCCCCCGGGCCCCGCGGAGACGAGACCGGATCAGGATTGATCGAACCCACATCGCGGGTTCGATCGATCCTGTGAATCCGGTCTACATCAATAAGCTAGAGCAGATTCACGCGGTTGATGGGATCGCCGCCGGCGATTCCAATCAACCCCGATCTGCTCTAGGCGATTCGGGCGGCGGGGGCGCCGGCGCGGATGCCGATTTGTCCTTGCGCGCAGGCTCGGGGTGGACCAATTTGGGGAACGGCGGCGCCCGCCGCCTCGCTGTGGCGCGGCCCCAGCCTCGATACAGACCAGCCGGAAAGGAGAGCGGATTGTCGCAATCCACGATCCGGATACCCTCGATGAATCGGCCCATGAATTGGCCCGCCGGCTGCCTGGTCGCGCTCGGCTTGGCGCTGACCACGGCCGGCTGCGCCGAGGATCCCGGACCGGGCAACGGCGCGACTGCGGTCCGCATAATCCTGATCGCCGCGGCGCAAGGGGAGGTCGGCGGCGGCACGGTGCTGCTCGGCGGCTCTCCTTACGGGTCCTATCTGGCCGGACTTTTCGCCGGAAGCCAGCGCGACCTCTCGATGGCGGCGGACTTCATGCTCGAGAGCCTGGCCTACGACCAGGAAAACCAGCAGCTCCTCAACCGCACCTTCATGCTGGTCGCCGGCGACGGGCGCCACGCCAAGGCGGTGGACCTCGCCCGGCGCCTGACCGAGTTCGACTCGGACCACGGCCTGGCCGGCCTGGTGCTCGCGGTGGACGCCGTCGAGCGCGGTGTCCCGGGGGACGCGGGCGCGTTCTTGTCCGGGCTGCCGGAACGGGGCTTGAGCACCATCACCGTGCCGCTGCTCCAGGCCTGGCTGCGGGTTGCCGAGGGCGATATCGAGGCGGCGCTGGATGCGCTCGAGCCGTTCAAGGAGAAAAGCGGCTTCAGCGTTTTTCACGGCCTCCACACCGCGCTCATGAACGACGTGGCCGGCCGCGAGGCGGAGGCGCGCGAGGGCTACGAGGAGGTTCTCCGCCTGGCCGGACAGCCGACCCTGCGCCTGGCGCTCCTGGCCGGGAACTTCTTCGAGCGCAGCGGTGCGGGAGAGCGCGCGCGCGAGATCTATGGCGAGTTCATCGAGCGCAATTCCGACTCGCTTCTCATGGCCGCGGCCCGGCGGCGGTTGGACGCGCACGGGACACCCGCGCCAAAGGTTTCCAATGCCGCCGAGGGCATGGCCGAGGCCTTGTTCAACCTGGCCAGCCTGCTGTCCAAGGAACGCGCCGAGGAGGTCGCGTTGATCTACGCTCACCTGGCGCTCAGACTGAAGCCCGATTTCGTCATCGCGCGGGTTCTGTTGGGTGAACTCCTCCAGGCCCAGGACCGCGGCCGGGATTCGATCGCCGTCTACCGCTCGATCCCGGACGAATCGCCCTTCAGCTGGATGGTCGGGCTGCGCGTTGCCGAGGAACTGCAGCGGCTGGACATGACCGACGAGGCTATCACCCAGCTCGAAAGTCTCGCCGCCGCGCGGCCCGAACGCTTCGAGCCGCTGTTCCGCCTGGGCAATCTGATGCGCGGCAACGAGCGTTTCGAGGAGGCGGTCGCGGCCTACGACCGCGCGATCGAGCGCCTGCCCACGCCCGAGCGCCGGCACTGGACGATGTTCTATTTCCGCGGCATCGCGCTCGAGCGTTTGAAACAGTGGCCGCGTGCCGAAGCGGATTTTCTAAAGGCGCTCGACCTCGAGACCGAGCAGCCCTTCGTGATGAACTACCTGGCGTACTCCTGGATCGAGCAGAAGCTGAATTTCGACCGCGCCAAGGGTATGTTGGTGCGCGCCGTCGAGCTGCGTCCCGACGACGGCTACATCGTCGATAGCCTGGGCTGGGTCTACTATCGCCTCGGCGAGTACGGCAAGGGGTTGAAGTACCTGGAGCGCGCGGTCGAATTGCGGCCGCAGGATACGGTCATCAACGACCACCTGGGCGATGCTTACTGGCGGGTCGGGCGGCGCCAGGAGGCGCGGTTCCAATGGCGCCGGGCGCTCAGCCTCGATCCCGAGGAGGATGTGGCCCCCAAGATCAAGGAAAAGATCGACCGCGGCCTGGGCGATTTGCCCGAAGACACCTGATCCTATGACCGCGTCGCGGAATCCGATCACCGCGTCGCGGGCCGCCGGCGGCGTGGTGCGGCGCACGGCCTGGGCCAAGGTCAACCTGACCCTCCACGTCACCGGCCGCCGGGCCGACGGATATCACGAGCTGGACAGCCTGATCGTTTTCGCCGGCCTCGGCGACGAGCTCAGGATCGCACCCGCGGCGGAGCTCGCGCTCGAGGTCGAGGGGCCCTTCGCCGACGCGCTGGGCGCCGGGCGGAAGTCCGGGCCTGCGGGCGCCGTGGCCCCGGAAAACCTGGTTCTGGGCGCGGCGCGGGCGTTGCAGGCGCGCTTCGGCGTCGAGACCGGGGCGCGGCTCGAGCTGATCAAGCACCTGCCGGTCGCCGCCGGCCTGGGCGGGGGCTCCGCGGACGCGGCGGCGGCCCTGCTTTTCGGCGCCAGGCGAAGAACGCGAAGCCAATCCTGCCGGGCGCCGTCGTTGTCTTGGCGAAGACGCCTGAGAATCCCCCGCTCCAAAAGCCCCTCGGCATGGGTGGGGGCCAGGGCCAGCGCACGCTCCACATCGGCAAGGGCAAGCTCCAGTTTATCGAGAAACCGGTATGTGGCGGCGCGGAAGACATAGGCGTCGGCGCGGCGGTCTTCCCGCGCGATGGCATGGTTCAGGTCTTCGAGGGAGCCCTTGAAATCCTTCAACGCCGCCCGCGCCTGGGCGCGGTCGACAAAAAGGGCGCTGTCCTCGGGAGTCAGCTTCAAGGCCGCCGTCAGCACCGCCTCGGCCCGGGCGGCCTGGTCCGCCAGAAGCCAGGCCTGGGCCGCGTGGGCCAGGAGCCCGGCCTTGACCGACGGGTTTTGCTTCGCCTTGCCGGCAAGCGTTTCCATTCGTCCCGCCGCGTCGGTGTATTGCCCAAGGCCGATCAACGCCGCCGCAACACAATGTTCGGCGGCGTCCCCGCCGCCCAGATCGCGCCAATTGAGGGCCGTTTCGAAGGCTTCCTCGGGCGATTGTTTGGCCAGCGCCATGCACGCCTTGTATTGATGGGCGTGGTCGATTTCCTTGGCTTCCGCGGGACTCCAGGGGACAACAAGGAAAACAAAAAACGCCGCAAGAAAAGCCAGAACCTCGACGTTCTTGAGGTTCTTCGGGCGGTTGCCGGAAAGCACGTCCCGGACGCCGTCGAAGGTATCGCGTTCGACCCGCTCGAAGGCTTCCTTCGTGTACCAGGCCAGATGCGGGGTCAGGATCACATTGTCCCGGCCGAGCAGCGGATAACCAGGCGCCAGGGGTTCGTCGGCGAAGACGTCGAAGGCGGCGCCGGCGATCGCGTTTTCGTCGAGGGCCCGGATCAATGCCCCTTCGTCGATGATGGCGGCGCGGGAAACGTCGATCAGAAACGCCGTATCCTTCATCCGTTTCAATTCCGCCTCGCCGATCAGAGCGGTGGTTTCCGGAGTCAGCACGCAGTGGATGGAAACGAAATCGGACCGTTCCAGCATTTCGTCCAAACCGGCGGATTGAACCCCATACTCGTCGAAGATTGCGGAGTCCACATAAGGATCGGTGGCCAGCCGGGTCATCGAAAACCCTTCGGCGCGGCGCGCCATGCACCGGCCGATGCGGCCGAAACCGACAAGGCCGATGGTCTTGCCCGAAAGGTCGACGCCCAGGTATTCCGCCGCCGGCCAGGCCCAGGCGTTTTCCCGCATCACCCGGTCGAGAACCGGAATCCGCCGGGCCAGGGCGATCAACAGGGCAAAGGCGTGGTCGGCCACGGTGTCCGATCCGTAATCGGGGCAGTTGATCACCATCACGCCCCGTTGGGTTGCCGCTTCGATGTCGATGGCATCGGTGCCGACGCCGTATTTGACGATGCCTTTCAGGTTTTTCGCCGCCTCGATTACTTTTTCGGTAAT
>JACZWN010000139.1 GCA_022572105.1 Pseudomonadota bacterium | reverse complement strand
CAGGCCGGCGCCGAGCGCCGTGCGCGGGCGCCGAAGCGCCCAGCGGCCCAGGCGCACCCCAGTGCGCCGCGCGATCCCAATCCCGCGCCAGGCCGGAGGCGCCGCCCATTGAGCCAGGACCCGAATCCAGCCGGCAAGCACCAGGGCCGACCCGGCGAGGACCAGGACCCCGCGGCCGAGCCGGGCCGCCGCGCGCGCACCCGAGCGCGCAATCGTGCCAAATGCCCTGTCCATGCCGGTCGTCGCCGTTCAACCCGAGAGCTTTTAGAGTCGCCGCCGCGCCCGCCTGCGTCTTTTGCCCGGCGCGGGAGAGTCGGCGCAACCGCTGAATATCACGGCTTTGCGGCGAAAATGGGGTGTATCGCGGGCAGCAACCGAAGCCGGGCGCCGCGAGCGGGGTCCCTCACCGCTGCTTGGTCTGCCAGTCGGGGGCGACGTAGACCGGCGCGTTGGAGGGGGCGAGCGGGGCGCGGCCGCGGATCGCGTCGGCGGCCTTCTCGGCCAGCATGATCGTGGGCGCGTTGAGGTTGCCGTTGGTGATCGTCGGGAAGACCGCGGAATCCACGACCCGCAGGGCGTCGAGCCCACGCACCCGGCACTCGGGATCGAGCACCGCCATGGGGTCGTCGGCGGCGCCGATCTTGCAGGTGCAGGAGGGGTGGTAGGCGCTCTCCGCGTTGTCGCGTATCCAGGCGTCGATGGCCGCGTCCGTGGTAACCCCCGCGCCCGGCTGGATCTCGGCGCCGCGGTAGGGATCGAAGGCCTTCTGGCCGATGATCTCGCGGGTCAGGCGGATACAGGCGCGGAAGCCGGCGCGGTCGTCCTCGTGCGCCAGGTAGTTGAACAGGACGCGCGGCTTGTCCCGCGGTTCGGGCGACTGGATACGCACGTGCCCGCGGCTCTTCGGCTTGTTGGGGCCGACGTGGACCTGGAAGCCGTGGCCCTTGAACGCGGCCTTGCCGTCGTAACGCATGGCCGCGGGCAGGAAATGGTACTGGATGTCCGGCCACTCGACGCCGGCCCCGGAGCGGATGAAGGCGCAGGACTCGAAGTGGTTGGTGGCGCCGAGGCCGTCCTTGAACAGGATCCAGCGTGCCCCGATCAGGAACTTGGCCCAGGGGTTGAGCTTGGCGTTGAGCGTGATCGGCTGGGTGCAGCGGAACTGAAAGTAGACCTCGAGATGGTCGCGCAAATTCTCGCCGACCCCGGGCAGGTCGTGGGCGACCTCGACCCCGGCCGCGCGCAAAACGTCGCCCGGGCCGATGCCGGACAACTGCAGCAGTTGCGGCGAGCCGATCGAGCCGGCGGCCAGAATCACCTCGCGCGCCGCCTTGGCGGTGACGCGCCCGCCCCCCTTTAGGTACGCGACCCCGACCGCGCGCTTGCCCTCGAGCACGACGCGCTCGCTCAAAGCGCCGGTCACGACCGTCAGGTTCGGGCGCTCGAGCGCCGGCCTCAAATAGGCGCTGGCGGTCGAGGCGCGCACGCCGCCCTTGACGGTCATGTGCATGGCGCCGAAGCCTTCCTGCTGGTAGCCGTCGTAGTCCGCGGTCTCCGGATATCCCGCCTGCTTGCCGGCCTCGATGAAGGCGCGGTACAGCGGGTTACGCATCTCGTTGCCGTTGCAGGTGTAAAGCGGCCCTTCGCCGCCGCGGTAAGCGTCGCCGCCGCCCATCCAGGTCTCGGCCTTGCGGAAATAGGGCAGGCAGTCGCGGTAGCTCCAGCCGGCGGCGCCCGCGGCCTGCCATTCGTCGAAATCGCGGGCGTGGCCGCGCACGTAGACCATGCCGTTGATCGCGGACGAGCCGCCCAGCACCTTGCCGCGCGGACAGTGGATGCGCCGGCCGTTCAGATAGGGCTCGGGCTCGGTCTCGAAGCCCCAGTTGTAGCGCTTCATGTTCATGGGGATCGAGAGCGCGGTCGGCATCTGGATGAAGATGCTGCGCTCGCTGCCGCCCGCCTCGAGCAGCAGCACGCTGACGCGCTCGTCCTCGCTCAGCCGGTTGGCCAGCACGCAGCCGGCCGAGCCGGCGCCGACGATCACGTAATCGAAGGTCTGGTCCATGCCTGACCCTATTCGCGAAGGAACGCGCGCGCATCAAAAATAATACCGGGACTCCGGGCCTTGCCCGGCCTCACCGAGCGCCATGGCGCAATTCGTCGTTGATCTCGGCGCCGGTTCCGGCGCTGAATCGGGGTTGGCGGGCGCGCGCGAGCGCCCGACGCGAGATCGAACGAGCGCAAGGACCGGGCCCGGCCGAATGCAAACAGGTTCATTTCTCCGACGTCGGCTGGAGCTGCATCACCGCAACGACGGCGATCGCCACCGCGGTGCTCGATGGCCTGGGCTACGGCACGAAGGTCGGCCTGCTGTCCGTGCCGGTCACCTTCAAGGGCCTGTCGACCGGCGATCCGGACGCCTTTCTCAGGCTCTGGCTGCCGACCCAGCAAAGCATGATCGGCAGCCACATCGCGATCATGGAGGGCGGGCGCATCGTGCAGTACGGCGAGCCCGAGGCCGATCCGGACGATGCCGCGCGGCGCGCACCGTCCGACGAGGCCGCGGGCCGCGGCGATGAATGAGCCTATGAACCGGCGCGGAACGCTTGCGTTTCTCTTGGCGCTGCTGCTGATCGCAACCGCCGCCGCCGACGAGCTTTCGCCGTTCCGCTGATCGGGCCCGGTTCGATTTCCCATGCCGAAAGGAAGCAGCATTCGAGAGTCCGTCGCCATCCGCGGCATCCTGTTCGACAAGGACGGCACCCTGCTCGACTACGCCGCCACCTGGATGACGGCCAACCGGGTGGCCGCGCTGGCCGCGGCCGGCGGCGACCGGGCCCTGAGCGAGCGCCTGCTGATCGCCGGCGGCTACCACCCCGAGCAGGACCGGGTCGGGGCCAACACGGCGCTGGCCGCCGGCAACGCGGCCGAGATCGCGGCCGTTTGGCTGCCGCAGTTGCCCGGCTGGAGCGTCGGCGACCTGGCCGGCCTCTTGGACCGCATCTTCGAGGCGGAGAGCGAGGCCCAGGCGACGCCGGTCACCGAGTTGGCACCGTTCTTCGCCCGCCTCAAGGCGCGCGGCTTGAAGCTCGGCGTCGCCACCAACGACAGCCAGCGCGGCGTCGAGGCGACGCTCGGCCGGTTCGGCGTCCTCGAGCTGCTCGACTTCGCCGCCGGCTACGACAGCGGCCACGGCTTCAAGCCGGACCCGGGCATGGTGCACGGCTTCTGCGCCCGGACCGGGCTCGTCCCGGCCGAGGTCGCGGTCGTCGGCGACAACCTGCACGACCTGGAGATGGGCCGCCGGGGCGGCGTCGGCCTGGTGGTCGGGGTGCTGACCGGCACCGGGGAGCGCGCCGAGCTGGCCACCCATGCCGACCACGTGCTCGACGGCATCCAGGACCTCGAGGCCTTGCTCGACCGGCTGTGACGCGGGCGGTATCGCCCATGGAGGCCCGGCCCGCGGCTTTACTCAGCCGCCTTCGTCGAGTTGGCGGAACTGCTTCTCCGCGCCTCTGGAGACCTGGCCCAGGCGTTCGATGATGGTTTCCAGATTGGGCGGCGATACGGGGGTGTGGGCTTCCATGGCCGCGCGCATGACGCGGATGTGCGCCGGCGTGGTGCCGCAGCAGCCGCCGATGATCTGAACGCCGACGTCCAGGCACAGGCGGGCGTAATCGGCCATCAGCTCGGGCGTACCTTGATAGGCGATCTCGCCGTCGACGAACTCGGGCACGCCGCAGTTGCTCTTGGCCACCAGGACCGCGTCCGCCCCGGCGGCCTCGCGCAGACCGATAAGCGTGGTCAGCAGCTCCGAGGGTCCGATGCCGCAGTTGCCGCCGACGGCCAAGGGGCTGGGGGTCAGCTTGTGCGTTTCCTCGACGAACTGCGCCGCGGTGATGCCCATCATGGTGCGCCCCGCGGTGTCGAAGCTCATGGTGCAGACGACCGGCAGGCCGGTCGCGCGGGCGCCGGTCACCGCCGCGGTCAGCTCCTCGAAGGAATAGATGGTCTCGATCCAGAGCACGTCGACGCCGGCCTCGGCGAGCGCCTTGGCCTGCTCGGCGTAGGCGGCGGTGCCCTGGGTCATGGTCAGCTCGCCCAAGGGCATGTACATCTCGCCGGTCGGGCCCATGGAGCCGGCGACCACGATCTCGCGCCCGGCTTGCCCGGCCACCTCGCGGGCCAGGCGCGCGGCGGCCGTGTTGATCTCGGCCACCCGGCCTTCCGCCTGGTGCAGCTTCAGGCGGTTGCGCGTGCCGCCGAAGCTGTTGGTCAGGATGATGTCGCAGCCGGCGTCCACGAAGGCGCGGTACTGATCGCGCACCTTGTCGGGCTCGTCCAGGTTCCACAGCTCGGGTGCGTGACCGGTCGGCAGCCCGGTGGCGAAGAAACTGGTCCCGGTCGCGCCGTCGGCGAGCAGCCAGGGCCGTTCGGAGAGCATCTTTCGCAGCACGTCCGACATCGCGGCTGAAGGTCCTCGTTCGCCGCTCCCCGGCCAAGGCCGGGAGCGAAAACCGCGCGGACGTTAATCTCCCCGAACCCATCGGGCAAGGTATGCGTGATGTCTGCACGGGGCTCGCCGCGCGCGCAGCCGTCGAGGCGATTGACGGCCGCGTGGTTTCGTGGTCATGAACGGGGCGGATTGTCGGCGGCCGCAACACGGGGGAGGCAGGCATGAAGGTCGGCCTACGTCCCAACGACGACGATTCCTGCGGCTGGTACCACATCCTGCCGGCGCCGGCGCCGACCGTTCCCTTGACCGGCGAACAACGCTTCGACCACGTGGTGCTGGGCGCCGGCTTCACCGGGCTCGCCGCGGCGCGGCGGCTCGCCGAGCACCTGCCGGAGCGGGAGGTGGCGCTGGTCGATGCCCAGCGGGTCGGCTACGGCGCTTCGGGCCGGAACTCGGGCTTCATCATCGACCTGCCGCACAATTTCTCGGGCGCCGACCACGCCGGGGCGCTGGGGCGGGACCGGAGCGAGATGCGTCTCAACCGCTTCGCCATCGCCGCGCTCCGGGACCTGGTCGAGAAGCATGGGATCGACTGTCAGTGGAGCGAGCGCGGCAAGTACCACGCCGCCGTCGAGGACAAGGGCATGCGCGATCTCGAGGGCTTCCGGCGCGCCCTCGACCGGCTCGGCGAGCCCTATCGCGATCTCGACGCGGGCGGCCTGTCCGAGGCCCTGGGCACGCGCTACTACCGAGAGGCCATCCACACGCCCGGCTGCGTCCTGGTCCAGCCCGCCGCGCTCGCCCGCGGCCTGGGCGCCAGCCTGCCCGAGAACGTGCGCCTGTTCGAGGACTCGCCGGTCGTGGGCATCGATTACGGCGACGAGATCACGCTGGAATGCGCGCAAGGGACGATCCGCACCAAGACCCTGCTGCTCGCCAACAACGGCTTCGCGAGCGCGTTCGGCTTCGAGCGCAACCGCCTGATCCCGATCATGACCTTCGGCAGCCTGACCCCGCCGCTCACCGAGGCGGAGCAGGCGGCGCTCGGTGGCGAGCCGGACTGGGGCGTGATCCCGGCGGACCATTTCGGCACCACCCTGCGCTACACCCGGGACCGGCGCCTGCTGATTCGAAACTGGATCACCTATGCGCCCGAGTTCCGCTGGAGCGCGCAAGGCTTGGCGCGGATCCGCAGGCACCACGAAGACTCGTTCAAGGCCCGTTTTCCGATGCTGCCCGAGGTCGCGTTCGGGCATACCTGGGGCGGCGTGCTCACCATGTCGCGCAATGGGGCGCCCTGCTTCGGGCGGCTCGCGGACAACGTCTTCGCCGCGGTCTGCCAGAACGGTGTCGGCCTGGCCAAGGGGACCTATTCCGGCACGCTTTTGGCCGACCTCGTGGTCGGCGCCGAGTCCGACCTCCTGCGCGACCTTCTGAGTTATCCCCGTCCGGCCCGGAACGTCCCCCAGCCCTTCCTGGGCCTAGGCGTGCGCGCGAAGATCGCCTGGGACCAGATGCGCGCGGGCCGCGAACGATAGGCTGCTCCCGGGTCAAGGCCCGAAATGGCCTTGACGAGCGGCAAGCCCAGCCCGATGCCTTCCGTGACGCCGGCGCGCGCGTCGTCCGCCTGACCGAAGGATTCCATGATCTTTGGAATGTCCGCGGCGGCGATGCCGACACCCCATGTCTCGGACCGGCACCCGCAACGCGCCGAGTCCCGCGCGGGGTTCGGATCAGCCTTCGCGCCGCGGCCCCGCGACCACGTTGTTCGGGCGGCCTTCGAAATAGCGCGCCAGGTTGTCGATGGCGATATCCATCATGGCGGCGATGGCTTCCGGTGTGTTGTAGGCGACGTGCGGGGTCAACACGACGTTGTCCAGCTCGAGCAGCGGGTGATCGGCGGGCAGCGGCTCGTTCCAGAAGACGTCCAGGCCGGCCGCCGCGATGCGCCCGTCGCGCAGGCGCTCGACCAGCGCGCCCTGGTCGACCAGTTCGGCGCGCGCCGTGTTGACGAGCACCGCGTCCGGCTTCATGCGGTCCAGCTCCTCGGGCCCGAGGAGGCCTTCGGTCTCCGGCGTCAGCAGCAGGTGCAGTGAAATTACGTCGGCGGTCGCGAGAAGATCGTCGAGCGACAGGAAGGTCACGCCGTGGCGCCGGGCGCGCTCCGGGCTCGGGTTTCGGGTCCAGGCCGTGACCTCCATGCCCAGGCCGCGGGCCAGCTCCGCCATGCGCGCGCCGATGCCGCCGAGCCCGACCAGGCCGAGCGTCCTGCCGCGCAACTCGAAGCCGGGCTGCGACTGGCCCCATTCCGCCCGCTGCCGCTCCGGTTGCCGCAAGCCTTGGTCGAGACGCGGCACCCGGCGCGCCAAGGCGAGCAGCAGGGCGAGGGCGTGCTCGGCGACCGCGTTGTCGCCGTAGCCGGGCGTGTTGCAGACGGTGATCCCGAGGCGCACGGCCTCGGCGAGGTCGACGAAGTTGGCGGCCCCGGTGCCCAGGTAGGAGACGACCTCCAGCCTCGGCGCCCGGCGCATGACCTCGACGGGCAGGTCCCAGCCGAGCATGACGCCGGCGGCGTCGCCGAGGCGTTCCAGGTACGCGGCCGGATCGCCGGGACGGCCGTGGTGTATCCGGAACGCGCCCAGAGCCTCCAAGCGCAGGCGACGCGCGCCGGTGAGCAGCGCCGCGAGCTGGTCGTCGGCGTCCGGGTAGACGATGTCTCGCCCTTGTGCCATGGCCCCCCCGGCCGGCAATCGGTATCCCAGTCAGTCTAGGGGAGGGCGCCGCGGGAGTCTAAAGCCGAACACTGCGCTTCGGGATCGCCGGCCTGGGCGCGCGGCAGCACCCGCTCGACAATGTTGGAATCGCCGCGAACCGCAAGATAGAGCCGGTCGGGGATCGAGTCCCAGAGCCGGGCGCCCGGGTTCCCGCGTGCTTGATGCCTAAAATCGTTGATTTTAAGCCCCGACTCGTCAGAGCCAAGGTCTTTCGCGGTTTTGATGAACATGCGTTTTTGGTTCTTATCTGACGGTTTCTTCTTGGGCATCACCCCTACCTATAACCGCTCAGTTCTTTCGGGTGAGGACAACGATACGTCAGGCGTTTGCTAACGATACCACGAAGGGCGCGCTCGGTGCGATCTTCACCCAGATATCTGGTTTACGACCGCGCCGCTTAACACGGAGGCGGCCGTGATGATGCCGGCCGCGACGAAGGAGAGCAGCAGCAGCCAAGCGGACATGCAAAGAGCGTTAGTACAATGCAATATACTAACCGGTGGTCAGTAGCGGAGTTCAGCCGTGACCGCGTGGTGATCGCTTGGCCACACACCATCTATTGGTTCGTTGCCCGTAACCCGACAATCCACGACGTGGCCCGCGCCACGGGCCTTGGGCTCGCCGACCAGGATGTAGTCGATCCGGCAGCTGGGTTCAAATCTGGCTCTGGCATAGGGGTTTACGTTGTCCCAGGTATAGCCGGGTCCCTCACCACCGGCCACACGCCATGCATCATGAAAGAATAGTCCTTCGACCGGACAAGTCGTCAGCCCCGTCAACATCCGCATCTCCTCGGACGCCGGTTCAGCATTAAAATCGCCGCACACAATGGGAGGGAAGGTCTTGGGGCACACGCGGTCAACGAAACGGGCGATGTCCGCCACCTGGCGCTGGCGAATGTGGCTGTGGTCGTTTAGCCAGTTCATAGAAATGCTGAATATTGGCAGACGGCCACGAGGGCCATCAACCTCCGCGAACAGAGCCTGCGGACCCTCGCCGGTCTCCTGGCCGTGCAGCATGATGGATTCGTGTCGCGTAACTGGCCAGCGGGACAGCAGCGCGTTGCCGAAGCCGATCCCCTCATTGTCCCTGGCTGATGCAAAAACATGATGATAGCCCAGTTCGGCGGCCAGTTCGGCCGCAAGGTTGGTCGTCTCGTCGCTCCAGACTTCCTGAAGGGCGATAAGATCGGCATCGATTTGGGCAAGGGTCGCCACGATGGCAGGTCGGCGTCGCTCCCATGGTCCGAACCGCCACCAAATATTCCACGTCAAAACCCGCGCCCGGGTTTCGATAGCGCCGTTTTTATCCTGTTGATCGGTCATTGTCTGTTACGCTATTGTGTGCCAGATACGTGGGAGAGGGAGCCAGGCGAGAGTCTAGCCGACATTTCCCAGATGATATCCAAATCCGTGGAAATCGTACCACCGTACCACCGCCAAGGGAACGGCATCCCTTCGGTAGCCATCGGATAGCCTGATTCTGGAGATCGGTCCTCGCCCGGAAGACCATTAGCCCAGTTTTTCGCCATTCAGACACACCCCTCCTGTCGTTTTCACCTGGCCGTCGATTTTCCCGGCCTACGCCGGAGCGGGTCTTCGCCGTAGATCATCGATCAGGCTCAGGATTTTCCAGAATAGGTCCCTCGATACTGCCACCTCGGCCAATTGGAACGTGACGTACCGGCCATGGCGCACAACTTTCGCACCGATCTTGACCAGCTTCTCCCGCAGCGTCGTCAATGACCAGTGCTCGACCTCCTTTGGCAAAGCCAGCGTCCGCATGAAGTTGGCGAGATTGTAGGCCAGGGCGTGAAGCTGCAGCCGGACGGCGTTGTCGCGGAACTTGCGGCACGACAGCCTCGTCCATTTGATCGCGTTCTTGCCTTCCTTGATGTATTGCTCCGCTTTGCCCCGCTGATTGTAGAACCATGTCACCCGCTCAGCGGAACGGGACAGGTTGGTGACGATGAAGCCGACGCGGGGAACCAGTTCCTCGGGATGCCATTCCACCTTGGCCACCACGCGCCGCTTCCTGTCCCAGCTTCCAGCCTGATAGCTGAAACTGGCATAGTATCGGAGCACCCGCTTCGGCGGGCGACCGACGGGCCGGGTCAGCAGATGGCCGATGCTTTGCTGAAGAATCTGGTTCTTTG
>JACZWN010000287.1 GCA_022572105.1 Pseudomonadota bacterium | reverse complement strand
GCGAGCTCGAGCAGGTTGCCTCGCTCCCGCGCCGCCGCCTCGCTCAGCGCCTCGAGCGCCGCGCCGCAGGCGGCCGCGTCGCGCGTGCTGCGGATCCGCTCCAGGCGCCGGATCTGGTTTTCCCGCACCGCTGTGTTATCGATGTCACGGATCTCGACCTCGTCCTCGACCTCGGGCCGGTATTTGTTGACCCCGACGATGACCTCCTCGCCGCGGTCGATGCGCGACTGGCGCTTGGCCGCCGACTCCTCGATGCGCAGCTTGGGCATGCCGCTGGCGACCGCCTTGGTCATGCCGCCCAGGTCCTCGACCTCGTCGATTAGCTTGCCGGCCTCGCGGATCAGGCTCGCGGTCAGGTTCTCCAGGTAGTAGCTGCCGGCCAGCGGGTCGACGACGCGGGTGATGCCGGCCTCCTCCTGCAGGATCAACTGGGTGTTGCGGGCGATGCGCATGGAGGCCTCGGTGGGCAGCGCCATGGCCTCGTCGAAGGAGTTGGTGTGCAGCGACTGGGTGCCGCCGAGCGCGCCGGCCAGGGCCTCGACCGTGGTGCGCACGATGTTGTTGTAGGGGTCGTGCTCGGTCAGCGAGACGCCCGAGGTCTGGCAATGGGTGCGCAGCATGAGCGAGCGCGGGTCCCGGGCCCCGAAGCGCTCGCGCATCAGCGTCGCCCACATGAAGCGCGCCGCGCGCAGCTTGGCGATCTCCATGAAGAAGTTCATGCCGAGGCAGAAGAAGAACGACAGGCGCGGCGCGAAGGCGTCGACCTCGAGCCCCTTGCCGAGCGCCGCGCGCACGTACTCGATGCCGTCGGCAAGCGTGAAGGCGAGCTCCTGCACACAGGTCGCGCCGGCCTCCTGCAGGTGATAGCCGGAGATCGAGATCGAGTTGAACTTGGGCATGTGGCGGGCGCAGTGCTCGATGATGTCGGCGACGATGCGCATCGAGGGCTCGGGCGGATAGATGTAGGTGTTGCGAACCATGAACTCCTTGAGGACGTCGTTCTGGATGGTGCCCGAAAGCCCGGACGCCGGCACGCCCTGCTCCTCGCCGGCGACGATGAACATCGCCATGACCGGCAGCACCGCGCCGTTCATGGTCATGGACACGGTCATCCGGTCGAGCGGGATGCCGTCGAACAGGATCTTCATGTCCTCGACCGAATCGATCGCCACCCCGGCCTTGCCGACGTCGCCCTCGACGCGTGGGTGGTCGGAGTCGTAGCCGCGGTGGGTGGCGAGATCGAAGGCGATCGACAGGCCCATCTGCCCGGCGGCCAGGTTCTTGCGGTAGAAGGCGTTCGAGTCCTCGGCCGTCGAGAAGCCCGAATACTGGCGCAGGGTCCAAGGCCGGGCCGCGTACATGGTGGCGCGCGGTCCGCGCAGGTAGGGCGGCAGCCCCGGCAGGGTGTCGAGGTGCTCGAGACCGGCCAGGTCCTCGGCCGTGTAGAGCGGCTTGATCTCGATGCCCTCGGGCGTCATCCAGGTCAGCTCGGCGAGCGGCCGGCCCTTGAGCTCCCGTTGCGCCTGCGCGCGCCAGTCCTCGGGTGATGCCTTGGAAACCTCGACCATCGTTCGTTCCCGAATCGGGGCCGCGAATCTTGTGCGCCGCAATATACACCCGGGCGGGCGGGCAAGTCCAACCGGGCTGCCTCGGGCGCGCGCCGGTCCGGGGAGGGGCCCGCCATCGCCGGGCACGGCGCCGGGCGCCCATCCGTGACGTCCGGGGCGGCCGCCGGATCGACCCGTATGGGAAGCCCGCGCCGAAGCGGTCGAATCGGGCCGGGAATTTCCGCGGAATGGCTCTTGGCCGCCCAAGGGGTTCCGAAAAGTGTCGAGGTTGAATATGCCCCGAAGATCGAAATTCCCGAGACCATGCTTCGGAATTCGGTATTTCCTGGAATCAATTTTACCGCGAACGTGGCTCAACGGAGCGACGGCCGCGCGAAATTTGATGCGAAATTTGATGATCCGGACGTTTCAACAAAAGCCTGAAACATGAGCGGAAGTTCATCTCTGTCGCTGGCATACATGGATTCCTCGCTAATTAGCCGCTAATACCAAGGATCAGTGATAAAGACCCATAGAGACGGCTTCCCGTGGTTTTCGGCTAGGCGCGCCGGTCGCGGCGATGCCGAGGCATCGCAAGACCGGGGTAACGACGTCCGAAAGCCACGGGAAGCCGCCGTCCCGGTCGCGTCCGCTTATCCCCGGAGGGCGTCAGGAAGCCTAAACGATGCCCCGCATCGCCTGCGGCTTCCTTACCTACCCGGCGAAAAGCGGACGCGATCTCTATGGGTCTTTATCACTGCTCCTTGGT
>JACZWN010000138.1 GCA_022572105.1 Pseudomonadota bacterium | reverse complement strand
ACTCGATCTTCGCCTGCGGCGCCCCACTCAGCAGCCGTCCCTGGCCCTCCACCAGGACTTCGTATTGAAGGCCGCTGGGCAGTACGGTCACCTCCTCGCGCAACGCATTTTTCTGAAGGAACTGCGCGCCGTCCAAGGTCTCGCCGCGCGGGGGTGCGGAACGTTGCAATGCGATGACGGCCTCATCGACTATTTTGCGCTCGGCAGCCCGTCTTGGCTCCAGGCGATTTATGTACACCACGACCGCGACCAGGAGCGCGGCCGCGCCCCAGATCGCCAAGAGCGCGATGACCCGGTCGACCGCCGCGACCTGCGCGACCGCCTCCTCGAAGCGGAGCGCGAAGCCGGCGAGCACCAGCAGGCTGGCGAAGGCGGCGAGCGCGACCACCTGAGCCGGCTTGCGCGCCCACCAGCCGAGCAGCACCACGGCCAAGTGGACCACGCCGCCGGCCACCCCGGCCGCGACCGAAAGGTCCGCCGTCATCGTGGCGAAGGAAAGCGCGCCGATGCAGGCGAGAAAACGCAGCGGACCGAGGGCGCCGGCCTCGTCGCCGGTTCGATCCTCCGGGGGCGCGCGCCGCTCGCCGGCCCCGACCGCGTCGGCCATGGCCGCCTCCGGCCGCGCCGCTGAAACGCCACTCTCCATCATCCGGTAACGCCCTTCATTCCGTCCGCCCGCCTGATGCGGCCAACATGGCGTCTTCGCCCGCGAGTTGAGGGGATTCGCCACCGTTTGTCCACAGGCGCGCGCCGGCGGCCCCGGGCGGGGGCCGGATAGGGGCGGGGAACTATTTGAAAATACTCGGAAAATACGCTGATCTGCGGGGCCGCGACGGGACGCCCGACGGCGCGCGCCGGAGGCGGCGCGGCACCGTCTTCGGCGCGACTCCGCGCCCGGGCCGAGTCTTTTGTGGGCCGAGTCGTTTGCGGGCCGAGTCGAACCGCCCGCCCGGGCGCCGACCCACTTGACGTAAATCAATGCGTAAATATGGCTGCGCTGTAATTTGCATCGGGCGGTTCGGATGCCCATTTTAACTCGAGCGCCGGGCTGGTGCGGGAGACCCAATAGACGAGAGAGGAGAGCGGTCATGGCCGCAACACGCAACGCAACACGCTTCCGACACGCCCTGTCGGCGGCGCTGGTCGCGGCCGGGCTGGCCGCGGCGGGCCCCGTGCACGGCCATGGCGACGAGGTTCGCGAGGGTGAGGCAAAGGCGGCGGCGCAAGCCGCCCCCGCCGCCGAGCCGGCGCCGGGCGGGCACAAGATGATGGGCACGGATCGGATGAGCAGTCCGGACATGCCGAACCTGCGCATGCCGAGCATGAACCCGAAGCGCGGGCGCAGGCTGTTCGTCAGCAAGGGCTGCGTCGCCTGTCACGCGATCAACGGGGTGGGCGGCCACGACGCCACCAACCTGGACGCCCACACCATGCAGCCGATGATGAACCCCTTCGAGTTCGCCGCCAAGATGTGGCGCATGGCGCCGGCCATGATCTACGCCCAGGAGGAGGCGCTGGGCGAGCAGATCCTGTTCACCGGCGACGAGCTGGCCGACATCATCGCCTTCGTGCACAACGACGAGGCCCAGCACGATTTCGGCGAAGCCGACCTCACGCCCGAGGCGCGCACGATGATGCAGCACGAGCACGGCGCGCCCGGCGGCGGCCCCGAGGCCCACGGCGAGGAGCTCGGCCACACCGACATGCATGGCGGCAAGCACGCCGATTAGCGGCCCCGGCGGCGATCGTCGCCCGGCACCCATCCGAGGCGCGCCGGCGTCCCGCGGACGTTTGAAGAAAATGCTTGTCCGACAAGGCCTTGGCGGGCCGATTTAGGGGCCGAAAAACGCCGTCCGCTGTTGTTCGCAGCTGTAGAATCTGCTACATGTTGACGACTCCGGAGCGAACCGGGGCGCCAACCCGGGAGCGGGTCGAAGGCCCCGTCGCGATCCGCTCTCGATCGCGCCCTCGAACCAGCCGTCGCACCGCCCTCGAGACCGCCAAGGGACCACCCATTGAGCAGCACGAGCACCCCGCCCGAGCCCGACGTCAAGCCGGTCAACATCGAAGACGAGATGCGGCGCTCGTATCTCGATTACGCCATGAGCGTGATCATCTCGCGCGCGCTGCCCGATGTCCGCGACGGCCTCAAGCCGGTGCATCGGCGCATCCTCTACGCCATGAAGGAGGCCGGCTACGACTGGAACCGGACGTACCGGAAATCGGCGCGGGTGATCGGCGACGTCATGGGCACCTATCACCCGCACGGCGACCAGGCGATCTACGATGCCATGGTGCGCATGGCGCAAAATTTTTCCATGCGCCTGCCGCTCATCGACGGGCAGGGCAATTTCGGCTCCATGGACGGTGATCCGCCGGCGGCCATGCGCTATACCGAGGTGCGCCTCCAACGGGTCGCCAGCGAGGCGCTGTTGGAGGACATCGATCGCGACACCGTCGACTTCCAGGCCAACTACGACGAGACCACGAACGAGCCGGTGGTCCTGCCGGCGCGCTTTCCCAACCTGCTGGTCAACGGCGCCGGCGGCATCGCGGTCGGCATGGCGACCAATATTCCGCCGCACAACCTGGGCGAGGTGATCGACGCCTGCTGCGCCTATATCGACAACCGCGAGATCAGCATCAACGAGCTGATGGAGATCGTCCCGGGACCGGACTTTCCGACCGGTGCGGTGATCCTCGGCCGCGGCGGCATCCGCGACGGCTACCACACCGGCCGCGGTGCGCTACGCATCCGCGGCAAGGCCTATATCGAGGAATTCCGCAAGGACCGGCAGGCCATCATCATCACCGAGATCCCCTATCTCGTGAACAAGGCGCGCATGGTCGAGCGCATCGCCGAGGTCGTGCGCGAGAAGACCATCGAGGGCGTCAGCGACCTGCGCGACGAGAGCGACCGGCACGGCCTGCGCGTGGTCGTCGAGCTGCGCCGCGACGTCGAGCCCGAGGTCGTGCTCAACCAGCTGTACCGCTATACCTCGCTGCAGACCTCCTTCGGCATCAACATGGTGGCGATCAACGGCGGCCGGCCCGAGACCCTCGATCTCAAGCAGATCATCTCGGCCTTCGTCGTCTTCCGCGAGGAGGTCATCACCCGGCGCACGATCTTCGAGCTCGGCAAGGCGCGCGACCGGGCGCACGTCCTGGTCGGCCTCGCCATCGCGGTCGCCAACATCGACCTGGTGATCACGCTCATACGCGGCGCGCCCGACCCGGCCGCGGCGCGCGAGGCGCTGCTCGAACGCGACTGGCCGGCCGAAGACGTGGCACCGCTCATGAAACTGATCGACGAACCCGGCCGGGTGGTCGCCGAGGACGGCACCTGCCGCCTGTCCGAGGCCCAGGCGCGGGCGATCCTGGAGTTGCGCCTGCAGCGCCTGACCGGCCTCGAGCGCGAGAAGATCGTCGGCGAGCTGGAGGAGCTGTCGCTCCAGATCGAGGACTATCTGGAGATCTTGGACTCCCAGGAGCGGCTCATGTCGATCCTGCGCGGCGAGCTCATCGAGATGAAAGAGCGCTTCGCCACCCCGCGCCGCACGACCATCGAGGAAAGCGGGCTCGAGCACGACGACGAGGACCTGATCCAGCGCGAGGACATGGTGGTCACGGTCAGCCACGGCGGCTACATCAAGCGGGTTCCGCTCAGCACCTACCGCGCCCAGCGCCGCGGCGGCAAGGGACGCGCCGGCATGGCGACCCGTGATGAGGACTTCGTCAGCAAGGTCTTCGTGTGCAACACGCACACGCCAATGCTGTTCTTTTCCTCGCGCGGCATGGTCTACAAGCTCAAGGTCTACCGCCTGCCCCTCGGTTCGCCGCAGGCGCGCGGCAAGGCGCTGGTCAACCTGCTGCCGCTGCGCAAGGGCGAGACCATTACGACCGCCATGCCGCTGCCCGAGGACGAGGCCACCTGGGGCGAGATGTACGTCATGTTCGCCACCTCGCGGGGCGGCGTGCGGCGCAACCGGTTGTCCGATTTCACTCACGTCATGGCCAACGGCAAGATCGCCATGAAGATCGAGGAGGCGGACGGCCGCCTGGTCAACGTGCGCACCTGCACCGAAGACGACGACGTGCTGCTCGCCGGCGCCGGTGGCAAATGCATCCGCTTCCCGGTCACCGAGGTCAGGGTCTTTTTCGGCCGCACCTCGACCGGGGTGCGCGGCATTCGCTTGGCCGGCGGCGGCGAGGTCATCTCCATGACCATCCTGCGCCACGCCGCGCTGAACATCGAGGAGCGCGACGCCTACCTGCGCTATGCGGCCGCCAAGCGCCGGGCCGAGAACGGCGACGAGACCGAGGCGCCCGGCGTGCCCGACGCGCCCGGCGGCGATGTCCCGGAGCAGCGCCTGGCCGTGTTGGAGGCGGAGGAACAGTTCATCCTCGCCATCGCCGAGGACGGCCTGGGCAAGCGCACCTCCGCCTATGAGTACCGCATCACCGGCCGCGGCGGGCAGGGCATCGTCAACATGGACTTGACGCGCCCGGGCGGCCGCGCGGTGCGCGTGGTCGGCGCCTTCCCGGTCAATCCCGGCGATCAGCTCGTCCTGGTGACCGACGCCGGCAAGCTGATCCGCTGCCCGGTGCACGACATCCGCATTGCCGGACGCGCGACCCGCGGCGTGCGCCTGTTCGACGTGGCCGAAGACGAGCGCGTTGTCTCGGTGGCGCGCTTGGCCGATTACGGCGAAACCAACGGCGAAACCAACGGCGAGACCAACGGCGAGACCAACGGCGAGACCAACGGCGAGACCAACGGCGAGACCAACGGCGACGATGCCCAGGACGCGCCGGGGCCCGTCGACCATGGCCCGGACTCCGGCGACTGAGGCCCTCGGACCAGACGGAGGCAAGGATGACGAAACTGCGCGTAGGCGTGTATCCGGGCACCTTCGACCCGATCACCAAGGGCCACATGGACATCGTGATCCGGGCGGCGGCGCTGGTCGACAAGCTGGTCGTCGCGGTCGTCGACAACACCGATAAAGGCCCCTTGTTCGACGCCGCCGAGCGGGTCGCGATGGTCGAGGCCGAGCTCCGGGCCGAGTTCGAGGCCCGGGACGCTGACGACCGCCAAGTCGAGGTCCGCGCCTTCGACAACCTGCTCACGCACTTCGCCCGCCAGGTCGAGGCGACCGTCATCATCCGGGGCTTGCGGGCGGTCTCGGACTTCGAGTACGAGTTTCAGATGGCGACCATGAACGCGCGCCTCGAGCCGGACATCGAAACCGTGTTCCTGAGCGCCTCGGAGCGCCAGCAGTTCGTCGCCTCGCGCCTGGTCAAGGAGATCGCCCGTCTGGGCGGCGACGTCACGGAGTTCGTCAGTCCCCGGGTCGCCGCGGCGCTCGCCGAGCGTTTCGCCGAGCAGAAGCCCGAGGCCGGGCGCGCGCGCGGCCTGCGCGAGGCATGATACCAGCGATCGTTGGCATTGAGGGACGGGAAAGGGCTTGGGCGGCCCCGGTTTTCCCCGGTCTTCATGACGCCCGCGCTTGACCGCCTGAAGGCGCGGCCCTATGGTCGCCCGCGCCCGGCGCGGGGGCTTCATGGGGCCGGCGACCGGGGGTTTGGGGCGCATAGCTCAGGTGGCAGAGCAACTGACTTTTAATCAGTAGGTCCCCGGTTCGATCCCGGGTGCGCCCACCAAATAAAACGATCTATGAGCTGGAAACGGCTAGGCCTTTTTTCTTCTTGGGTAGCACATCGGGTAGCGTTCGATCCGTTCAGTCGCCATATTAGGCCCATGGCAATTCGGCACCATGGGCGCGGCGGGCCGCACAATGCAAAGCTTCCAGGACGGGCGTTTTAGCGCTCCCAGTCCACACACGGCGCAACCGCGCCGCCGCGATCCCCTGCCGGCCGCACCGGCCCGATCCGCCGTCCTGCGTCCGCGCCGGCCAGCAGGGGCACCGCTCATGACGACGACACGTGCCCTTGGCGGCGTCCGGGACGCTGCGCTGCAAGACTCCGGCGCTGAGAAGCACGCCGCTCGGCTGGTACGCGACGACTATCTGCCCGGGTCCGGTGGCGAGGATGACGCCGCTCCCACACCCGCCGCGCGCCGCCAGCGCCGCCACCGCGCCCGTTGCAAGCAGGGCCGCTTCGTGGCGCCGGTTGAGGTGACCGGTGAGATGATTACGGCGCTCGTTGAGCAGGGTGGCATGGACGAGGCCAATTCCAGCGACCTTGATTATGTCGGCAAGGCCATTACGGCAGCGGCACGCCGGAGCCTCGACTTGACCTAGGCCTAATACCAAGGAGCGCATGAACGGACACACGTGATCGCTCATCGGCAAGACGCCGCATAAGCGTGCCGCGCGATCGCCCTTGCCTCCGGCCGCAAATATGCAAGAGTCCGTTCTTGCGCTCCTTGGTATTATCCACATATTCACGGCGGTGGCGGTGATTTTCCTTGCATTGCAGGTGGCGTGTGCGGTGGTTCGGCTGGACGTCAGAAGGGACGCTTCGAGGGGGTTTCTAGGTCCAGGATGGTGTCCGGTCCAGCCTCCTCGAACTCCGAGTCTTCGATCCGCGTGCAGGTCACGAGCCATGGGAAAAGCCAGGGCGGTCTCGGAACGTCCTTCGCCGCAGACGTCTCCGCGCCGATGCGGAACGCCGACGCCGCCAACTCCCGGGCCTTGATCTCGTCCGCCGCCCGCACAGACAAAGGCCCTGTGTAGGTGCTCGCCCGCCAGTGGTGATCGTCCGGGTGGATGGGGTCAAGCCTCCAGATCGGCATATTCGTTCTCCTTTCGGATCGCTCGCCGACGGTACACCGCCCGTCGAAAAAGAAAACCCCACCCGAAGGCGGTGCCGGTCGCCGATGGTGTAGCTCCGCATTATCGTTGCTGAAAAGTGGGAGGACGCCAAAATCGCAGTGCGATGAGGTCGAAGTCGGTGGCCGCCCGATGCGCATCTGCGTCGCGACGCCTGACAGGAACCCGCTGTCCAGAAAGGGAGGATTTGGCGTACCCCAACACAACTGCTGCTAACTTATTTCACCGGAGTCCGCTCGGCGTCACTGGCCCGGATCGCCTTAGCGCGCGCTTGACGAGCCGCTCGGCCTCGGGGTACTTGCCCTGGGCGTTGTCGAGTAGCGCCAGGTTGTTGAGGCACCGGGCCACGTCCGGGTGCCCCGGTCCCTTTGGGGGTCAGCACCATGAACCAACTCATACGGATCGCCGCATTGCTCGTTGTGCTAGCCGCGCCGGTCGGGGCGACCCACCTGCCGCAGACGGAGCCGGATCCATCATTGTCGCCTCGGGATGTCGTGAGCATTCAGATCGAGGCGCTGAGGAACAACGACATTCCCTATGAAAACCGGGGAATTGAGGTGACATTTAATTTCGCCTCTCCGGCGAACAAGCGCATGACCGGCCCGCTCGAGCGCTTCAAGGCGATGGTACGCAACCCAATCTTCGGACCGATGATCGATCATCGCAGCGCCAGTTTCGAAAACCTCGTGGTTAAAGATGATTCCGCCCGGATAGATGTAATCCTAACTTCGAAGGAAGGTGGGTATCTGGGCTATCGCTTCATTCTGTCGCGTCAGCACGGCAACCAGTACGAAGGAAGCTGGATGACCGACGCCGTAATTCCGTTCGACATCGTGTCTCTATAGGCGGTGCGTGGCTCGGGGCATGGCTCGGGCGATCAGCGGCGGCCCCGTGTGCGCGTTACCTCGATCACGCGGGCGGCATCGGTTTTCGGGTCCATCGTGTAGCCCCGGCGTATCGCGACGTTGCGCAGCATGACCTCAAGGCAGATTTTGTCGTCGAAGTCGCCGTGGTCCGGCACGGCATATTTCGACTTGAGATGGGACAGCATCTCCAGTTCGTTCGGCGTCAGGTCCGCCGCCATGGCCTCGACCTCGGCGAGCAGATTCAGCACCTCGGCGTGATAGGCGAGATTGACCATAGTGCCGTCTCCCGTGGCCGACCAGCCTAACGCGGACGCGCTTTTAGGCAACACCAATCAGCGGCGCCGGCGCGGCGCAGCGTCATGAGTTCAGGCGCAGCCGTTATACGGGGATCCCCCTCAGGGTCGTTTTAGGGCCCATCGGCCGGACCTCCGGGCCCGATGTACCAGATAGCAGAGTCTCCCGCACCCCCAAGGATTGAGGGTCTAGGTTGAGCGCCGCAATATCGGCTTATACCAAGGAGCGCAAGAACGGACTCTTGCATTTTTGCGGCCGGAGGCAAGGGCGATCGCGCGGCGCCGCCTATGCGGCGTCTTGCCGATGAGCGATCACGTGTGTCCGTTCATGGGCTCACCGGTATTACTACCGCCCGCCCGGACTCCCGCGCCACAAGCAATGGTGGCTCGCGACCGTCTTGCGCAAAGGCTGAGTAGGCTCACTCTTCAAACACGCTGTCGGCAGGTATCGCTCCGGAACCAAGATCAGCGTTGTAGCGGAACCGCGTCGCACAATAAGGACATATGATCGAATCGGCTCCGCCCATGTTCAGATATATATGAGGGTGGTCGTGGGGCATCGCTACACCCGTGCATTTGAACTCCTTCACGCCGATTTGAATCTCAGGCAAGCCGCGATCGTTCTTGAACGTCGGGTAATCGGTCACGTTGCCTCACGGATCTTCGGATTACACCGATCAGAGCAGAACTCGATTGAAGCAAATCCCCGCTTCGCCCCCGACCTCATTCACTGGCGCCCAAGGGTGCAGCGATTTCGTTGATCTTCGCCGCCATGATGAAATCGTTCTCGTGCAGGCCCTTGATCTTTTTGGTCTGCAAAACGATGGTGCAAAAGCCCCAGCCGAAGCTGATCGACACCGGGTGGTGAAACTCGGACTCGGCGAGCTCGCCGACGGCGGTCACAAAGTCCAGGGTTTGGCGAAAATTCTTGAATCTGAATTCGCCCGCGATCTTCGTGTCGCCGTCCGTCGCGCTCCAACCCATCACTTGCGGCAGTGACGATTGCACCTCATCGGGATTCAGAGGCGGCACCCCGCCGCGGCAGGGCGTGCACTTTTTCTGAGCGAGAGCACCTTCGGTCATGTCCGCATCTCCATACACGTCGTCCTGCCGCTGAGTTATGACCAGCTCCCACTCCCGTCAATGGGCGCGAGCCCGAGGTCGTTCTTGAACTTCACGTAAATCATCGTCGCTCATGGTTTGGACAGACGGCACGACCTCCCGGTCTTGCATTGGGTGATCGCCCCCGGGACGAATCGCCGGTTTTTCCCCGAGAGATGTGTGCGCGTAGGCTGGGTGCAACGAGTGTTCACAAGTCGCCGGGGTCCAGCTCTACGGCTAGGTGGCCCCCGATCCGCGTTTGGCACTCGGATCGGCTGCAGGGCAGCGGGCCTTAAGGTTTCGAAGGGTGCTCCCTGAGTTCATCTTGGCCGTGCGGTAGGACGCCCTTCTCTTCCAGGAGCCGTTGAAGCTCCCCACTCTGGTACATCTCCCGCACGATG
>JACZWN010000137.1 GCA_022572105.1 Pseudomonadota bacterium | reverse complement strand
GATCGCGACCCAGACCGGTATCACGGATGAGGGGCTGGCGGCGAAGCTCCGGCTGCACGAAACCTGGGTGAGCAGCGGGACGCGCGGGGGCGAGCGCGCCGACTTCAGCGGCCTCGATCTCAGCGGACGGAGCTTCTCAGGCGCCATCCTCGCCGCCGCCAACTTCGAGGCCGCGACCCTGGTCGGCGCCGACTTCTCCGGGGCGCTGCTCGCCGCGGCGAACCTGCGCGGCGCCAACTTGCTGCGTGCGAACCTCAGCGGCGCCGACCTGCGCGGCGCCGACCTCTTGGACACCAACATGCGCAACGCCGACTTAACCGACTGCAAGAAGGGCCAACTGCCGGGCACGAGCCTCATGACCCTGCTGCAACAGGCGGGGTAGCCGCGGCACCGGTTCGGACCAAAACGCCACCGAAATCCCCCTTCCCGGGATAAAAACCAACCTAATAGTAATGAAATGAGGAACTGATAGCTCAATTTTTGACAATTCACGATGTTACCATAGTGATATTTGGAATTTTATTCTAACGTTACTCATATTTTTTCTGACTATAGATCGGACGGTTAGAAAAATCAGCGCGATTTCGTAATTTTTAATTATTTTCATCTTCAATAGCCGACGGATTGGCGGCTTCGAGCGCCGGGACGGGAATTGCCGCACCCGCGGGCGGTGCCCGCTTGAAGAAGCGTTGGCGCGACCCCTTGCGCGGGGGGCCGGATCGGGTCGCGGCCGGAGGCGAAGGAAAGGACCGATCGGATGGGGGACGAGGACCGGCCGAAGCGCGCGCAGGGCCCCCAGGTCTTGACCGGGATCCGCCTGACGCAGCAGCTTTTACAGGGCTTGCACGAGCGCCACGTTCTCTTCGTCAGGGGCGTGCGCAACGGCCGGCGCCTGGTGCTCCGGCGCTGCGACCTGAGCGGGCTCGACTTCACCAAGATGGACCTGACCGGGGCCGAGTTGGCCGCCTGCGACTTCAGCAGGGCCAAGCTCCGCGACGCCAAACTTCGCCTGGCGCAACTCTTCGCCGCCAATTTCGACGGCGCCAATCTGACCGGCGCGAATTTCGAGAAAGCCGATCTGCGCGCCGCCGCGTTCGAGCACGCCGACCTGACCGGGGCCAAGCTCCAGGGCGCCGACCTGCGCGAATGCGCATTCATCAACGAAAAGACCAACGTGCTCGGCGAGGCGGTGCCCAGCAGTTTCCGGGCGGCGTTGCTGCGCGGCACCAACATGGCGAACAGCAAGCTGAAGAACGCCAACTTCAACGCCGCGCTCCTGGACAACACGGACTTCAGTCACGCCGACATGCGCGCGACCCGCTTCCAGGGCGCCGAGTTCATCAAGGCCAAGCTGACCGGCGCCCGGCTGGCCGACGCCGACCTGCGCGGCGCCGCCTTCACCGACACCGACCTGTCGAGCGTCGACCTAACGCGGACGATCACCGCCAGCGTCATGGGCGTCACCATGGAGTGGCTCCGGGACACGCTACGGGCGCACGCGGAATGGATCGAAAGCGGCGCCCGGGGCGGGGAGCGGGCCGTCTTCGTCGGCCTGGATCTGAGCGCCCGGGACTTCTCCGGCGCCAACCTGGCGGCCGCCAACTTCGAGGCCGCGACGCTGGTCGGCGCCAACTTCGCCGGCGCGCTGCTGGCCGCGGCCAACCTGCGCGGCGCGAACCTGCTGCGCGCCAACCTCAAGGGCGCCGACCTGCGCGGCGCCGACCTCTTGGACACCAACATGCGCCAGGCCGATTTCACCGGCTGCAAGACCGGCAAACTGCCGGGCACGGCGCTCATGACCCTGCTCAAGCAAGCGAGTTGAGCGCGCGCGGGGCGCACGGCGCTTACCGCCACCCGCGATCGCGCATCACGCGCGTCACGCCAACGCCCGGCAATCCCGCTATAACCTCTGGGCGCCGGCCGATGGCGGCCGCGGGACGACGGGACAAGGGGCATGGATCGGCCTCGGCCCGCCGGCCTTCGACGAGGCCGCGGTCGAGATCGGCGCAGACGCCCACGTCATCGTGGTGACGCTGCGCTACCGATCCTTGGTATGACCTCACGGACCCGGTTCGACGGGCGCGATTAGCGAAGATTGCCTTCTTTGCGCTGGGAGCCTGCCGATTCGGACCCACATACCAATCGCGGCTTGGCGCCCGATCCGCGCTTTTTCCGCGGTCCTGGGCGCCGCGCCCGATTGCGGTAACGGCGTACAAAGGTTAACTTTACCGGGCGAGTCGCCCGTTTGCACGTGGAGCACCCGCACGATGGCGCTTGCCACAGTCAACCTCGACGACAAATACGCGCTCGAATCGGGCCGCGTCTATCTGACCGGCACCCAGGCGCTGGTGCGCCTGCCGATCATGCAGCGCCAGCGCGACGCCGCGGCCGGCCTGAAGACCGGCTGCTTCATCTCGGGCTACCGGGGCTCGCCCTTGGGTGGGCTCGACCAGCAGCTCTGGCAGGCGCGCCCGTTCCTGGAGCGCAACCACATCCATTTCCGGCCCGGCGTCAACGAGGACCTGGCGGCGACCGCGATCTGGGGCAGCCAGCAGGGCGGCATCTTCGGCGACAGCGACTACGACGGCGTTTTCGCGTTGTGGTACGCCAAGGGCCCGGGCGTCGACCGCTCGGGCGACGTGCTGCGCCACGGCAACCTGGCCGGCTCGGCCAAGCACGGCGGCGTGCTGCTGCTGGCCGGCGACGACCACACCGCGAAGTCCTCGACCACCGCGCACCAGTGCGAATACGCCTTCATGGACGCCATGATCCCGGTGCTCAACCCGGCCGGCGTTCAGGAATTCCTCGACCTCGGCCTCTACGGCTGGGCCATGAGCCGCTATTCCGGCTGCTGGGTCGGCTTCAAGACCATCGCCGAGACGGTCGACAGCTCGGCCAGCGTCCAGGTCGATCCGCACCGGGTCGAGATCGCCACGCCGGACGACTTCGAGCTGCCGCCCGGCGGCCTGAACATCCGCTGGCCGGACCAGCCGCTCGAGCAGGAAGACCGGCTGCACCGCTACAAGGTGCTGGCCGCGCTCGCCTTCGCGCGGGCCAACAAGCTCGATCGCATTGTCTTGGATTCGCCCAAGCGCCGCTTCGGCATCGTCACCGCCGGCAAGTCCTACCTGGACGTGCGCCAGGCGCTCGACGATCTGGGCATCGACGAGGCCCTGGCCGCCGAGATCGGCCTGACCGTCTACAAGGTCGCCATGACCTGGCCGCTCGAACGCTCGGGACTGCGCGCCTTCGCCGAGGGCCTCGACGAGATCCTGGTGGTCGAGGAGAAGCGCGCGGTGATGGAGAACCAGATCAAGGAGCAGCTCTACAACTGGCGCGCCGATGCGCGCCCGCGGGTGATCGGCAAATACGACGAGGAGGGCGAGTGGATCCTGCCCTCGGTCAACGAGCTGACGCCGGCGCGCGTCGCGCGCGCCATCGCCAGGCGCATCGCGCGCTTCCATTCGAGCGAACGCATCGAGGAGCGCCTGCGCTTCCTGGTCGAGAAGGAGGAGGCGTTGAGCGTCGGCGCCGCGCCCATGGAGCGCATCCCCTATTTCTGCTCCGGCTGCCCGCACAACACCTCGACCAAGGTGCCCGAGGGCAGCCGCGCGCTGGCCGGCATCGGCTGCCACTACATGGTGCTGTGGATGGACCGCGACACCGCGACCTTCACCCAGATGGGTGGCGAGGGCGTGACCTGGATCGGGTATTCGCCGTTCAGCAAGACCGAGCACGTCTTCGTCAACCTGGGCGACGGCACCTATTTCCATTCCGGCATCATGGCGGTGCGCGCCTGCGTTTCGGCCGGCGTCAACATCACCTTCAAGGTGCTCTACAACGACGCCGTCGCCATGACCGGCGGGCAGCCGATGGACGGTCCCCTCGACCCGGCCATGATCACGCGCCAGCTCCACGCCGAGGCGGTCGGCAAGATCGTCGTGGTGACCGACGAGCCCGACAAGTATCCCATCGGCGTCGAATGGGCGCCCGGCGTCACCGTGCGCCACCGCGACGACCTGGACCGGGTCCAGCGCGACCTGCGCGAGATTCCGGGGGTAACCGCCATCGTCTATGACCAGACCTGCGCGGCGGAGAAACGGCGCCGGCGCAAGCGCGGGCTCTACCCGGACCCGCCCAAGCGGGTGTTCATCAACGACCTGGTGTGCGAGGGCTGCGGCGACTGCTCGGTGGCCTCCAACTGCCTCTCTGTGGTGCCGGTGGAAACCGAGTTCGGGCGCAAGCGGGCGATCGATCAGTGGTCCTGCAACAAGGACTATTCCTGCGTGAACGGCTTCTGTCCCAGCTTCGTGACCGTGCACGGCGGGCGCCTGCGCCGGCCCGAGCCCGGCGCCGGGACGACGCAGGAGACGCCCGGGACCTGGGACGCCCTGCCCGAGCCCAAGCTGCCGGCGCTCGACGAGCCTTACGGCATCCTGGTGACCGGGGTCGGCGGCACCGGCGTGATCACCATCGGGGCGCTCCTGGGCATGGCGGCGCACCTGGAGGGCAAGGGCTGCTCGGTGCTCGACATGGCGGGCCTGGCCCAGAAGGGCGGCGCCGTGGTCAGCCACGTGCGCCTGGCGGCCGCGCCCGAGGACATCCACGCCGTGCGCATCTCGGCCGGCGGGGCGCGCCTGGTGCTCGGCTGCGACCTGGTGGTGGCGGCCGGCTTCGAGACCCTGTCCAAGATGCAGCCGGGCGCCACCCACGCCATCGTCAACAGCCACCAGACCATCACCGGCGATTTCACGCGCAACCCGGACCTGCACTTCCCGAGCCAACAGATGCACGATTTGATCCGCGAAGCCGTGGGCGAGGAGCGGGTCGAGTACCTGGACGCCACGCGGCTCGCGACCGCGCTCCTGGGCAATTCGATCGCGACCAACCTGTTCATGGTCGGCTACGCCTGGCAGAAGGGCCTGATCCCGCTCTCGCTCGAGGCGATGGAACGCGCCATCCAGCTCAACGGGGTCGCGGTCGAGACCAACAAGGCGGCGCTCCTCTGGGGCCGCCGGGCGGCCCACGACCTGGCCGCCGTGGAGGCGCTGGCCAAGCCGCGCGCCGAACCGCGCAGCCACGACCTGTCGGGTGACCTGGACGAGCTGGTGGCGCGCCGCGTGGACTTCCTGACCGACTATCAGGACGCCGCCTACGCGGCCCGCTACACGGCGCTTGTCGAACGCGTCCGCGCCGCCGAAACGGCGCGCGCGCCGGGCATGGCCGGGCTCGCCGAGGCGGTCGCGCGTTATTACTTCAAGCTGCTCGCCTACAAAGACGAGTACGAGGTCGGGCGGCTCTATGCGGCGCCGGAGTTCGCGGCCAAGCTGGGCGCGCAGTTCGAAGGCGACTTCAAGCTGCACTTCCACCTGGCGCCGCCGCTCTTCTCCCGGCGCGACCCGGAGACCGGACATCTCATCAAGCGCGAGTTCGGCCCCTGGATATTCCAGGCCATGAAGCTGCTCGCGCGCTTGCGCGGCCTGCGCGGCACCGTCTTCGACGTCTTCGGCTATTCCGCCGAGCGCAAGCGCGAGCGGCGCCTAATCGTCGACTACGAGACGCTCATGGACGAGGTCCTGGCCGGGCTCGACCCCGAGACCCACGCGCTCGCCGTCGAGCTGGCCTCGGTGCCCGAGGGCATCCGCGGCTACGGCCACGTCAAGGAGCGCCACCTCGAGGTCGCCGAGGCGCACCAAACGCAACTGCTCCAGGCCTTCCGCAACCCCGAAGCCCGCAAGACCGCGGCGGAGTAGGGGGCCGGCCCATGCCGCCCGGTAAGCTCGCCATCTTCGATGTCGACGGCACGCTGGTGCAGTCCTACGAGCTGGACGGCGAATGCTTCGTCGCGGCCTTCCACGAAGCACTCGGCATTGCCGACGTCGATACCGACTGGGCGCGCTACGACCACGTCACCGACCCCGGCATCGCGGCCCAGGTCATCCGCGAGCGCCAGGGCCGCGAGCCGAGCGCCGACGAGCTCGGCCGCCTGCAGTCGGCGTTCTGCACCCGGCTCGCCGAGGCCGCCAGCCGCGATGGCGCCTATGCCGCGCTCCCCGGCGCCGCCGGGCTGCTCGCCGCGGTGCGCGCGCGGGCCGACTGGGCCATGGCGCTCGCCACCGGCGGCTGGCGCGAGGCAGCGCGGTATAAGATCCGCCGCCCGGGCCTCGACCTCGACGGCCTGCCGGCCGCCTTCGGCGAGGACGGACCGTCGCGCCAAGACATCGTGCGCGCCGCCATCGCCCGGGCGCGAGAGCATGCCGGCGTGGATGACTTCGCGCGCATCGTGTGCATCGGCGACGGCGTCTGGGACGTGCGCACCGCGACCAGCCTCGGCCTGCCCTGCGTCGGAGTCGGAACCGGCGGGCGCGCCGAGCGCCTCGCCGCCGCAGGCGCCACCCGCGTCGTTCCCGACTTCACCGACCTGGAGGCCATCTTCAACGCCCTTGAGAACGCGACTCCTCCCATGTCAGGCTGATACCAAAGAGCGTTGCGGATGGATGGGGGCTCGATCACCGCTAGCGGGCGGCCTGCGGGCCGGGCCGCGCCCCGGGATCCATGACCAGGCCCGCCGCGACCAGCAAGGCCGCCGCTGCCACCAGCGAGGGCACCAAAAAGCTGTCGCCGAGGCCGTAGGCGAGCCCGGCGAAGGTCGGGCCGATCATCTGTCCGAGGCCGAAGGCCGCGGTCATGAACCCGAGGCTGCGGCGTGGATCGCCGGTCGAAAGGCGGCGCGCACGGATCAACCCCAATGCCGTGATCCCCACGAAGGTTCCCCCAAGCAGCGCCGCGGACACGACGACCAGCAAGGCATCGGTCGCGAGAACCGACATCGCCACGCCGACCGCCTCGGCAAGACACGCGATCGCGAAGCCGCGATGGTTGCCCCAGCGGCGCCCGATCCACGTCCACAGCGCCACCGAAGGGACCGCGGCCAGACCGACCACAAGCCATATCACCGGTTCGATGGATCGAATCTCGGGTGACGTTCTCACCATCGTCGAGATGAACGTCGCCGTGATCACGTAGCCGAAGCCGAACAGCCCATAGGCCACGATGAGCGCGAGCAGCCGGCGATCGATGCCGGCGTTTCGGGATGATGCCGCCGGCGGCTCGGCTTCGGCCGCGCCCGGGACCAGCCGAACCACGGCCGCGAGCGCAAGCAAGGAAACCGCCCCGTTCCAAAGCCATAAAGCCCGCCAGCCGTAGCCTTCGGCGGCGAGCCCCGAGACGAGCACCGCGGAGACCACGATCCCGCAACCGACGCCGGCGAAATGCACGGCGGAGAGACCGGAACGCCGGGCCGCCTCCAGGCGGTCCAAAACCAGCGCCGACGCGAAGACGAGAACGAACGCGCTTGCGACCCCGCCAAGGAAGCGCAACCCCAGGAACGCCGCCATCGACGACCCGAGCCCCATGGCCCCGGTCGAAACTGCGCTCATTGCCAAGGCCGCGAGGAACCAGCCGCGCCGCCCGCCCGGCAGCGCCGCGGTTGAAGCGGCCAGGGCACCAAGGAGATAGCCGAGAAAGTTCGCCGAAGCGATCACTCCAGCGTCGGCTTTCGTCAGCCCGAGGCTTTCCTCCATGAATGGCAGGATCGGCGTATAAACGAAACGGCCGATGCCCATCGCCGCGGCGAGAGCGATAAGACCGCCCAAAGCGATACCCGTTGCCTGATGAGACCCGCCGTTCATCGCCGGAGCTTATTATACCAAGAGGAGCGTTGCTAATGGCCCATAGGGATCGTGCAGGCGATCCGGCCGGCCATCGGGTGGGTAGCAGGGAAGCCGCGGGTCCTGCGGAGCATCCACCCTCCGCAGCGGCAGCGCCGCGGCTGCGGAGGACGGGTCGTTCAGGCTTCCTGACGCCCTCCGGGGAAAAGCGGACGCGACCGGGACGGCGGCTTCTCCGTGGCTTTCGCCCGCAATCACCCTGGCGGACGTCGCTAGGCTTCTGGACGGGGCCCCCGTCTTGCGATGCCGAGGCATCGCCGCGACCGGTGCGCCTAGCCGGAAACCACGGGAAGCCCTCTCTATGGGTCTTTATCACTGATCCTTGGTATAAGCCCCAGAAATTATTGGGAAATTATTGGTGGAGCCGGACGGTCTCGAACCGACGACCTCTACAATGCCATTGTAGCGCTCTCCCAACTGAGCTACGGCCCCATGGGGTGGGCGGCCGGGCCCGCGTGCGCAGGCGGCGGCGCCGGCCGGAAAATTAGGAAGCGCCCGGGGTGAGCGCAAGCGAAAAATGGACCCGGAGCTTTGACCGGGTGAAGCCTGGATGCGGGATGCTTCAACCGGGGGGCTTGGACCGGCTCGCCTCAGTCGTCTTTGTCGGCGCCGGTGACCACCACGTCGGATAGGTCGGCGTCCTTTCCGATCTCGGAGGTATTCCCGATGACCGAGGCATCATCCCCGTCGTCGGCGACGTCCTTAACGGTCTGGTCATCGCCGCCCGGATCGACACTCGATTCGTCGGGCGATTCGTCGGGCGATTCGTCGGGCAACTCATTGTCTGGCCGCCCCGTCTCCTCGGCCACGGGCGCTTTCGCCGGCGGTTTTGCCGGCTTGGACGCCGCGGTCGGGCGGCTGCGGCGCGACTTGAGCAGCGCCTCCGGATCGAACCGCGCACCGCACTGCGGACAGGCGATGGGGGAACGGCCCAGATCATAGAACTTGGTCGCGCAACTCTGACAGAGCCGCTTGACGCCCCACTCCGGCTTGGCCACACCCAACCCTCCACCAACGTTGCCCCGCGATCTCGGGCGAGCCAAGTGCCACGATCCATCGGCGCTGTCAAAAGGTAAATAGCCGATCGACGCCAAAGGTAAACACCCCTCGTCCCTTGTCCCGCCGTGGAGATATGCTAGAGACGGGGCCTTCGTCCGAGGCAAACACCCCGGGACTTCGCGATCCCCATGCGACCGCTCACCGCCCGACCCAGTTCCGCGCTTACCGGCGTGGCCCGGATTCCGGGCGACAAGTCGATCTCGCACCGCGCGCTCATAATAGGCGGCCTGGCCGTGGGCGAGACCGAAATCCACGGCCTGCTCGAGGGCGAGGATGTCCTGCGCACCGCCCAGGCCTTGCGCGCGCTCGGCGCCGAGATCGAGTGCGACGCCGAGCGGGTCTGGCGGGTCTGGGGCCGCGGCCTGGGCGCCCTGGTGGAGCCGGAGCAGGTCTTGGACCTGGGCAACTCGGGCACCGGCGCGCGCCTGCTGATGGGGTTGCTCGCCGGCCATCCCCTGACCGCGACGCTGACCGGCGACGCCAGCCTGCGCGCCCGGCCCATGGGCCGGGTGATCGCGCCGCTCACGGAGATGGGCGCCCGGATCGCCGCCCGGGACGGCGGGCGCCTGCCGCTCACCATCAAGGGCGCCGCCAGCCCGAGCCCGATCCGCTACCATCTGCCGGTCGCCTCGGCGCAGGTCAAGTCCGCGATCCTGCTGGCCGGGCTGAGCGCGCCGGGCAAGACCACGGTCATCGAGCCGGCGCCGACCCGCGAC
>JACZWN010000136.1 GCA_022572105.1 Pseudomonadota bacterium | reverse complement strand
GCCCGTGCGCGCTACCCACAGCACCCCCTCCACGAACACACGGTTGTCCCGGCCCGTGACCCCGCGGTCCGACTCCTTGCCCGGAACCAGATCCTTGATCCGATCCCACTGCGCGTCCGACAAAAGCATGCGAATCAAGACTGTCTCCTTCCCAAAAACAGTCTTGAATCACACCGACGCACATTTGGGAATCCCCTTTATTGTCCACAGGCCCTAGTCCCTCGAATGCGGAGCCGGCAGTGTCGCCGCCCGATCGGGGCGAAGCGCGACGGGAAAGGGGCGATCCCGTGATCCTTTGCGGCGGGAAGGTGGCGGGGATTGCCTTCAAGGGCGGTTGGTATGAGCCGCTTGTCAGCTTTGGGCCGCTTGATTACGGTGTGTCTAATACCAAGGAGCGTTTTTCGTGCGGGGAGGAACATCTGCCATGTCGGTCATCGCCGAGCGCCTGTCGCGCATCAAGCCCTCGCCCACCATCGCGGTCTCCCAGAAGGCGCGCGACCTCAAGGCCGCCGGCCAGGACGTCATCGGCCTGGGCGCCGGGGAGCCCGATTTCGACACCCCCGACAACATCAAGGAGGCGGCCATCGCCGCCATCAAGCGCGGCGAGACCAAGTACACTGCGGTCGACGGCACGCCCGAGCTCAAGGCCGCGGTGGCGGCCAAGTTCAAGCGCGAGAACGGGCTCGACTACGGGCCCGAGCAGATCACCGTCGGCACCGGCGCCAAGCAAGTGCTCTACAACGCGCTGATGGCGACGCTCGACCCCGGCGACGAGGTCGTCATCCCGGCGCCCTATTGGGTCTCCTACCCGGACATGGCGCTGCTCGCCGAGGGCGAGCCGGTGATCGTGCCCTGCTCCCAGAACAACCTGTTCAAGCTGCAGCCCGAGGACCTGGAGGCGGCGATCACCGACAAGACCAAATGGCTGATCCTGAACAGCCCCTCGAACCCGACCGGCTCCGCCTACAGCCGCGACGAGATGCGGGCCATCGGCGAGGTGCTCGAGCGCCACCCCCACGTCTGGGTGCTGACCGACGACATCTACGAGCACCTGGTCTACGACGGCTTCGAGTTCGCGACCCTGGCCCAGGCGGTGCCGGCGCTCTATGAGCGCACGCTGACCGTGAACGGGGTCTCCAAGGCCTACTGCATGACCGGCTGGCGCATCGGCTTCGCCGGCGGCCCGGCGGATTTGATCAAGGCCATGTCCAAGGTCCAGTCGCAGAGCACCTCGAACCCCTCCTCGATCAGCCAGGCGGCCGCGGTCGCGGCGCTGACCGGCCCGAACGGCTTCATCGCCGAGCACAACGAGGTGTTCAAGGCGCGCCGCGACCTGGTCGTCGATGCGCTCAACACCTGCGCGGGCCTGGCGTGCCACCGGCCCGCGGGCGCGTTCTACGTCTATCCGTCCTGCGCCGGCACCCTCGGCAAGAAGACGCCCAAGGGCAAGACCATCGCCTCGGACGGCGACTTCGTCACCTACCTGCTCGAGGCCGAGGGCGTGGCCACGGTCCAGGGCGAGGCTTTCGGCCTGTCGCCCTACTTCCGGATTTCCTACGCCACCGCGACCGAGGCGCTGGAGGAGGCCTGCACGCGCATCAAGCGCGCCTGCGAAGCGCTGAGCTAGGCGCGCCAAGTGCTGAGAGCCTACGCGCCGTGAAATACGCGATCATGGGGGCCGGCGGGGTCGGCGGCTATTTCGGCGCGCGCCTGGCCGCGGCCGGCGACGAGGTCGCGTTCATCGCGCGCGGCGCGCACAAGGACGCCATGAAAGCGAACGGTCTCAAGGTGCGCTCGCCGCTCGGCGACGTCCACCTGGAGGCGGTCGAGGTCATGGACGACCCAGAGGCCGTGGGCCTCTGCGACATCATCCTGTTCTGCGTCAAGCTGTGGGACGTGGAGGCGGCGGCGGAGACCATCCGGCCCTTGCTGTCGAACGACACCTGCGTGGCGCCGATCCAGAACGGGGTCAGCGTCACGGCTGCGCTGTCGCGCCTGTTGGGCGCCAAGCACGTGATCGGCGCGGTGACCCAGATCTCCGCTTCGATCGAGGCGCCCGGCGTGATCCGCCACCACGGCGATTTCGCGCGCCTGATATTCGGCGAGCTGGACGGTTCGGACTCGTGGCGCACGGAGTGCCTGGAGGCCGCCTGCGCGAGCGCCGGCATCGAGGCGCGCGTGTCCAAGACCATCGAGGTCGACATCTGGGAGAAGTTCGTCTTCCTCGCCCCCATGGCCGGCGCGACCGCGTTCTACCGCGCGCCCATCGGCGCGGTCCGGGACGAGCCCGAGCGCCGCGCGCGCTTCGAGGCCATGCTGCGCGAGACCGCCGCGCTCGGCCGCGCCAAGGGGGTGGCGCTGCCCGACGGCCTGGAGGCACGCTTCCTCGGCTTCGTCGACAACCTGCCGCCGGAGATGAAATCCTCCATGCAGCTCGACCTGGAGCGCGGCAAGCGCTTGGAGCTCGACTGGCTCAACGGCGAGGTCGTGCGCCTGGGCCAGGAACTCGGCGTCGAGACGCCCGAGAACGCCGCCGTCTATGAGGCGCTCGAGCCGTATGCCCTGGGAAAGGAGGGTTAGCGCAGCGCCGGGTCAGCCATCTCGCGTGATCGCCTGCACCGCCTCGAAGCCCTCGAATTGTGGCGGGCCCTGGTAGATGTCCTTCTTGGCGCCGCCCGCGCGCGCGTGGGCCTTGCGGAAGGCCTCGGACCTGGTCCAGTCCTCGAAGTGCCCCTGGCTGTCCCAAACCGTGTGCGAGGCGTAGAGCGTGTGGTCCTCGGCCTCGGGGCCGCGCAGCAGGTGGAACGCGACGAAGCCGGGGACCTTCCTCGAGGTGGCTGTCGCGCTCGGCCCAGATGCGTTCGAACTCGGCCTCCCCGCCCTTGACGATGCGGAAGCGGTTCATGGCGATGAACACGGGTTCTTCTCCTTCTCGTCATGCGCGCGACGGGCGGCGGCCCGAACTCGCGCCGGGTCATGAGGTCAACCGATCGGCCCCGCCGAGCGGCACAGCATATCGCCCCGGCCCGCCGATGGCGACCGCCTTGCCCGGGCGTGTCCCGCCTAAGCCTTATACCAAGGAGTGTGGATAATGACCCATAGAGATGGTTTCCCAAGGCTTTTGGCCAGGAGCGCGAGGCGCTAGACCCGGGGACCGGTCGTCGGCCTGGACGGGACGATGCGCGATACCAGCGCGTCCAAGGTGCCGGGTGCCGGCGTCCAGAGGGTGGTTTCGTTGACCAGGTACCAGGGAATGAAGTTCTCGTATCGGGACGGCGGGGCGATGGTGTCGGTCTGGTTGTTCAAGATCGAGATATCGTCGTCCAGATTAACCGCCAGGACCGCGTGTCCGATGCCGCGCAGGCGGTCGTAGACGATCACGATGCGCAGTTGGTCATTGCTGAAGCCGAGCTCCCTGAGCGCGAAGAACTTGGCGATGACGTAATCCTCGCAGTCCCCCGAGCGCGCCAAGAACTCGCTTGGAGTCGCCCAATATTCGCCGATGCTGTAGATCTCGCGGTCGCTCCGGTAGGGCCAGCGGTTGAAGAACCCGTTGATCGCCTGGAGTTGCTCCTTGCGGCCGAGATCGGCGGCGGCGGTAAGTATTTGCAGCCAGTAACGCATCCCTCGGGAGGTGCACTGCGTCTCGTCCGCCGCGCAGCGGGCGAAGGCCTCGGACTGTCGGGAAACCTGGCCGAGCACGCGGGTCCATTGCGAAACCATCGCCAGCCCGCGGCCCTCGAACTCAAACGACCGGAGGATGCTGGCGCCCAGGGCCGACGGCGGATGCGGACCGGGAATTCTTTCGCTTCGGGCGGAATCCGCGGGGAAGACCGCGATGGCGACTATCGCGATGACTGCGATGACGACCGGATTCGCCCGGGCAAAAAAGATCGTGCCTCTCCCTTGATTGGACCGCCCGATGAGCGGGCGATCGGGAGAGCGGACTCTGGCAGTTAGGAATTAAAGGACTCGTAATCCGCGAGTGTCATTTGTGTGATCTTTGGTAAATCCGTGCGTCGCGCCCGCACACCGGGGGGGGCGCGATATTCGCTTTACGTGCCGATCTTGCCGCCGTCGTCTTTGGTGATCGTCACCATCGAGGGCCGGGGTGGCGGTGCGCCCGCGGGCGTGACGCGCGCTATCCGCCCCGCTTCTGGCTCTTCTTCTGGATCTTGGCCCAGGTGTCGCGCAGCGCCACGGTGCGGTTGAACACCGGGCGCTCGGGGGTCGCGTCGGGGTCGGGGCAGAAATAGCCCTGGCGCTCGAACTGCACCGGCGCGCCCATCGCCGCTTGCGACAGGCTCGGCTCCAGGCGGCAGGCCTCGAGAACCGTGAGCGAGTCCGGGTTCAGGTCGTCGAGAACGTCGCCCGTCTTGCCCGGTACGGGCACGGTGAACAGGTGGTCGTAGAGCCGTACCTCGGCGGAAATCGCATGGGCCGCCGAGACCCAGTGGATGGTGCCCTTGACCTTGCGCCCGTCGGGGGCGTCGCCGCCGCGGGTCGTGGGATCGTAGGTGCAGCGCAGCTCGGTGACCTCGCCGGCCGCGTCCTTGACCGCCTCGCGGCAGGTGATGAAGTAGGCGTAGCGCAGGCGCACCTCGCGGCCCGGCGCGAGCCGGAAGAACTTCTTCGGCGGCGCCTCCATGAAGTCGCCCGCCTCGATATAGAGCTCGCGCGAAAACGGCACTTGGCGCGTGCCGGCGCTCGGATCCTCCGGGTTGTTGATCGCCTTCAGCGTCTCCGTCTGGCCTTCGGGATAGTTCTCGATCACCACCTTGAGCGGCCGGAGCACCGCCATGCGCCGCGCGGCGGTCTTGTTCAGGAGCTCGCGCGCGCAGTGCTCCAAGAGCGCCACCTCGACCAGGTTGTCGGCCTTGGCGATGCCGATGCGCTTGCAGAAATCGCGGATCGCGGCGGGCGGAAAGCCGCGCCGGCGCAGCCCGCGGAGCGTCGGCATGCGCGGGTCGTCCCAGCCGCTCACATGGCCCTCCTCGACCAGCTGGATGAGGCGGCGCTTGGACAGCACCGTGTAGGCCAGGTTGAGGCGCGCGAACTCGTACTGCCTGGGCACCGTGGGCACCGGCAGGTTCGCGATCAGCCAGTCGTAGAGCGGCCGGTGGTCCTCGAACTCGAGGGTGCACAGCGAATGGGTCACGCCCTCGATGGCGTCCGACTGGCCGTGGGCGAAGTCGTAGGTCGGGTAGATGCACCAGGCGTCGCCCGTGCGCGGATGGCGCGCGTGCAGGATGCGGTAGATCACCGGGTCGCGCAGGTTCATGTTGCCGGACGCCATGTCGATCCGGGCGCGCAGCACCCGGGCGCCGTCGGGGAACTCGCCCGCGCGCATGCGCCGGAAGAGATCCAGGCTCTCCTCGGCCGGGCGCTCGCGGTAGGGGCTGTCCTTGCCCGGCTCGGTCAGCGTGCCGCGGTATTCACGGATCGCCTCGGCCGAGAGGTCGTCGACGTAGGCCAAGCCCGCCTGAATCAGGTGCTCGGCCCAGGCGTAGAGGGTCTCGAAGTGGTCGGAGGCGTGATACAGGTGCGCGCCCCAGTCGAAGCCCATCCAGCGCACGTCCGCCTCGATGGCCTCGATGTACTCGTGCTCCTCCTTGACCGGGTTGGTGTCGTCGAAGCGCAGGTGGCAGCGGCCGCCGGACTCCCGGGCGACGCCGAAATTGAGGCACATGGACTTGGCGTGGCCGATGTGCAGGTAGCCGTTGGGCTCGGGCGGGAAGCGGGTGACCACGGACTCGCTGCGCCCGGCGGCCAGGTCCGCGCGCACGATGTCGCGGATGAAATCCCGCGCGCCCTCACCAACCTCTGCGGCGGCCGCGCTATCGGCGTCGCTCATATCGCCCAGTCCCGGTTTCCCGCCGCCATGGCCTGTCGAACCTTCGGGAGCCGGCGGCGCCCCTGTGTGCCAAAAATTCGACCCCGGGCCAAGCCTTTGCGGCCTGGACCGCGGCGCTCGAGGCCACGGTGGCGGCCTTCGGCGGGCTCCACGTGCTCGTCAACAACGCCGGCATCGCCGAGGGCGGCAGCGTCGAGGACACCGACCTCGCCACCTGGCGGCGGGTGCACGCGGTCGACCTCGACGGCGTGTTCCTGGGTTGCAAGTACGCGATTGCGCACATTCATACCGCGGGCGGCGGCTCCATCATCAACATCTCGTCGATTGCCGGGATCATCGCCGGGCACAACATGGCGGCCTACAACTCGGCCAAGGCCGCGGTCCGGCACCTGACCAAGTCGGTCGCCTTGCATTGCGCCAAGCAGGGCTACGACATCCGCTGCAACTCGGTGCACCCGAGCTTCGTGCGCACGGCGATCCTCGATCCCCTGGTCGAACGCTTGGGCGCAGAGAAGGCCTACGCCAAGCTCGCGCGCCAGATCCCCATGGGGCGCATCGGCGAGCCCGACGACGTGGCCTACGGGGTGCTCTACCTGGCCTCGGACGAGTCCAGCTTCATGACCGGCGCCGAGCTGGTCATCGACGGCGGCATCAGCGCCATGTGAGCGGAGGTAGACCTATCGCCGGCGCTCCAGGAAGGCGCGCATCAGGCGCCGTGGCTCGTCGCTCTCGTAGGCCTCGGCGAAGGCGTCCACGCTCTTGGCGATGGCCTCGTCGAGCGGCAGGTCCTGCCACTGGCGTATGAGCGCCTTCTGGGCCGCCAGCGCGCGCGGGCCGGCGGCCAGGATGGAGGCGAGCCAATCGTCCACGGCCGCGTCCAGGCGCTCCGCCGGCACGACGCGCTCGACCAGGCCGATGGCGAGCGCCTCGGCGGCGTCGATGGAGGCGCCGGTCAGCACCAGTTCCCGCGCCCGGCCCATGCCAACCAGGCGCGGCAAGAGCGCCGCCTCGATCACCGAAGGGATGCCGACGCGCACCTCGGGCATGGCAAAGCGCGCGTCCTGCGTGGCCGCCCGCAGGTCGCAAGACGCCGCGATCTCGAGCCCGGCGCCCAGACAATATCCCTGGATGCGCGCGATCACCGGCACCGGCAGGGCTTGAAGCGCGGCGCAGAGTTCGTGCAGGCCGGTGATGAAGCTCCGCGCCGTGGCCGGGGTGAGTTCGGCCAGCTCGCGGATGTCGGCGCCGCCGATGAAGGCGCGGCCGCCGGCGCCGGTCAGCACCACGGCGCGCAGCTCCGCCTCGCCCGCCAGGCCTTCGACCGCCCGGCGCAACGCGTCCGTCAACCGGCTGTCGAGGACGTTGAGCTTGGCCTGGTTGTCGACCGTCAGGCGCGCGACGACGCCGGCCTCGCGCCGCTCGCGCTCGACCAGGATCTGCGCTGCCTCCCCGGACCCCATGATTGCCCGCGCCTCGTCACGCCTTGGATCGATGATCCTACCAGGAGTTCAGGGGCGGCCGAAACCGCCCGGCGGGATGGTCGGCCCATCGATGCGCGGCGTGGGGATCGCGTTCGCGAGCGCTCCAAATAGCGCCGCTCTTTTGGTTCACCGGACGCATTGGCCGTGATAGATTGGCGCGAAATTCCACGCCGGATCGCGAAACGAGGTGCGCCCATGCCCGAAGCCGACAGCGCCGCCGCGAAGCAATTCCATACCGACGTCCCCGCGAGCACCGAGGGCTATTTCCTGAAGGGTTCGAACAATCTCGACTGGGGGATGAAGAACCGTCTCGCCCAAATCTTCGACCCCGATTCCGGGCGCGCCGTGATGCTGGCTTTCGACCACGGCTACTTTCAGGGCCCGACGACCGGCCTCGAGCGCATCGATCTCAACATCGTCCCGCTCGCCCCCTATGCCGACGCGCTGATGCTGACCCGGGGCATCCTGCGCAGCTGCATCCCGCCGACCTACCGGGGCGGCATCGTGCTGCGGGCGAGCGGCGGGCCCAGCATTCTCAAGGAGCTCTCCGACGAGGAACTCGCGATCGGCATCGACGAGGCCGTGCGCCTCAACGCGAGCGCGCTCGCCGTGCAGGTGTTCGTCGGCGGCGAATACGAGACCAAGTCGATCCACAACCTGACCCGCCTGGTCGACATGGGCAACCGCGCCGGCATCGCCACGCTCGCGGTGACCGCCGTCGGCAAGGAGATGGTGCGCGACGCGCGCTACATCCGCCTGGCGACGCGCATCTGCGCCGAGCTCGGCGCGACCTTCGTGAAGACCTATTACGTGCCCGACGGCTTCGACACGGTGACCGCGGGCTGTCCGGTCCCCATCGTCATGGCCGGCGGCAAGAAACTGCCCGAGCTCGACGCGCTGCGCCTGGCCCACGACGCGGTCCGGCAGGGTGCGGCCGGCGTCGACATGGGGCGCAACATCTTCCAGTCCGAGTGCCCGCGGGCCATGATCCAGGCGGTGCGCAAGGTGGTGCACGAGAACGCCGCGCCCGAGGCGGCCCACCAGGTCTACCTCGCCCTCAAGGACGGCGAGAAAAAGACCGCGGCCGAGTGACTCCGCTCTTCCAGCGCAAGGTCCGCTGATAACGAAAAATAGGGATCGGCGAGGAGGCTGCCCCGCGGCCCCCCTTGGCCGCGGTCGGTTTTTGTTTCATGCAAACGGCTCGAATGATATCAGCGGTCCTTGGGATAAAAGTCGGCGGACGGTAGAGCGATGATCGACAACCAGCGCGGCCTTTTCGACATTCCCGAGGGGGTCGCCTTCCTCAACTGCGCCTCCAGGTCGCCGCTGCTCAGGGCGTCGAGCGCCGCGGGCGAGGCCGGCGTCCGGCGCAAGGTGTATCCCTGGGATTACGACACCATGATCGCGCCGGGCGAGGCGGAGGAGGTGCGGGCCCTGTTCGCCGGTCTGATCGGGGCCGAGCCCGGCGACGTCGCCATCGTGCCCGCCGCCAGCTACGGCATCGGGACCGCGGCGATCAACCTGCCGGTCGGGCCGGGCCAGAGCATCCTGATGCCCCAAGAGCCCTTCCCGTCCCACTTTTACGCCTGGCGCGAGCGCGCACGGGATACCGGCGCCCGCATCGAGACGGTGCCGGAACCGGCTGACTGCGACTGGACCGCCGCCGTGCTCGAGTGCATTCGGCCCGAAACCGCGGTCGCCGCGCTGCCTACCTGCCGTTGGACCGACGGCGCGGCGCTGGATGCCGAAGCCATCGGCGCACGCTGCCGCGAGACCGGCACCGCGCTGGTGCTCGACGCGACCCAGACCGCCGGCGCCATGCCCCTCGACGTGGGCCGCGTCCGGCCCGACTTCCTGATCGCCGCCGCCTACAAATGGCTGCTCTGCCCCTATACGCTGGCCTTCCTCTACGCCGCGCCCGAGCGTCAGGACGGCCGGAGCCTGGAGGGGCACATGTACAACCACCTGAACGCCGCCGCCGTGGAGGGCCCCGTCGTCTATCCCGAGGCCCGCACTCCCGGGGCGCGGCGCTACGATATGGGCGAGGTGTTCAACCCCATCCACCTGCCCATGGCGGTGGCGGCGCTCGGCCAGCTCGCGGCCTGGACGCCGGCGGCGATCGCCGAGACGCTGCGGCCGCTCATCGAGCGCATCGCGGAGGCGGCGGCCGAGCGCGG
>JACZWN010000135.1 GCA_022572105.1 Pseudomonadota bacterium | reverse complement strand
GAGATGATCGACAAGCTGACGCTGACCTACAACCGGACGCGTCAGGCGGTCATCACCACGGAACTGATCGAAATCATCTCCGGCGCGGAGGCCCTGTAGGACGGGACCCCGCGGCCGGAACGAAACAAAAGACGAGGGAGCGAAATCGATGGGCAAGAACCTTGTCGGCAAGGTCACGCAGGTACTGGGTGCGGTGATCGACGTCCACTTCGACGGCGATCTGCCGGCGATCCTGAACGCGCTCGAGACCGACAACCACGGCAACCGCCTGGTGCTGGAGGTCGCCCAGCACCTGGGCGAGAACACCGTGCGCACCATCGCCATGGACACCACCGAGGGTATGGTGCGCGGCCAGGAGGTGGTCGACACCGGCAGCCCGATCACCATGCCGGTCGGCCCAAAGACCCTGGGACGCATTCTCAACGTGATCGGCGAACCGGTCGACGAGCGCGGGCCCGTGGAGACCGAGATGCGTCTGCCGATCCACCGGCCCGCGCCCGCATACGTCGAACAGTCGACCGAGACCGATATCCTGGTCACCGGCATCAAGGTCGTCGACCTGCTGGCGCCCTACGTGCGCGGCGGCAAGATCGGCCTGTTCGGTGGCGCCGGCGTCGGCAAGACCGTGATCATCATGGAGCTGATCAACAACATCGCCAAGGCGCACGGCGGCTACTCGGTGTTCGCCGGCGTCGGCGAGCGCACGCGCGAGGGCAACGATCTCTATCACGAGATGATCGAATCGGGGGTCATCGACCTCGACGGCGATGGCTCCAAGGCGGCGCTCGTCTACGGCCAGATGAACGAGCCGCCCGGCGCCCGCGCCCGCGTGGGCCTGAGCGGGCTGACGCTGGCCGAATACTTCCGCGACGAGGAGGGCCAGGACGTCCTCTTGTTCATCGACAACATTTTCCGCTTCACCCAGGCGGGCTCGGAGGTCTCGGCGCTGTTGGGCCGGATGCCGTCCGCGGTCGGCTATCAGCCGACGCTGGCCACCGAAATGGGCGAGTTGCAGGAGCGCATCACCTCGACCAAGAAGGGCTCGATCACCTCGGTGCAGGCGATCTACGTGCCGGCCGACGACCTGACCGATCCGGCGCCGGCGACCTCGTTCGCCCATCTGGACGCCACCACCGTGCTGTCGCGCCAGATCGCCGAACTCGGCATCTATCCCGCGGTCGACCCGCTCGACTCGACGAGCCGGATCCTCGATCCGCGCATCGTCGGCGAGGAGCACTACAACGTCGCGCGCGCGGTCCAGAAGGTTCTCCAGCAGTACAAGTCGCTGCAGGACATCATCGCGATCCTGGGCATGGACGAGCTTTCCGAGGAGGATAAGCTGACCGTGGCGCGGGCGCGCAAGATCCAGCGTTTCCTGTCGCAGCCGTTCTTCGTCGCCGAGGTGTTCACCGGCAAACCGGGCGTCCTGGTCGCGCTGGAAGACACCATCCGCGGCTTCAAGGGGATCGTCGAGGGCGAGTACGATCATCTGCCCGAGGCCGCCTTCTACATGGTCGGCACCATCGAGGAGGCGGTCGAGAAGGCGCGCGAGATGGCGGCCGAGGCCGCCTAATACCGGGACGCGGGCGCGCGAATAGCGGTAACGACGGAAAGCAAGCGGCATGGCCGAGGAACGGGTCGAATTCGAACTGGTGACGCCGGAGCGCCTGGTCATCTCCCGGGGCGTCGACATGGTGGTCGTCCCCGGGACCGAGGGCGATTTCGGCGTGTTGCCGGGGCATACGCCGATGGTCTCGACCGTTCGCCCAGGCGTCGTCAATGTCTACCAGGGCAACGAGATCGTCGAGCGCATGTTCGTGGCCGGCGGCTTCGCCGAGGTGACGGCGGCGCGCTGCACGGTGCTCGCGGATCGGGCCGTGGCCGTGGACGAGCTGGACCGCGCCGCGGCCGAGCAGACCCTCAAGGACGCGCGCGAGGACCTGGCGGACGCCGAGACCGACGACGAGCGGCGGGAGGCCGATAAGCAGATCGCCGTCTGCGAGGAAATTCTTAGAATTACCGGAAGTTAGGTCGGAATCCACCGATGTTCCGGGCCTCCACGGCACGGTGCATCGGCCACGCCGGGCGTCATGGGACCGGTTCCGATCGGCAACCTGACTCGTCGATCGACGGGGAGAAAGTGTGGCAGCGTTGACAATGTCAGGGCGGACCCGGGCGGGACTCGAGACCGGCAAGCGCTGGACGTTGGACGATATCCATTGGGACCGCTTCGACGGCTCGAAGCTGGACCCCGGGATCGTCAAGATCGTCAAGGCCGCGAGCCTGGTCGAGTACAACGGCGCCGATTACGCGACCTACCTGTGCAACGTGTTCTCGGACGATCCGGACTTCCAGGCGGCGGCGAGAATCTGGGCCGAGGAAGAGGTGCAGCATGGCCAGGCGCTCGGGCGTTGGGCGCATATGGCCGATCCCTCGTTCGACTTCGCGCGCGCTTTCAAGCGCTTCACGGAGGGATTCCGCCTGCCGCTCGACGTGACGACCTCGGTGCGCGGCTCGCGCACCGGCGAACTGGTCGCGCGCTGCGTCGTCGAGGTGGGCACCTCCTCGAACTATTCGGCGCTCGGCGCGGCGACCGAGGAGCCGGTGCTTAAGCAGATCTGCCGCTATGTCGCGGCCGACGAGTTCCGCCATTACAAGCTGTTCTACACGCAGATGACGCGCTACCTGGAGATCGAGCGGATCTCCAAGCTGCGCCGGCTCGCGGTGGCGCTCGGCCGGCTCAACGAGAGCGAGGACGACGAACTCGCCTACGCCTACTACGCGGCCAACGGCCGCGAGGACGAGCCCTACGACCGCAAGCGCTGGGCGCGCGCCTACGCGGCCCGGACCTTCAGCTACTTCCGGCCCTCGGACGTCCAACGCAGCGTCGCCATGACCTTCAGGGTGGTCGGTCTGTCGCCGCGGAGCCGCCTGGCGCGCTGGACCACGCGCGGCGCCAACTGGCTTCTGCGGTCGCGCCAGAAGCGCTTCGCCGAGACCGGACTTTGATACCAAGGACCGAAATATGACCGCGAAGGAAAACGACTGCCCGGGGGTCATCGCCAAGCCGCCGCTCATCTACCTGGGATTCCTTCTGCTCGGACTCGGGCTGGACCGGCTGTGGCCGGTGGCGGTCCTGCCCGAAGCCGCGCAGTCCGCCCTGGGCGGGACGCTGATCGGGCTCGGCGTGCTCGTGGTTGTCGCCGCGGTCCGGCGCTTCAAGGCCGCCGGCACCAGCTTCCGCACCCACGAGCCGGCGACCACCATCCTCAGCGACGGCCTGTACGGCGTCTCGCGCAATCCGATCTATCTGGGGCTTACCGCCATCTACCTGGGGGTCGGGGTCATGGCCGACGCGGGCTGGGTGGCGGTGCTGCTGGGGCCGCTAATCCTGGTCATGCACTTCGGCGTCATCGCCCGCGAGGAGCGCTACCTGGAGCGCAAGTTCGGCGACGAGTACCTGCGCTACAAGGCTTCGGTGCGGCGCTGGATATGACGGCCGGGCGATCCGCGGCAGCCCGGCCGCCGAGGGGGCCGCGCGAGGGCGGGTGATCCAAGGCGGGAAATCCGCCTAGATCGCCTTGGCCCGCCGGAGCCGATCGAGTTTCGCGTCGTCGTAGCCGAGGTCCCGGAGCAGCTCGTCGGTGTGCTGGCCCAGTCCGGGCGCCGGGTTGGCGGGGGCCTCGGCGCCGCTACAGCGGATCGGTGACCGCAGCATCCGGTACTCACCATGGCCGGGAAGGTGCAGGGTCTGGATGCGCCCGCCGTCCACGACCAGGGGATTGTCCAGGGCCTGGTCGATACCATTGATCGGCGCCGCCGGGATCTTCCCGGCGAAGATGTCCAGCCACTCGGCGGTCGGCTTCTCGCCCAGTGCCTCGTCCAGCAATTCCTCGATCAAGCCGCGCCGCTCGAGCCGCGCCTCGAAGTTCGCAAACCGAGGGTCCTCGGCCCAGTCGCCGCGCCCCACGGCCGCACAGAGCTCGGGCCAGAACTTCTCCTTGTTGCACATGATGAAAATCCAGCCGTCGGCGGTGCGGTACAGTTGACAGGGGGTCAGCGAGGGGTGCGCCGAACGCGGCAGGCGCCCCTGCACGTGGCCCTCGTTCAGGTACCAGATGGCGCAATAGGCGGTGTTGGCGAGCGCGATATCGAACAGGCTGACATCGAGGTCGCGGCCGCGGCCGGTCTGGCGGGCGCCGATCACGCCGGCGAGCAGCGCATAGGCGAGCGCCAGGCCGGTCATCTGGTCGACCACGGAGAGACCGAAGCGCGCCGGCGGCGCGCCCGGCTCGCCGGTCAGCGAGAAGTAGCCGGCCTCGGCCTGCATCAGGTAGTCGAAGCCCGGCCAATGGGCGCGCGGGCCGGTGCGGCCATAGGCGGAGAGATGGGCGCAGATCAGCTTTGGGTTGACGGCCTCGAGCGCGTCGTAGGTGAGTCCCAGCTTCGCCGGCACGTCGCCGCGCAGGTTCGAGGCCACGGCATCGGCGGTCGCGACCAGGTCGTGGAACACGGCCCGGCCCTGGTCCGTGCTCAGATCGAGCGTCAAGCTCTTCTTGTTGCGGTTATAGGCGTGGAAGAACTCCGAATCCTCGGGCGTGAAGAAATAGGGTCCGATGCCGCGGGCGAAATCGCCGCCGGCGTTGGGGTTCTCGATCTTGATGACCTCGGCGCCCTGGTCGGCCAGGAACATGGTGCCGAAAGGACCGGCGCCGTACTGCTCCACGGCCAGGACCCGAAGGCCCTCGAGAGGAAGCATGGCGGGGGTGCTGGTCAAACCGGGTTCCGCTCCACCAGTTGGCGCGCGATGATGATCCTTTGCAGCTCGTTGGTGCCCTCGCCGATGGCCAGAAGCGGTGCGTCGCGGTAGTAGCGCTCGATGTTGAACTCCTTGGAATAGCCGTAGGCGCCATGGATGCGCATGGCCTCGATGGAGTTCTCCAGCGCCGCCTCGGTCGCGAACAGCTTGGCCATCCCCGCCTCCAAGTCGCAGCGCCGGCCCGCGTCGTAGGCCTGGGCGGCCCGGTCGACCAGCAGGCGCGCGGCCTCGACCCGGGTCGCCATGTCGGCGAGCTTGATCTGGATCGTCTGGTGTTGGCAGATGGGCTTGCCGAAGGTCTTGCGGGTTTGCGCGTAGGCGAGGGATTCCTCCAGGCAGACGCGCGCCAGCCCGACCCCGCGGGCGGCGACGTTGATGCGCCCCAGCTCGAGTCCGTTGAGGATTTGCTGCAGGCCGCGGCCCTCCTCGCCGATCAGGTTCGCCGCCGGCACGCGCACGCCGTCGAACTGGAGCTCGGCGGTATCGATGCCCCGGTATCCCAGCTTGTCGAGCTTGCGGGCCTTGTAGCCCCGCTCCTTCTCGACCAGGAGGAGACTCATGCCCTTGTGCGGCGGGTCGGTGTCGGGGTCGGTCTTGACCAGCACCGCCAGGATCTGCCCTTCCAGCGAATTGGTGATCCACATCTTCGAGCCGTCGATCACGTAGTCGTCGCCGTCGCGCCTGGCCCGGGTGCGGATGGCCTGGAGATCGGTGCCGCAGTCCGGTTCGGTAAGCGCGATGGCGCCCCTGAGCGCGCCCGAGGCGAAGCGCGGCAGGAATTCGCCCTTCATCTGGTCGCTGCCGAAGCGCTCGACCGCGGCCGCCATGATCAGGTGGGAGTTGAAGATGCCGGACACCGACATCCAGACCGCCGAGATCCGCTCCACGATCTTGGCGTAGGTCGCGGCGGAAAGCCCGAGCCCGCCGTGCTCGGGCGAAATGGTGGCGCCGTAGAGTCCGAGATCGGCCAGCTTGTCGGCGATCTCGCGCGGGTATTCGTCGCGCGCCTCGAGGTCGTGGGCGTAGGGTTTGACGTCGCGTTCCAGGAAGCGGTCGATGCTATCGAGGATCAGGGCCTCGTCGTCGGTGTCTGGGGCGTTATCGGAATACATGCTCAATAATCCGCTGGGTCGTCGACGCCGTGGCCGCGCCTCGGAATCATCATGGTGCGTTCATAGGTCATGAAGACCGTTCCATCCGCCTTCTTGCCGGTAGTCCGCACGGTGACGATGCCCCGATTTGGCCGCGACTTGGATTCGCGCACGGCCAGGACCTCCGATTCGGCGTAGATGGTATCGCCGACGAATACCGGCGCCGTGAGCTGGATCTTGTCCCAGCCCAGATTGGCGATCGCCTTCTGGCTGAGATCGGAAACGCTCATGCCGACGACGATGGACAGCGTCAGGCAGCTGTTGACCAGCGGCTGGCCGAACTCGCTCTTGGCCGCGTACTCCTTGTCGAAATGCAGGGGGTTCTGGTTCATGGTGATGAGCGTGAACCAAGTGTTGTCGGTTTCGGTGATGCTGCGCCCGGGCCGGTGCTCGTAAACGTCGCCGACCGTGAAATCCTCCAGATAGCGCCCGAAGGATTCCCGGTATCGCCCGGGCTCCACTTCCCTGTGTTTGACGACCACGGCTAGCCGTCCCGGATTTGGCTGAGCGCCATCACCGCGTGAACGCTGTTGGCCCGCTCGAGCGATAGCAGGGCCTCGGCCAGGCGGTCGCGGCGGTCGCCGCCCAGATAGGGCCGGCACAGCCCGTCGAACTTGGTGCGGAACTCCTCGTCGGTCAGGAAGTTGGCCGGTTCGCCCTTGGGGACTGCGACGAAGGTCTCGAGATCGCCCTTTGCGGTGCGGATCCGCACGGTGCCGCTCATGTTCTCCGGAAACTCGGCTTCGGCGCGCGCGTCGACGACGGTCCGCACTCGCCGGCTGAGGGCCAGGGTGTCCTCGTCGCCGATATGCTTGGCGTAGTCGTCCCAAGCCATGCCGCCTTCGCGCAGCGCGACCGCGGCGCAGAACGGCATCGAGAACTGGCCCTCGACGACGCTTTTCGGGTTGCGTTTGTCGGCCTCGGGGTCGCCGATGATCTTCCAGCCGGTCTCGGGCAATCCGATCTCGATCTCCTCCACGTCCTCGGCCTGGGTGCCGTGCGCGCGCTTGAGCGCGATCAGGCCGTCCATGGCCGCGTGGCTGTAGCGGCAGGACGGATAGGGCTTGACCGCGAGACGCAGCGTCTCCCAGGTCCGGCCCAGGCCGGCGACCGCCTTGTCCGGGTCCGGATTGGGCGCGTAGGCGGCGAAGAACCCGGCGCGGCCCTCGAAGGCTTCGCGCACGCCGCGGAAGCCTTCGGCGGCCATGGCCGCGCAGATCAGGCCGTTCTGGGCCGCCTGTCCCACGTGCGAGCGCTTGGTCCAGGCGCCGTCGGCCAGGAACTGCATGGAGCCGGCGGCCTGGGAGAGGGCGATGCCGAAGGCGTTCTGGATACCGTCCGCGTCCATGCCCATGAGCTTGCCGGCGGCGGCGGCGGCGCCGAAGACGCCGCAGGTGGCGGTCGGGTGGAACCCCCGGTCGTAATGGTCCGAGGGGTCGAGCGCCAGGCCCAGCCGGATCTGGATTTCATAGCCGGCGACGACGGCGGCGATCAGGTCCTTGCCCGAGGCGTTCCCCATCTCGGCAGCGGCGAGCGCGGCCGGCACGATGGGCGCGGAGGAGTGCAGCGAGCTCTGCGCGTGGGTGTCGTCGAAATCGAGCGAATGGGCGAGGGTTCCGTTGATCAACGCCGCGGCCGTCGGGGCGTAGGTGCGCCGGTCGCCTGGAACCGAGCAGGGCCCGGAGGCGAGACCGAGGCGTTCCACCGCCGCGACCAGACTGGGCGACGATTCGGCGTCGTGCCGGGCGCGGATCATGATGCCCGTGATGTCGAGGAGCAGGCGCTTGGTCCGTTCGACCACTTCGGCGGGCAGATCCTGGTAGCGCAGATCCGCCGCAAACGTCGCCAGCCGTTGCGTAATCCCGGTCATGACCGCCACCCCTTCGTTGGCTTGACTTCGGCCCGGTCCCGTCTTGCCGAAAAGGGTAGCACAGCGGAGGGGATGCTGACGACTCCGGCGCTTATACCGACCGCCCAGGCTATTCGTCGCGCAAGCCCGCGGCCAGGTGGCCGAACTCCGCGACCAGGTCCTCGTACAGGCGCCGCTTGAAGGGCACGATGAGGTTGGGCAATTCGGCCAGATCGGCCCAGCGCCAGGCGCGGAACTCCGGCTCCTCGGTCGCGATGTCGATGTCGGCGTCGGTTCCCAGAAAGCGCAGGGCGAACCACTTCTGCTCCTGGCCGCGAAAGCGCCCGCCCCAGAGCTTGGGCACCAGCTCGGCCGGAAAGTCGTAGCGGATCCAGCCGCGGGCTTCGGCGATGATCTCCGCCTTGGCGGTGCCCGTCTCCTCGCGCAGTTCGCGCAATACCGCTTGGCGCGGGCTCTCGCCTTCGTCGATGCCGCCTTGGGGCATCTGCCAGGCTTCGCTCGGCATATCGATGCGCTGGGCGACGAAGACCCGGCCCGCGCGGTCGAGCAGCATGACGCCGATACCCGGCCGGTAGGGCAGGCGCGCGATCTCCGCCGGGCTCATTCGGTCGGGGCTTCGCGGCGGGCGGTCCTGCGCAGCGATTGGCGGTCGGCCACGGCGCTGATCGGCGCCAGCACCAGGCCGCGCGCCTTCAACCCTTTGGCCCATTTGCGCAGGCGCTCGATGGTCACCGGGTAGGGCCGGCCCATGGCCACCGCGAAGCCCTCGCTGCGCGCCACGTTCTCGAGCTGAACCAGGCGCGCATCGATCGCGACCCGGCTCGCCTGCGCCCAGTCGAGCGGACGGTCGTTGATCGCGCGCGGCACCCCGATTTCACCGGCCAGGCGGGCGGCCACGCTGTCGTCGCTCGCCCGGCTGTCGAGAAACAGAAGGCCGCGGTCCTTCAGCGCCTTCAGGATCGGGGTCATGTGCTTTTCCGAGGCGGCGAAGCGCGAGCCCATGGTGGTCGCCACCCCGACGTAGCCGGTGACCCGATCCAATGTCCAATACAGGCGGTCCAGGTTCTGCCGCGACGACAGCGCCGTGAGCAGGGCCTGCGGGCCCGGGTCGTCGTCGGGATAGGTGGTCGGCTCCATGGGCAGGTCCAGCAGGACCTCGTGGCCGTTGACCCGGGCCAGCGCGACCCACTGGTTGAGCTTGCGCGAATAGGGCGTGAACGAGAGCGTTATGCCGGGCGGAAGCTCTTTGATCGCGGCCTCGGTCACCGTGCTCGCCAATCCCAGGCCGGTCAGCACGACGGCGACGCGCGGGCGCGAGTCGGTTTCGTCGAACGGCTGGCGGTTGCGCCGCCAGGGTAGATTGGGATCCGGCGGCACGGCCCGGGGCAGGGCGGCCAGCTGCTCGGCGCCCGGCTTGGTGGCTTTCGGCGCTTTCGCCGTCTCCGATGGCGCAGGCGGTGGCGCGGGCGCGGCCGGGGCCGTCTCGGGTTCGGGCTCGGGCGCGGTTTTGGGTTCCGGCGGCGGCGCCTCGGCCTCGGCGATCCGGGGTTCGGGCTCGGGCTCGATTTCGGGTTCCGGGATCGCCGGCGGCTCCGGCGCGGCCTTCGGTTCCGGAATCACCGGCGGTGCCTCGGCCTCGGCGGTCTGGGGGGCCTCGGCGGTCTGGGGGGCCTCCGGCGGGGCCGGGCCGGTCTCGGGTGTGGTCTCGG
>JACZWN010000286.1 GCA_022572105.1 Pseudomonadota bacterium | reverse complement strand
GGCCTGGCCGCGGCCATGGACCGCCCCTGGCTGCGCGTGCACCGGCGCCCGCGCGTGGCGCTGCTGGCGACCGGCGACGAGGTGGTGCTGCCCGGCGACCCGCGCGGGCCGTACCAGATCGTCAGCTCCAACGGCTTCTCGCTGGCCGCCTTCGTCCAGGCCTGCGGCGGCCAGGCGATCCACCTGGGCATCGCGCCCGACGATGCCGCCGCCCTCGAGACCCTGGTCGAGGGCGCGCGCGGCGCCGACCTCCTGGTGACCACCGGCGGGGTCTCGGTCGGCGAGCACGACCTGATCCGCGACGCCTTGGACCGGAAGGGCCTGGAACTCGATTTCTGGCGCATCGCCATGCGCCCGGGCAAGCCGCTCCTGTTCGGGCGCATCGGCGAAACGCCGATCCTCGGCCTGCCCGGCAATCCAGTCTCGAGCCTGGTCTGCGCGACCCTGTTCCTGCGCCCGGCGATCGAGGTCATGCTCGGGCGAAAGGCCGGGGACCAGGCGCCCGAGACCGCCATCCTGGGCGCGGATCTCGGCGCCAACGACCGGCGCCAGGACTACCTGCGCGCCCGAATCGAGGTCGATTCGGCGGGCCGGCGCCGGGCCGTGCCCTTCGCGCACCAGGACAGCTCCATGCTGGCGACGCTGGCCCAGGCCGACTGCCTGATCGTGCGCGGGCCCCTGGCCGCCCCGGCCAAGGCCGGCGAAGTCGTTGAAATCGTGCCGCTTTCCGGCGGCGTGCTGGGCATCTGACCGGGCCGCTCTCCGGCGCCGGCCGGGAATTCGGATTTCCGCTCAAGATGAGCGCTTGACGGCGGACCGGAACCAAACTAGAACATGTGGTGACGTTTTTGTTTTGTTCTATATCTTGTGGGTGCAACCCGTTCGGGGGACTAGAAGCGCCATGCTGACACGCAAACAGCACGAATTGCTGCTCTTCATTCACCGCCATCTCGGCGAGCAGGGGGTGTCGCCCTCGTTCGACGAGATGAAGGACGCGCTCGGCTTGAAGTCGAAGTCGGGCATCCACCGCCTGATCACGGCGCTGGTGGAGCGCGGCTTCATCCACCGCCTGCCGCACCGCGCCCGCGCGGTCGAGGTGCTGCGCCTGCCCGAGGATCTGGCACCGGCGGCGGCCCCCGCCGGCGCGCCCAGGAGCACCCCTGGGAGCGCCCCGGGCTTTGCGCCGCGGGTCATCGAGGGCGACTTCAGTGGCGCGCTTCCCGGCGCGCGCGCCGCGGCCGAGAGCGACGCCCTGCAACTGCCGCTCTACGGCCGCATCGCCGCCGGCACCCCGATCGAGGCCTTGCGCGATTACGACAACTTCGTCGACGTGCCGGTCTCGATGCTCGGCTCGGGCGAGCATTACGCGCTCGAGGTGGACGGCGATTCCATGATCGATGCGGGCATCTACGAAGGCGACACCATCATCATCGAGCGCACCGACACGGTCGAGAACGGGGCCATCGTGGTGGCGCTGATCGACAACGAGGAGGCGACCCTGAAGCGCGTCCGGCGCAAGGGCGGCGCGATCGCGCTCGAGCCGGCGAACTCCAGCTACGAGACCCGCATCTTCCCGCCCGAGCGGGTCAAGATCCAGGGCCGATTGGTGGGTTTGCTCCGGTCGTACTAGCCGGCCGTGCTTGCCGGCCACGCCGAGGGCCTGGGCGCGGACGCCCTGCTGGTCCTGCCGCCCTACTTTGAGGAGGGCCGGACCTGGACGGCGTCTACGACCACTACGCGGCCATCGCCGGCGCGGTCACGACGCCGATCATGGCCTACAACATCCCGGTCCATAGCGGTATCGACATCACGCCGGCGTTCTTCAGCCGCCTGCTCGAGATCGATACCCTTTGTTATATCAAGGACAGCACCGGCGACCTGGTGCGCCTCCAGCAGCTGCTGAGCACCGGCGGGACGGTCTTCAACGGCGCCGATCCGCTCGCCTTCTACGGCCTGCTGGCCGGCTGCGCGGGCTGCGTCTGGGGTGCGGTCAACGCCATGCCGAGGGAGGCGTGCAGCTTTACGACCTGGTCTCGGCGGGCGAGATTCTGGAAGCGCGCGAACTGTGGCGGCGCATGCTGCCGGCCAACCTGTTCTTCTGGAGCCACGTCTACAACGCCGCGGTCAAGGCGGCGACCAACCTCTCGGGGCGCTCCGTCGGCCCCTGCCGGGCGCCGGTCCGGCCGCTGAGCGCATCCGATCTGGTGGAATTGCAGGGCGTGCAGTTCACACGACAGCAGGGTGGCCGGATGACGCCGCTGAGTGGGGGGCGTGACGAGGAGCACTTCGGCCAGGTCGGATATTGACTGGCCGGCATAGAGTGCGGTCTCCAGGGCTGGAAGCTGCGGGTCGAGCGCAC
>JACZWN010000134.1 GCA_022572105.1 Pseudomonadota bacterium | reverse complement strand
AGATTCTTCGGTCGCTAGGCTCACTCAGAATGACATGACGTGAGTTTTATCAGAAGGTCTTGGTCCGAAAGGTCACCACCCATTATATGGCTCATAGGTGATATAGCAATAATTGTTTAAGCTGAATATTATTCGGTTAGGGGAGAACCTTTTTGGCCAACTGTTCCAGGCCGGCCAATCCTTCCCCTTCCAGCGTGCTGGCAAGGTTGACGATGGCCCGGTTTGCGCCGGCATCCTCGTACTTGGCAATCTCGTCCCGGTCTTGCGGTGCGCCGTAGACACTTATCTGGATTGAGCTGGGGTCACGGCCCGCTGCTTCAGCCAGCTCGTCCATGGTGGCCCGGCCTTGCTTCACCCTTTCTGCGTCGGCTCGCACCGGCATCCAACCGTCGCCCCAGGCTACCACCCGCTTGAAAACGTTGGCGGCGTCGCCCCCTAGAAAGACCGGGGGATGGGGTGTCTGCACCGGCTTGGGAAAGCACTTAACCGGCGGGAAATCGTAAAACCTTCCGTGGAACTCGGACTCCTCTTTGGTCCACAGCTCCTTCATGGCCAGGATGGCCTCACGGGTTTGGCCCCAGCGGTGCTCGAAGTCTCCGCCCATAATCTCGGTTTCTTCCCTCAACCAGCCTGCGCCGATGCCGAAGATGAACCGGCCATTGGACAAACGGTCCAGGGTGGCAATCTGCTTGGCTTGGGCGATGGGGTTGTGCTCGGGCACCAGGCAAATGCTGGTGCCCAGCTTTATCTTTTCGGTGACAGCCGACGCCCTGGCCAAGGAAATAAATGGGTCGGCCATGTCCATCATAAACGGGGGAATGGACCCATCGGGCGTTCCTCCGTATTTGGAAGTGGTGGTTACCGGAACGACCGGGTGCTCCGGCAGCCAAAATGACTCGAAGCCAAGGGCTTCCGCCCGCTGTGCCAAAACCGCCACGTCCATTGACTTGCTGGAAATGATCATGGCAACGCCGATGTCCATCACACCCTCCAATCACTTCTGGATAGCCCAGATATTAGCACGCCTGGGGAGCCTCGTCGACAGCACCCTGGGTTTGGCGGCCACGGGCGGACCGATTACCACAATTCCCGTGTGGCCAGGCGCGCCCCCTCAACCATGGCTTGAAGCTTGGGCAAGACAATTTCCGGTTCGATCGCCGGGTTGGTTCTGGCGGAGGTGCCGAAGCCGCAGTCGCTGCCAGCAATGACATTTTCCCGGCCCACCAACCGGGCATTCGATCCCACGGCGTTCGAGCCAAAGCAATCGATCCATGAGCGCAATCGATCCATGAGCGTCGATTACAAGTCCACCATCATTCTGCCGCGCACCGATTTTCCGATGCGCGCCGGGCTGCCCCAGCGCGAGCCGGAGATCCTCGAGCGCTGGGCCGAGATGGACCTGTTTTCCCGTCTGCGCCAGGCCGCGGCGGGACGCGAGAAGTTCATCCTGCACGACGGCCCGCCCTACGCCAACGGCCACCTCCACATGGGCCACGCGCTTAACAAGATCCTCAAGGACGTGATCAACCGCTCCCAGCAGATGCTGGGCAAGGACGCCAACTACGTGCCCGGCTGGGACTGCCACGGCCTGCCCATCGAATGGAAGATCGAGGAGGGCTACCGCGAGCGCGGCCAGGACAAGGATTCGGTGCCGGTGGTCGAGTTCCGGCGCGAGTGCCGTGAGTTCGCCGAGAAATGGGTCAAGATCCAGACCGAGGAATTCCAGCGCCTGGGTGTCGAGGGCAACTGGCGCGAACCCTATACCACCATGACCTTCGCCGCCGAGGCGCAAATCGCGCGCGAAATCGGCAAGTTCCTGATCAACGGCGGGCTCTACCGCGGCTCCAAGCCGGTGCTCTGGTCGGTGGTCGAGAAGACCGCGCTCGCCGATGCCGAGGTCGAGTACCACGAGCATACCTCCACCACCATCTGGGCCCGCTTTCCCGTGGTAGAGGCGTCCCAGCCCGGCCTCGAAAACGCCTCCATTGTAATCTGGACCACCACACCCTGGACCATCCCTGGCAACCGCGCCGTGGCGTATGGAGCGGATGTGGAGTACGTGGCGATTGAGGTGGCCGCGACGGGCGAGGAAGCCTGGGCGAAACCGGGCGAGATTCTTGTCCTGGCCAAGCCGCTCGTCGAGCGGACCCTGACCCGGGTGCGGATCACGGAGCACAGAGTAATTGCCGGTCTAAAAGGCGTGGATTTGGCCGGTACGGTCTGTGCCCATCCGTTGCGCGGACAGGGCTACGACTTTGAGGTCCCGCTGCTGCCCGGCGATTTCGTGAGCGCCGAAGATGGCACCGGCTTCGTGCACATCGCGCCGGGCCATGGCACCGACGACTACGAGCTTGGCATCAAACATGGGCTGCCCATGCCCATGACCGTCGATGGCGACGGCCGCTTTACCGACGAGGTGCCGTTGTTCGCCGGCAAGACGGTCTACACGGCCGAGGGCAAGCACGGTGACGCCAACGACGCCGTGATCGATGCGCTGGAGGCCAACGGCGCGTTGCTGGGCCGGGGCCGGTTGCGTCATGAGTATCCCCATTCCTGGCGCTCCAAGGCGCCGCTGATCTTTCGCAACACGCCGCAGTGGTTCATCTCGATGGAGACGAACGGCCTGCGCAAAAAGGCGCTCAAGGCGATCGAGGCGACCCGTTTCGTGCCCGCCGCCGGCCGCAGGCGGCTCCACAGCATGATCGAACAGCGGCCCGACTGGTGCGTGTCGCGCCAGCGCACCTGGGGTGTCCCGATCCCGGTTTTTGTGCACAAGCAAACAGGCGAGCCCCTGCGCGACCAAAAGGTGATCGATCGCGTCGCCGAAGCCTTCGAGACGGAGGGTGCCGACGCTTGGTTCACCAGCGATCCGCAACGCTTCCTCGGCAAGGACCACCGGGCCGAGGATTTCGAGCAGGTGACCGACATCGTCGAAGTCTGGTTCGAATCCGGCTCGACCCATAGTTTCGTGCTGGAGGCCCGGCCCAACCTCGACTGGCCGGCCGCGCTCTACCTGGAAGGCTCGGACCAACACCGTGGCTGGTTCCATTCCTCGCTCCTGGAATCCTGTGGTACGCGCGGACGGGCCCCCTACGAGGCGGTGCTGACCCACGGCTTCGTGCTCGACGAAAAGGGCCGCGCCATGTCCAAATCGCGGGGCGTGGGCATATCGCCGCAGGAAATCATCGACAAGTCCGGCGCCGATATTATTCGCCTCTGGGTGGTCGCCTCCGATTACGAAGAGGACCTGCGCATCGGACCCGAGATCCTGCGCTACCAGGTCGACGCCTACCGCCGCCTGCGCAACACGCTGCGCTTCCTGCTCGGCAACCTGGCCGGCTTCGACCCGGCCGAGCGCCTGCCGCGGGACGAGATGCCGGAGCTCGAGCGTTGGATCCTGCACCGGCTTCACGGGCTCGACGCCTTGGTGCGCCAAGGCTGCGCCGATTTCGACTTCCACGTCATCTATCAGGGCCTGCACAATTTCTGCGCCATCGACCTTTCGGCGTTCTATTTCGACGTGCGCAAGGACACGCTCTACTGCGATCGGCCGGATGCGCCGCGCCGACGCGCCTGCCGCACCGCGCTCGACGAGATCTTCGGCTGCCTGACCGCCTGGCTGGCGCCGATCCTCTGCTTCACCGCCGAGGAGGCCTGGTGGGCGCGCGGAGCGCCCGAGCCGGAAAGCGTGCACCTGCGCCTGTTTCCGGAAATCCCGGCCGAGTGGAACGATCCGGCGTTGGCCGCCAAATGGGCCAAGGTGCGCGAGGTACGCCGGGTGGTGACCGGCGCGCTGGAGATCGAGCGCGCCGAAAAGCGCATCGGCTCCAGCCTGCTGGCCCATCCCACGGTCTATATCGAGCGGCCGGACCTGGTCGAGGCGCTGGACGGCATCGACCTGGCGGAGGCCGCCATTACCTCGGATCTCACGGTGGTCGAGCGGGCACCGCCGGACGGGGCCTTCACGATCGAGGAGGTCGCCGGCGTCGGCGTCGTGGTCGGCCTGGCCCGGGGCGAGAAGTGCCAGCGCTGCTGGATGGTGCTGCCCGACGTGGGCGCGCACGACCTCGCGCCGGACCTCTGCGGGCGCTGCGCCGACGCCGTGCGCCATCTGGGCGTTCCGGCCGGCTAGCCGAGCACGGCCGGGATGGGAAACGCCGATCGACAGGCCGGTGCGGCCGAAACCGAACAGTCCGATCGACGGGGCGGCGCGGCGCTGCGCCTGGCGCTCGCGGTCGTGGCCGTCGCGCTCGTCTTGGACCAAGCCAGCAAGTGGGCGATCGTGGAATTCGTCATGGATCCGCCTCGGGCGATCGAGGTGACCGGATTCTTCAACCTGGTCCTGGTCCACAATACCGGGGTCAGTTTCGGCCTGTTCGGCGAGCAAACGGCCTGGAAGCCCTGGGTGCTCGGCGCGCTTGCCATCGTGGTCAGCGGGGCGCTGCTGTATTGGCTGCACCGCGAGCCCGAGCGGTTCCTGGCGCTGGCGGTCGGCCTCATCGTGGGCGGCGCCATGGGCAACGTGGTCGACCGGGTGCGCCTGGGTGCGGTCATGGACTTCCTGGACTTCCACCTCGGCACGTGGCATTGGCCGGCCTTCAACCTGGCCGACAGCGCAATCACCATGGGCGTCGCTTTTCTCGTCTTCGACGGCTTGTTCCGCGGGCGTCGACGTAGTAAAAAGTAGTCAACGCAAATAAAGATATGGACGGCGAGGGAGGGTTGAAACGATGAGGCGCGAGATGAGGCTCCGAATTGCCGGGGCGATTAGTCTGATACTGGCACTTTCCGCTTGCGAAGGCGTCCGGGACCAGTTGGGCTGGAACAAGCAATCGCCCGACGAATTCCGGGTCATTTCCCGGGCGCCGCTGAGTCTCCCGCCCGATTTCACCCTTCGTCCGCCCGAACCCGGCATCCCGAGGCCGCAGGAAGGCACGGCGACCCAGCAGGCGCGCAAAGCCGTCTTCCGCCTGGAGCAGCCGAAAACACAGCCCCTGAACGAGCAGGTCAAAGCCGACGGCCGCACGCTCGGCGAGCTCTCCCTGCTCAAGGCCGCGGGCGCCGACAAGATCGATCCCGGGATCCGCCGAACCATCGATCTCGAGACCCAGCAGCTCAACGCGGAGAGCGAGGACTTCATCGACGCGCTGGTATTCTGGCGCGACAAGGAAACGCCCGGCCGCGTGGTGGACGCCGCGGCCGAAACCAAGCGCCTGCGCGAGAACGCCGCCCTCGGCAAGGCCGTTACCGCCGGCGAGACGCCGACCATCGAACGCAAGAGCAAGGCGCTTCTCGAAGGCCTGTTCTAGGCGCCCGCGGACGGCCCGCTCGGGTTCGCCGACAAGAGGAGGGGGCTCCCAGGAGACGGGGATGGTTGCGGCACCACGGTGCCGGGCCATATAAAGGCGGTGCGCGCCGCACCGGCGACAGTATTACCCGACGGGCGGGTTACCCGGAGGTTGGATGCACCGCAGACTTGGTTTCGCCCGCGCCGTCTCCCGCGCCGGGCTCGTCCTCGCCGCCGCGGCCTTCATGAGCCTGTGGGCGGCGGGCGCGTCGAGGGTCGAGGCGCGCGTCTTCGATCCCGAGACCTTCACCCTCGACAACGGCCTGCAGGTGGTGGTCGTCACCAACCGCCGCGCGCCCATCGTCACCCACATGCTCTGGTACAAGGTCGGCGCCGCCGACGAGGCGGCCGGCGAGTCGGGCAACGCCCACTTCCTCGAGCATCTCATGTTCAAGGGTACCGACACCTTGGGTCCGGGCGAGTTCTCGCGCATCATCGCGCTCAACGGCGGTCAGGAGAACGCCTTCACCAGCTACGATTACACCGGCTACTACCAGACCGTGGCCCGCGATCGCCTCGAGATCGTCATGAAACACGAGGCCGACCGCATGACCCATCTCCGACTGACCGACGAGGTCGTGCTGCCCGAACGCGAGGTGATCCTGGAAGAGCGGCGCAGCCGGATCGACAACGATCCCGGCCCCCAGCTGCGCGAGATGATGCAGGCCACGCTCTATCTGAACCACCCGTACCGGATTCCCATCATCGGCTGGGAGCACGAGATCGACGAGCTCAACACGGAAACCGTGCTCGCCTTCTACCGGCGCTGGTACGCGCCGAACAACGCCGTGCTGATCGTCGCCGGCGACGTGACCGCGGCCGAGCTGCGTCCGCTCGCCGAGACCTACTACGGGAAGATCCCGACCCGGCCCGTACCCGAGCGCAAGCGCGCTGCGGAGCCGCGGCAGCACGCCCCGCGCATCGTGACGTTGAGGAGCCCGCGGGTGCGCCAACCGAGCGTCTCGATCGCTTATCTGGCGCCGAGCTACAACAGCGAGGGCAGCGAGCACGCCTACGCCTTGCAGGTTCTGGGAGAGATCCTAGGCGGCGGCACCACCAGCCGCCTGTATCGCTCCCTCGTCGTCGAGCAGGCCCTGGCGACCGGGGCCGGAAGCAGCTACAGCTCGTCGGCCTACGACCTGAGTTCCTTCGATTTCCATGCCTCGCCGCGCCCCGGAATCGAGCTGGAGCCGGTCGAAGCCGCCCTGCGCGAGCAAATCGAGGACGTGCGTAAAGACGGCGTCACCGAGGACGAGGTCGCCGCCGCCAAGCGCCGGCTCCGGGCCTCGGCCGTCTACGCCCGGGATTCGCTGCGCACCGCGCCCAACGTCTTCGGGCGCGCCCTGACCACCGGGAGCACGGTCGAGGACGTGGAGAGCTGGCCCGACAGGATCGCGGCGGTGACCGCCGAGCAAGTGAACGCCGCGGCCCGCGCGGTGTTGCTGGAGAACCGCTCGGTGACCGGCCGGCTCTTGCCCGAGCCGGCCGACTGAGTCACGTGCCGACTGAGTCGCGTAATGACCGTTTCGGGAGTCCGCACATGATGCTGAGATCCGCCTTCATCGCCTTGTTCTTGCTGTTGGCTGCCGCCTCGCCCGCGGCCGCCATCGAGGTTCAGCGCGTGGTCAGCCCGGGCGGCATCGAGGCCTGGCTGGTCGAGGATCACAGCAACCCGATCATCTCGCTCGACATGACCTTCCGTGGCGGCGCGGCCCTCGACCCCGTGGGCAAGGAAGGCCTGGCCAACTTGGTTTCCGGATTGATCGACGAAGGCGCCGGCGACCTGGATTCGCAGGCCTTCCAAGGGCGGCTTCAGGATCTCTCGATCGGGCTCAGTTTTTCAACCGGCCTCGACACCTTCTCCGGCGATCTCAAAACGCTTACGGAGAACCGGGATACGGCCTTCGAGCTCTTGCGTCTGGCGCTCAACGAGGCGCGCTTCGACGAGGAGCCGATCGCCCGGATCCGGAGTCAGATTCTGGCCGGTCTGGCGCGCGATTCCGAGAACCCGCGCGTTATCGTCCGGCGCACGCTCAACAAGATGCTGTTCCCCGAGCACGCCTACGGCCGGCCGGTGAGCGGTACGACCGAGAGCGTGACCGGCCTGACCGTCAAGGACCTGCGCCGTTTCACGGCCGAGCGCTTCGCGCGCGATGTGCTGGTGGTCGGCGTGGTCGGCGACATCACCGCGAAAGATCTCGCCCGTCTACTCGATGAGACCTTCCTCGGTCTGCCGGCCACCGCCGCCCCCGTCGATCTGACCGATACCACGCCGAGCGGGAAGGGCGGCGTGGTCGTCGTCGAGAAGGACCTGCCGCAAAGCGTCGTGGTCTTCGGCCACGAAGGGATCGAGCGCGCGGACCCGGATTATTACACGGCCTACGTGGTCAATTACATCCTGGGCGGCGGCGGCTTCAGCTCGCGCCTCTACAAGGAGATCCGAGAGAAGCGTGGGCTCGCCTATTCGGTTTACACCTACCTCAACCCGCTCGACCGCGCCGCCTTGGTCGTGGGCGGCGTGGCGACCCAGAACGAGCGTGTCTCCGAGTCGCTCGACCTGATCCGCGCGGAGTGGCGCCGCATGGCCGAGGACGGGCCGAGCGAGGAGGAGCTGCGGGACGCGAAGATCTATCTCACCGGGTCGTTCCCGCTGCGCTTTTCGAGCTCGGGGCGGATTTCGGGCATGTTGATCGGCATGCAGCTCAACTATCTCGGGATCGATTACCTGGATCGCCGCAACGCGCTCATCGAGGCGGTCACCCTGGACGATGCCCGCCGGGTCGCCAGGCGGCTCTACGACGCCGATAAGCTGACGGTCATCGTGGTCGGGCGGCCGGAGGGCGTCACCGCCACCCGGCCCGCGCCCGAGCTCAAGAGCTAATACCAAGTCTCGTTGATACGGACCCATTTCATGGCGGCGGATTGGCCCTCCCGGTTAGGCGCGCGGCGCGGCGCGATGCGGGGCATCGGGTAAGCCGCGCAACGCGGCCGGAGGGCCAATCGGCCCCACCGAAGGCCGCCATCCCTTGTCCGCCGGCGTCGTTGCGGGCTGCTTGCGGTGCCCGCACCGCGGCGCAACCCGCGCCTATCCGGCGGGCAAGGGATGGCGGTGAAATGGGTCCGTATCAGCGAGACTTGGTATTATATTCGATAACCAGCGTCCCTTCCCGCGATTGCGCGACTCTGCTAGAGTGATTTCCGGCCGCGCCGCCGACCTCCGCGGCCGGTTGAAGACGGGCCGATGCGCTACCAGCACCTGACGGACAACTGCCTGGCCACCGGTATCGGCGAAGACGGCTTGACCGACGAGGCCTTTGCGCGCGTGCTGCTCGCGGCGGCTCCGGCGCATGACCGTTTGTGCCAGCTGCACGATTCCGGCCGCCTGCCATGCCTGAGCGTGGTCGGGCTGGACGACGACCTGGCGCCGGTCCGGGCGCTCGCCGAGGACTGGCGCGCGCGCCTTGATGACGTGGTGGTGCTGGGCACCGGCGGATCCTCGCTCGGCGGGCGGACGCTTTATGCCCTGAGCGACCGGGGCTTCGGCCCCCAAGGCGGCGGCCCGCGGCTGCGCTTTCTGGACAACGTGGATCCCGACAGCATGTCGGCGCTCCTGGGCGCGCTCGATCTGGGCCGTAGCGGCGTCATCGCGATCTCGAAGTCGGGCGCGACGGCGGAGACCCTGGCCCAGGTCCTGGTCCTCTTGCCGGCGCTCGAAGAGGCCGTGGGACGCGCCCGCCTGGCGGACCACATGGCCGTCGTCACCGAACCCGGTCCCAGCCCGCTCAAGGAGATCGCGACGCGCTACGGTCTACCGTGTTTCGACCACGATCCCGGGATCGGCGGGCGGTTTTCCGTGTTTTCCGTGGTCGGCGCGCTTCCGGCCATGATCGCCGGGCTCGATTTCGCCGCGCTGCGCCGCGGCGCCGGCGAGGTGCTGCGTGACACCCTGGATGCCAAGCGGGTCGAGGAGTCGGTCCCGGCGATCGGCGCGGCGATCGCGATCGGATTGCTGCAGGAGCGCCAGTTGACCCAGAGCGTGCTGATCACCTACGAGGACCGGCTGGCCACGCTGGGGCTCTGGTACCGGCAACTCTGGGCCGAGAGCCTGGGCAAGGACGGTACCGGCACGACCCCGATCCAGGCGCGCGGCACGGCCGACCACCACAGCCAGTTGCAGCTCTACCTGGCCGGCCCGCGCGACAAGATGTTCACCCTGATCATGCCGGGCACGGCGGGCGGGGGCGCGGCCATGTCCGCACCGCT
>JACZWN010000285.1 GCA_022572105.1 Pseudomonadota bacterium | reverse complement strand
GGAGGTCCGGGCGGCCGCGCCCGGCCTGCGCGCCACCCCGATTCCGGCCCCGGCGCGCCTCGCTTTGCCGGCCCTGCGCGACGCCCGGGGCTTGCTTGCGGTGCCACATTTGGGCTACGAACGCGAGGATTCGGCTGGGTTCGGGCTGAAATTCTGTCGATTTCGACCGGCCAGCGGGCTAACCTTCCCGGCCTTTACCGTTGCTTAGCCCGGACGGCGCATTATCTTAATAGGCAGGACATATGCGAATGTCGCGAAAGATCGCCGCTGAACGGCTGGCGTCGCATGGTGCGGTTGCACCGAGGAAGGGTTTAGGGATTTGAATTTCAGCCGCAACGCAGCGCTTTGGCTCGTCATCGTGCTGCTGCTTTTCGCGCTCTTCAACCTGTTCCAGGGCTCGACCCGGGGACCGCAGCCGCCGCTGGCCTTCTCCGACTTCGTCGACCAGGTCGAAAGCGGCCAGGTGCTCGAGGTCACCATCGCCGGCCAGGAGATCGAGGGCCGGTTCCGCGACGGCCGCGAGTTCAAGTCCTTCGTCCCGGAGAACACCAACCTGGTCGAGACCCTGCGCGCCAACGGCGTGCGCATCGAGGCCGCCCCGCCCGAGGAGGCGAGCCCGCTGTTCTCGATCCTGATCTCGTGGTTCCCGATGCTGCTCCTGATCGGCGTGTGGATCTTCTTCATGCGCCAGATGCAGTCCGGCGGCGGCAAGGCCATGGGTTTCGGCAAGAGCAAGGCGCGCCTGCTGAACGAGAAGGTCGGGCGCGTCAGCTTCGACGACGTGGCCGGCATCGACGAGGCCAAGGACGAGCTCGAGGAGGTGGTTGAATTCCTGCGCGACCCGCAGAAGTTCCAGCGCTTGGGCGGCAAGATCCCCAAGGGCTTACTCTTGATCGGCCCGCCGGGCACCGGCAAGACCCTGCTGGCGCGCGCCATCGCCGGTGAGGCCAACGTGCCGTTTTTCACCATCTCGGGCTCCGACTTCGTCGAGATGTTCGTCGGCGTCGGCGCCAGCCGGGTGCGCGACATGTTCGAGCAGGGCAAGAAGAACGCGCCCTGCATCATCTTCATCGACGAGATCGACGCGGTCGGCCGGCACCGCGGCGCGGGTCTCGGCGGCGGCAACGACGAGCGCGAGCAGACGCTCAACCAGCTGCTGGTCGAAATGGACGGCTTCGAGGCCAACGAGGGCGTCATCCTGATCGCCGCGACCAACCGCCCGGACGTGCTCGACCCGGCGCTGCTGCGCCCCGGGCGTTTCGACCGCCAGGTCGTGGTGCCCAACCCGGACGTGTTGGGGCGCGAGAAGATCCTCAAGATCCACATGCGCAAGGTGCCGCTGGCCCCGGATGTGGAGCCCAAGATCATCGCCCGCGGTACGCCCGGCTTCTCCGGAGCCGACCTCGCCAACCTGGTCAACGAGGCCGCCCTCTACGCCGCGCGCAGCGGCAAGCGCGTGGTCACCATGGCCGACTTCGAGTTCGCCAAGGACAAGGTCATGATGGGTGCCGAGCGGCGCTCCATGGTGATGACCGAGGAAGAAAAGGAAATGACCGCCTACCACGAGGCCGGCCACGCGCTGGTCGGCCTGTTCGTGGAGGGCAACGATCCGCTGCACAAGGTCACCATCATCCCGCGCGGCCGGGCGCTTGGCATGACCATGAACCTGCCCGAACGCGACCGCTATTCCATGAGCTACAAGGAACTCACGGCGCGTCTGGCCATGATGTACGGCGGGCGAATATCCGAAGAGTTGATCTACGGGAAGGAAAACGTCACCACGGGTGCCGCCAACGATATCCAGCAGGCGACCAGCATGGCCCGCTCCATGGTCACCGAATGGGGCATGAGCGACAAGCTCGGGCGACTGCGCTACGTCGATAATCAGGAGGAGATTTTCCTGGGTCATTCGATCGCCCGCAGTCAGACCATTTCGGGAGCGACCGCCAGGATGATCGACGAGGAGATCCGCCGTCTCATCGAAGAGGCCGAAACCACGGCGCGCGACGTGCTGACCGAGCACATGGACGATCTGCACAACGTGACCAAGGCTTTGCTCGAATACGAAACCCTCAACGCCGTGGAGGTGCAGGCCATCCTCGACGGCGAGCCGATCGAGCGCAGCGAGGACTCCGATGCGGAAGGCTCGAGCGGCCGGCGCTCCTCGGTGCCGTCCAGCGGCAAGGCCGCCAAGGGCAAGGACGCGCCCGGTGGCCTCGAGCCCGAGCCCCAGCCGGGCGGCTGATCGTTTCGCGGGCGCCGTCCTAGCAAGAACGCGCAACCTGACCAGGGCCCCGCGCTTGTGTGCGGGGCTCCGCTTTTATAGACATGCCGGGTATGAGCGTTCGACTGAGCCTCTGTCCACGCGCCATCGATGCGC
>JACZWN010000133.1 GCA_022572105.1 Pseudomonadota bacterium | reverse complement strand
GCCTCGCCCTCGGCGATGCGCCCGAGCAGCGCGCCGACCTCGACGTTGTCGCCCTCTTGGGCAAGCACCTCGGTGAGCACGCCGGCCGCGCTCGCGTTGACCTCGAGGGTGACCTTGTCGGTCTCGAGCTCGACCAAGGGCTCGTCCACCGCGACCGCCTCGCCCGGCTTCTTCAGCCACTGCGCGATGGTCGCCTCGGTTACCGACTCGCCCAGGGTGGGCACTAGAATGTCCGTTGCCATGGTTCAGCCGTTCTATTTTGTGTCGCGGGGAGGTTCCCGCCAAAGACCACTAACGCCCCAGGTTACTTTGCCTTGTCCGCCGCTTCGGCCTTGCGGCTTGCGATCCGCCCCAGGACCCGTTTCCCGACCGTCAGCGCGTCGTCGATGAGCGCCGCCTGCTCTACTTGGTGCCGCTTCGCCTGGCCGGTGGCCGGCGAGCCCGCGGACGCGCGCCCGGCATAGCGCAGCCGCGGATCTTCCACCCCGGCCTCGGCGGCGACTTCGCGGATGAACTCGGCCACGAAGGGCCAGGCCCCCATGTTGCGCGGCTCCTCCTGGCACCAGACGATGTGGCAGTGCCGGTACGGCTCCAACTCGGTCGCCAGCGCATCGGCCGGGAAGGGATATATCTGCTCCAGGCGCAGCAGATGGACGTCCCTAAGGCGGCGCTTCTCGCGCTCCTCGAACAGGTCGTAATAGATCTTGCCGGAGCACAGCACGACCTGCTTGGCGTCCTTGGGGTCGCTCGGCAACTCGTCGCAGTACATCACGCGGTGGAAGCTCGAGCCGGGCCCCATGTCGGCCAGCCTGGAGACCGCCCGCTTATGCCTGAGCAGCGACTTCGGCGTCATGATGAAGAGCGGCTTGCGGAAGTTGCGGTGCATCTGCCGGCGCAGGACGTGGAAGTAGTTGGCCGGGGTCGTGCAGTTGACCACCTGGATGTTGTCCTCGGCGCAGAGCTGCAGATAGCGCTCGAGCCGGGCCGAGGAATGCTCCGGCCCCTGTCCCTCGTAGCCGTGCGGCAGGAGCATGACCAGGCCCGACATGCGCAGCCACTTGGATTCGCCCGAGACGATGAACTGGTCGATGATGACCTGGGCGCCGTTGGCGAAGTCGCCGAACTGCGCCTCCCAGAGCACCAGCGCGCGCGGTTCGGCGAGCGAATAGCCGTACTCGAAGCCGAGCACCGCCATCTCGCTCAAGGGACTGTCCAGGATCTCGATCTGGGCCTGGTCCTCACGGATGTGGTTGAGCGGCACGTAACGCTCTTCCGTCTCCTGGTCGATGAGCGCCGCGTGGCGCTGGGAGAAGGTGCCGCGGTTGCTGTCCTGACCGGACAGGCGCACCGGGTGCCCCTCGATGAGCAGCGTGCCGAAGGCGAGCGCCTCGGCGGTCGACCAGTCGAACCCCTCGCCGGTCTCGAACATCTTTTTCTTGGCCCCGAGCTGGCGGACGATCTTGCGGTGCGCGTTGAAGTCGGCCGGGAAGCTGGTCAGCGCCGCGCCGGCCTCTCGAAGCGTCTTTATGGCCACGGGCGTCTTGCCACGCCGGGCGTCGTAGCCGCGCACCCGGTCCAGGCCCGACCAGGCGCCCTCGAGCCAGTCGGCCTTGTTCGGCTTGTAGCCGCCCGCGGCCTCGAACGCCTGGCTCAGGCGCGCATTCCATTCCTCGACCAGCTTGTCGCCCTCCCCCGGGGCCAAGGTGCCCTCGGCGGTCAGGCGCTCGGCGTAGATCGCCCGCGTCGTCGGATGCTTGCGGATCTGCCGGTACATCATCGGCTGGGTGAAGGCCGGCTCGTCGCCCTCGTTGTGGCCGTGGCGCCGGTAGCAGAACATGTCGATGATCACGTCCTTGTTGAAGGTCTGGCGGAACTCGGTGGCGATGCGCGCCACGTGGACCACCGCCTCCGGGTCGTCGCCGTTGACGTGGAAGATCGGCGCCTGGATCATCTTGGCCACATCCGAGCAGTACGGCCCGGAGCGGGAATTCACCGGATTGGTCGTGAAGCCGATCTGGTTGTTGACGATGAAGTGGATGGTGCCGCCGATGCGGTACCCCTTGAGCTCGGAGAGGTCGAGCGTCTCGGCCACCAAGCCCTGGCCGGCGAAGGCCGCATCGCCGTGCATCAGGAGCGCCATGACCTTGGTGCGCTTCGCGTCCCCGCGCTGGATCTGCTTGGCGCGGACCTTGCCGACCACCACCGGGTTGACCGCCTCCAAATGAGACGGGTTGGCGGTCAGCGAGAGGTGCACCACGTCGTCGTCGAAGGTGCGGTCGGAGGAGGTGCCCAGGTGGTACTTGACGTCGCCCGAGCCGCCGACGTCCTCCGGATGCGCAGCGCCGCCCTGGAACTCCGAGAAGATCGCGGTCAAGGACTTGCCCATGAAGTTGGCCAGCACGTTGAGCCGGCCTCGGTGCGGCATGCCGATGACCACCTCCTCGAGGCCGAGCTGGCCGCCGCGCTTGAGGATCTGCTCCAGCGCCGGGATCATCGACTCGCCGCCGTCCAGGCCGAAGCGCTTGGTCCCGGTGTACTTCTTGTCCAGGAAGCGCTCGAAGGTCTCGGCGGCGCTCAGGCTCTCGAGGATCGCGCGTTTGCCGTCCTCGGTGAACTGGGTGACGTTGTGGGCCGACTCGATGCGCTCCTGGATCCAGGCCTTCTGGGCCGGGTCCTGGATGTGCATGAATTCCACGCCAATGCGGCCGCAGTAGGTCTCGCGCACGATCTTGACGATCTCGTTGAGGGTCGCCGTCTCCAACCCCAGCACATGGTTGATGAAGATCGGCCGGTCGAAGTCCTCCTCGGTGAAGCCATAGCTGAGCGGATCGAGCTCGGGGTGCGGCTCGATCGCTTTCACGCCGAGCGGATCGAGGTCCGCCTCCAGGTGGCCGCGCACCCGGTAGGCGCGGATCAGCATCAGCGCGCGGATCGAATCGACGGTCGCCGCGCGCACGTCCGCGGCGGTGATCTCCCCACCGACGGCTATGGCTTCGGCGACCGCAGTCGTCGAATCGGCTGCCTCCTCGGCCGCGCCGTCGCCGTCGAGCGGCGCGGCCTTGGGCGTCCAGCTGGCGCCGCGCAACTCCTCGATGACCGCGCGCCCGTCCTCGCCCAACTCGTGGAAGAAGCCCTGCCAGCTCGGGTCGACCGAGCCGGGATCGTCGAGAAACCGGGCGTGGAGATCCGCGATGAACGGCCCGTTGGGGCCGAACAGGAAGGAGTCCCGCTCTAGGTGTTGGTTCGACATCTTGCCTTACGGCCCGAGCCATGAGCCCGGCCGCCTCCCGCTTCAAGTGGCGTTTAGCCTCCCATGGCCTCGACCATGGCGGTGCCGAGGTCGGCCGGCGACTCCGCGACCGTGATGCCCGCGGACCTGAGCGCCTCGATCTTGTCTTCTGCGCCGCCCTTGCCGCCCGAGATGATGGCGCCGGCGTGGCCCATGCGCCGGCCCGGCGGCGCGGTTCTGCCGGCGATGAAGCCGGCCATGGGCTTGGTCGTGCCCGAGGCCTTGTAGAACTCCGCGGCCTCCTCCTCGGCGCTGCCGCCGATCTCGCCGATCATGATCATGCCCTCGGTCTCGGGATCGGCCAGGAACAGTTCCAGGCAGTCGATGAAGTCGGTGCCGTTGATCGGATCGCCGCCGATGCCGATGCAGGTCGACTGGCCGAGGCCGGCCGCCGTAGTTTGGGCGACCGCCTCGTAAGTGAGGGTGCCCGAGCGCGAGACGATGCCGATCTTGCCGCGCCTGTGGATGTGGCCCGGCATGATGCCGATCTTGCACTCGCCGGGCGTGATCACGCCCGGGCAGTTGGGGCCGACGAGGCGGCTCGCCGAGTCGGCGAGCACGCGCTTGACCCTGAGCATGTCGAGCACCGGGATGCCTTCGGTGATGCAGACGATGAGCGCGATCCCGGCATCGACCGCCTCGAGGATGGCATCGGCGGCAAAGGGCGGCGGCACGTAGATGGCCGAGGCGTCGGCACCGGTCTCGGCGAGCGCCTCGGCGACGGTGTTGAACACGGGCAGGTCCAGATGCGTGGTCCCGCCCTTGCCCGGCGTCACCCCGCCGACCATGCCGGTGCCGTAGGCGATCGCTTGCTCGGAATGGAAGGTGCCCTGGGCGCCGGTAAAGCCCTGGCAAATGACCTTGGTGTCCTTATCGACCAGGACCGCCATCTACGCCGCCTCCTCGACTGCGCGCACGATCTTCCCGGCGGCGTCGCCCAGGTCGTCCGCCGAGACGATGGGCAGGCCCGATTCGCTCAGGATCTTCTTGCCGAGATCCACGTTGGTGCCCTCCAGGCGTACCACCAGCGGCACGTGCAGCGAGACCTCGCGGGCGGCGGCGACCACACCCTCGGCGATCACGTCGCAACGCATGATGCCGCCGAAGATGTTGATCAGGATGCCCTTCACGTTGGGGTCGGAGAGGATGAGCTTGAAGGCCTCGGTGACCCGCTCCTTGGTGGCGCCGCCGCCGACGTCGAGGAAGTTGGCCGGCGCGCTGCCGTGCAGCTTGATGATGTCCATGGTCGCCATGGCCAGCCCGGCGCCGTTGACCATGCAGCCGATGGAGCCGTCGAGCTTGATGTAGTTGAGCTCGTGGCGCGCGGCCTCGAGCTCCATGGCGTCCTCTTCGTCCTCGTCGCGCAACTCGGCCAGGTCCTTGTGCCGGAACAGCGCGTTGTCGTCGAAGTTCATCTTGGCGTCGAGCGCGATCACCTGGCCGTCGCCGGTCACCACCAGCGGGTTGATCTCGACGATGCTGGCGTCGAGCTCGGTGAAGGCGCGGTACATGGCGCTGATGAACTTGACGCCGGCGCCGACCTGCCGGCCCTCGAGGCCGAGGCTGAAGGCGATCTGGCGGCCGTGATAGGGCATGATGCCGGTGGTCGGATCGATCGCCACCTTGAGGATCTTCTCGGGCGTCTTGGCGGCGACCTCCTCGATGTCCATGCCGCCTTCGCTGGACGCCATGAGCGTGATCCGGCTGGTTGCGCGGTCGATCAGCATGCCGAGATAGAGCTCGCGCGCGATGTCGCAGCCATCCTCGATATAGAGGCGCTTGACCTCCTTGCCGGCGGGACCGGTCTGCTTGGTCACCAGGACGTGGCCGAGCATCTTGCGGGCGTGGTCGCGGATCTCGTCGAGCGACTTGCACAGGCGCACGCCGCCCTGGCCGTCGGGATCGTCCTTGAAGCGCCCGGCGCCGCGCCCGCCGGCGTGGACCTGGGACTTGACCACCCAGATCGGACCGCCCAGGTCGCGCGCGACGTGCTCGGCCTCCTCGGGCGTGAAGGCGACGCCGCCGCGCGGGACGGCGACGCCATACTTCGCCAGCAGGCCCTTGGCCTGATATTCGTGAATGTTCATGTGCGATCTTTTGCGATGACCCGGGTTATCGAAGCCTCAGCGGTTGCCTTCGCGGGGGCAACCGCGATTCGGGCCGCCGACTCTGCGGCTACTCTAACACCTTGAGTCACCGGTGCAACCGGAGCCAGAACAGGGACATATGGCTAGGAACCCGCCTTCTTCGCCGACTTGCGCTTGAGCTTCTTGCAGACCTCGACCAGGCTCCGCACGCCGGCCACGGATTTGCCTAGCTTGGCCTTCTCGCGCCTGCCGAGCCGCAGTTCGACCACGCGCTCGATGCCGCCGGCGCCGATCACCGCGGGCACGCCGACGAACAGGCCCTTGACCCCGTACTCGCCCTTCAGATAGGCGGCGCAGGGCAGCACCCGCTTCTTGTCCTTGAGGTAGGAGTCGGCCATGGCGATGGCGGAGGCGGCCGGGGCGTAGAAGGCCGAGCCGGTCTTCAAGAGCCCGACGATCTCGGCGCCGCCGTTGCGGGTGCGATCGACGATCTCCTCGACCCGGCGCTTCGTGATCCAGCCCATCTTGACCAGATCCGGCACCGGGATGCCGGCGACCGTCGAATAGCGCACCATGGGCACCATGGAATCGCCGTGGCCGCCGAGCACGAAGGCGCTCACGTCCTCGACCGAGACGTCCAGCTCCTCGGCCAGGAAGTAACGGAAGCGCGCCGAATCGAGCACGCCGGCCATGCCGCAGATCATGTTGCTCGGCACGCCGCTCTCCTTGTGCAACACCCAGACCATGGCGTCGAGCGGGTTGGTGATGCAGATGACGAAGGCCTTGGGCGAATAGCGCTTGATGCCGGCGCCGACCGCGGCCATGACCTTGGAGTTAGTGTCGAGCAAGTCGTCGCGGCTCATGCCGGGCTTACGCGGGATGCCGGCGGTGACGATGACCACGTCGGCGTCCTTGATCGCGCTGTAGGTGTTGGTGCCGGCGAGCTTGGCGTCGAAGCCCTCGATCGGCGAGGCCTGCGCCAGGTCGAGCGCCTTGCCCTGGGGGATGCCGTCGACGATATCGAACAGCACGATGTCGCCGAGCTCCTTCAAGCCGGCGAGCAGGCCGAGCGTGCCGCCGATCTGGCCGGCGCCGATCAACGCGATCTTATTGCGAGCCATGTCGTTCTATCCCTGAAAAAGCGTGTCGAGTCCGTCACCGGGAGGCTAGGCGCGGGTTACCTACTCCGAATTGGGTGGACGGGCAAGGGAGGCGAGCGGCAAATCAGATCGCGTGTGGCATGGTGATGTAGTCCTTCGACTGCATCTCCGTGAGGCGCGAGGCCGTGCGCTGGAATTCCTCCGCGCCCGGCCCTTGCGGGTAGAGCGCCTCGGGCGGCGCTTCGGCCGAGAGCACCAGGTTGACCCGGTGCTCGTAGAGCACATCCACCAGCGTCATGAAGCGGCGCGCCTCGTTGCGCCGTTCCGGGCCCATGCGCGGGACATCGTCGACGACCAGGGTGTGGAACCGCCTGGCGATCTCCAGGTAGTCGCCCGCGCCGAGCGGGGCCGCGCAGAGATCGGCGAAGGAAAAGCGGGCGACGCCGCGGGCGGCGAGGGGGACGACGAGCCCCCGGCCCTTGAATTCGAGCAGCGACGGCTTGGCCTGGGCGCCGGCGGTGAGCCCGGCGAAGGCGGCATCCAGCGCCGCCTCGGCGGCAACGCCCAGCGGCGCGTGATAGACTGCCAGGTTCTGCAGGCGGCGCAGGCGGTAGTCGAGGCCGGTGTCCAGCTCGAGCACGTCCAGGCGCGCCTTGAGAACCTCGATGAAGGGCAGGAAATTTTCGCGCTGCAAGCCGCCCTCGTAGAGCCGGTCGGGCGCGAAGTTCGAGGTCGCCACGACCACGACGCCGCGTTCGAACAGCGCCTCGAACAGCCGGCCCAGGATCATGGCGTCGGCGATGTTGGCGACGTGAAACTCGTCGAAGCACAGCAGCCAGGCCTCTTGCGCCAGGCGCTCGGCGAGGCGCGGCAGCGGATCGTCCTCGTCGCCCCGGCTGGCCCGGCGCCACACGTGCAGGCGCTCGTGCACCTCCTGCATGAAGGCGTGGAAGTGGATCCGCCGCTTGGCCTCGACCCGGGAGGCCTCGAAGAACACGTCCATCAGCATCGACTTGCCGGTGCCGACCGGGCCGAACAGATAGAGGCCCTGGGGCGGCTCGGCCAGGCGGCGCCCGAGGCCGAGGCGCTCCTTCCAGCCGGCGCGGCCCGTGCTCGGCTGATAGTGGGCGAGCGCGTTGTGCAGGCTCTGCAGCTTCTCCGCCGCCAGCTCCTGCATGGGATCGAAATCGATCTCACCCGCCCTCTGGCGCGCGCGGTAGGTTGCGAGCGGCCCCTCGGTCATGGGCGGCTAGTGTTCCGACTCCGACATTTCGTACCTGATGGGCGGGAAAAAGGATTCACCACAGAGGCACAGAGACACAGAGAACCAGAAAGAATCACCACGAACACACGAATACACGAAGGAACAAAGAGGAATTTCGCGCGCGAAGCGCGCAACCAAAAAGTTCTTAGTGTCTTTGTGTCTTCGTGGTTTTTTTGGTTTCTCCTCTGTGTCTCTGTGCCTCTGTGGTGAGTCTTTTCTTCGTGTTTCACCGCCCACCGCCGACGCGCAAGGTCGCGCCGGTGGTGTAGGAGGCGGCGTCGGACAGCAGCCAGAGGATCGGCTCGGCGATCTCCTCGGGCTGGCCGCAGCGGCCCATGGGAACGGTCGGTCCGATGCGCTCGGGCCGCGTCGGGTCGCCGGCGCCGATATGGATATCGGTCACGATCAGGCCGGGCGCCACGGCGTTGACCCGGATGCCCTCGCCGGCCACCTCGTTGGCCAGGCCGATGGTCAGGCTGTCGATCGCGCCCTTGGTGGTGGCGTACCAGATGTAATCGCCGGCCATGCCCAGCGAGGCCGCGACCGAGGAGATGTTGACGATGCCCCCGCCCTTGCCGCCGTGCTTGCTCGACATGCGCCGGACCGCGGCGCGCGAGCACAGCAGCACGCCGAGCACGTTGACCTCGAGCACCCGTTTCAGCGTCTCGGCCTCGGCCGCGTCCAGGCGCGAGGCCTGGCCCGTGAGCCCGGCGTTGTTGATCAGCGCGCTGAGCGTGCCGAGCTCCCGGTCCACGGTCTCGAACAGGCGCTCCACGTCGTCCTCGCGCGCGACGTCGCCTTGGACCGCGATGGCGCGCCCGCCCGCCGCCTCGATCTCGCGCACCACGGCGTCGGCGCCCTCGGCGTTGCCCAGGTAGTTGACGCAGACGTCGTAGCCGCGGCGGCCCGCCAGGCGCGCGGTCGCCGCGCCGATGCCGCGGCTGCCGCCGGTGACGATCATCACTCGGGGCTCGGTCATGAGGCTCCTGGTGTCTGGGTTTTCATCAGGATCGAGAGTTCACGGCACGGCGATGGCCGCCTCACTCCGCCGCCTCGACGTCTCGCCGCGCGCCCCCAGGGACGCTCTCGGGCGCGAAGGCGGCCTCCATCTCGCGGCGCACGCGCACGGCCTCCTCGGCCTCGTCGATCGCGATATCGGCCCAGGTCAGCGCCTGGCCCGCCGGAACCGGGCGCAGGAGTTCGACGCCCTGGGCCAGGCCGATGGGCAGGGCGCCGCGCGCCAGGCTGTCGGAAGCCGCCATGATCCGGCCCCAGACGGTGAAGCCGCCCTCGCCGTCGAGCGCCTCGCCGGCGGCCAGGTCGCGCTTGGCGACGGCGACCGCATCGGCGCGGAAGCCGGTCGCGGCGCCCGTCGCCTCGCCGCGCAGGGCCGCGCTCGCCACCGAGATGCCGAGCTCGAGGCCGATCAGGTGGTACGGCTTGTACATGGCGGTCACTTGTCCGCTCGGGTCGGTGACCAGGCCGTACTCGGCGAAGCAGTGGGCGGCGTAGTCCGAGGGCGCCTCGAAGACCACGTAGACGCCCCAGCGCAGGTCGCGCGCCACCGGGCTGCCGTCGCGGTTCAGGCAGGAGATGACCTCGACCTGGCCCTTGTGGTGCAGGGCGCCGCCGTCGGCCTCGGGCCGCAAGACCGCGGCCAACTCGTCGACGCCGCAGGGCGGGAAGCCCAGGCCGTCCGGCGGCGGGGTCAGGCCGGTGGCGTTGGCGACCGCGGTCATCTCGATCGCCGACTTGGTGCCGTCGAGGAAGGAGTTGAACATCTGCGGGTTCATGCCGGCGGCTTTGGCCTGCTCGGCCGTGCGGCCGTAGTGGTCCCAGACCGTGTCCGGCGTGGAGGCGTGGAACTCGGGCAGGTACTTGGTGC
>JACZWN010000284.1 GCA_022572105.1 Pseudomonadota bacterium | reverse complement strand
CGGCACGGTGGCCAGCCAGCGCCTCGATCCCGACACCTTCTTCGCCGTGGTCACCCTGGACATCTCGGACTACATCAAGCTGCCGCGCGACACCTCGGCCGGATCATCGCCGACGGCCTCCTGGGCAGCAACTTCGTCGCGCTCGAGCCCGGCGGCGACGAGGAAACGATCCCGCCCGGCGGCGAGATCACCTTCACGCAAGGCTCGATCAACGTGGTCGACCTGCTCGGCCGCTTTATCTTCTCCGCCGCCGAGGTGGCCGGCGATAAGTCCGGCCAGTGACGACCCGGTAACGGGGACCGCCGGGTAACGGGGTTCGGGCCCGCGCCTGCGTCCGGCGAGCCGGCCTGGGGTTCGCGCGCGGATGGGTGAGGGCCGGCTTCGACTCCCGCCGGCGGTTGCACCCGGCGCCCGCTGCGCTTAAGTCTTCTCTGAGATTAGGCACTCTATTCCTTGGTTCCGACGCGCCGACGGAGGCCCCGTGACCCGACCGGGCGACAAGAGTTTCGAAGCGCCGGTCTGGCTCAAGCCGGACGGCGAACCCGTGTCCTGCTACGACAAGATCAAGGTGTTGAACGAGAACCTCGAGGAGATCCGTCAGATGTGCCAGGACGCCCTCGAGGACGGCATCCTCATGGAGTGCGACGAGGGGCAACTGCGCGACACCCTGAACCGGATGGTCGAGTCGCTCGAGAATCCTTATACCAAAGGTCGTTGATATTGACCCGTCTCACCCCGTGGCGCTTTGCGGCGATTTTTGCCGCCCTCCTCGGCGCCGGCTTCGGGCTGGCCGGGCTCGGCGCGTCCGCCGCGGCGCAACAGGGCGAGCGCCTGGGCGCGATCCTCCAGGGCCTGGACAAGACCACCGCCCGGGTCTCGACCATCGAGGCGCCGCTCGACGAGCCCGCGCGCTTCGGCACCCTGGAGATCGTGGCCCGCGCCTGTCACAAGAAGCCGCCGACCGAGACGCCGGAGAGCGCGGCCTTCCTGGAGATCGTCGACGTGCGCCCCGATTCGCCCTCGGTCCAGGTCTTCACCGGCTGGATGTTCGCCTCCTCGCCCGCGGTCTCGGCCATGGAGCATCCGGTCTACGATGTCTGGGTGACCGACTGCCGCATGATCGCGCCGCCCGAGGAACCGGCGGCGGCCGAGGCCGGAGAGGCCGGGAAAAGCGGAGCGATCGAGGATCTCGCGGGGAGCCGCTGAGCGCGGATTGACCCCGCACCCGCACCCTACCGTGGAATGCGGGCGATGATGGGAGAATGAGATGGAGACACCGCGCGCCAGGTTCTACGTCGGACAGCCGGTGCACCACAGGCTGTTCGATTACCGCGGCGTGGTCGCCGACGCCGACGCCACTTTCCAGGGCTCGGACGACTGGTACGAGACCATGGCCCGGAGCAAGCCGCCCAAGGACCGGCCCTGGTACCACGTGCTGGTGCACGACGCCGAGCACACGACCTACGTGGCCGAGCGCAACCTGGAGCCGGACCTGACCGGCGAGCCGATCCGCCATCCGGACCTGGGCCTATATTTCGACGAGCGGCGCGACGGGCTCTACCCGCGCCGCCAGCCGAGCAACTAATACCAACGAGACTTGGAATCAGAGCGGCAACTCGCGCTCGAAGGGCACGGCGTCGCCTATGGGCGGGGTGTCGAGCTCGCGCGCCGCGCGGTGCCCGGCATAGACCGCCGCGGCGATGCTGCCCGGGGCGAGGGCGTCGCCGATCGCGGCCACGCTTCGGATACCGGCTTCGGCCAGGCGGTCCGGATCGTCCATCAGATCGCGGTAGAGCGCCGCCTCGGGCAGGCGCGCGGTCACGGTGACGATCGAGGCGCAGGGGATGTCCCGCCGGCGTGCGGTGAAGACGCAGGCGAGCTCGGCGCGCTGGCCGTCGAATCCCACGACGCTCAGGTTGGGCAGGATCGCGATCTCCAACTCCAGGAGCCGCTTGTGGATGTGCTCGATCTCGAGCGTTTTCTCGGTCCAGTAGGAGGCCGCCAGCGCCGGGGTCACCAGGGTCACCTCCAGGCCGTCGCGGCGCAGCTTCTCGGCCAGCACCCCGCCCATGTAGTAGTGGTCGTCGTCGAACACCACGACCGGCCCTTCGGGCGCCGCCTCCGCCATGAGGTCGTCGGGCGTGTAGACGCCTGGGCGCTCGAAGCCCGGCACGGCCTCGCTGTGCGCCCGGCCAATGCCGTCGCGGCGCCAGCGGCTGCCGGTCGCGATGATGACGCGCGCGGCGCCGAGCTCGATCACGTGCGCGGGCTCGAGGCGGCTGGCGCGGTAGACCTCGACGTTGGTCATCTTGTCCAGTTGCTGCACGCGGTAATCGCGCACCCGGATCCACTCGGCCAAGCCCGGCAGGCGCGCCTCGCGCGCGACCCGGCCGCCGAG
>JACZWN010000132.1 GCA_022572105.1 Pseudomonadota bacterium | reverse complement strand
TTGACGCGCGCGGCCCCCGTGACTACGTTCCAGGCGTCGTGACCGGCGCCACCCGCTGTCTTAACGCAGTTGCCGCCTTAGTTCAGTTGCCGCCTTAGCTCAGTTGGTAGAGCATCGCATTCGTAATGCGGGGGTCGGGTGTTCGAGTCACCCAGGCGGCACCATTCTCTCGCGAAAGTTCCGCATCGACCGGTGACCGCGCGCGCCCCTGCCTCGCCCGCGCCCGCTCAGCCCGCGTACGCCGGCGTGTCGCCGCCGCCGACCAGCTTGACGCGCTGGTCCAGGATCGCGTCCTCGAGCCAGTTGGCGCGGCCCGCCTGGCCGTGACGAAACCGGATCACCCCGTCGGCGAGGGCGAGCATGGGGGCCGAGAACTCGGCGCCGCCGCCGATGCCACGGCTCCCGGTCTCTGCCACCAGTAAAATAACCGCGCCCCGAGCCGCAAAGGGGGTTGCGCGGGATTCCGGATGTGGTACTAGATATTGTGTGTATTAGGTACGAAAGGGACTAGATCATGAAGCAGTCCGAACTCATCGAACAGGTCGCCAAGAAGGGGAAGATGACCAAGGCCGAGGCCCGGCGCATGGTCGACCTCGTCATGGGCACACTTGAACACGGTGTCAAGGAGGTGCGCCGCAACGGCAGCGTCACGATCCCGCGCGTCGGCACCTTCCGGATCACCAACCGTTCGGCGCGCATGGGGCGCAATCCCAGGACCGGCGAACCCATGAGAATCAAGGCGAGCAAGTCGCTGCGCATGCGCCCGGCGGCGAACCTGCGCAAAGCCGCGGGTTGCTAGCGTCGCGTCGAGACCTTGAACGACCGATTCTGTGGCGCGGCCGTCGTCCGACGGCCGCGCCACGGTTTTTCGGCCCCGGCACCCGATCGCGGAATTTCGTGAGTTCCAGACCTCACGAATTGGCGCGGTGAATCAGGCGCTTACCTAAAGATACGCGGCGCCGGCTTGGTTTGCGAAAGCCGGTACTAGGCGACCGATCGGTGCGTCCGCCCGTCCGCGCGCGGCCGTGGCGGCGAAAACGCTGCGCGGGCGCGGGGGGTGCGTTTTAGCGCGGCGCGGCGGCGGCGCGGGCCGCCAGGCGGCCGGGAGCGTGTTGCTGCCGGTTGACCACCATCCTGTCGTGCAGCTCGTCGATGGTGGCGCTACCGGTCTTGACGAAGAGGAAGGGCAGGAAGCCATGGATAAAACAGGCGGCGGCGCCGAGGAACATGCGCCCGGCGAAGGAAAACGCCACGCCCATGTGCTCGGCGTAGGTCTCATCGACGCTGTTGGGGTGTTCGGTAAAGAGCTCGCGCAGCATTTTGCACCTTCCATGGATTCGCGATCCCTGGTTTCGCGATCCGGAGGAATTCTATGCCCTATTGAGCGAAAAATGTTTGCGAAATTTACTAATATTATCTTAATATGAGCAAAGCCATACTAGTAATGCAGCGCTTGAAAGAATGTGATTGCCATGGACCGGATCGATCGTAAAATCCTCGGCTGCCTCCAGGAGGACGCCACCCTCGCGGTCGCGGATATCGCCGAGCGCGTCGGGCTGTCGACCACGCCGTGCTGGCGGCGCATCCAGAACCTGGAGAAATCCGGGGTCATCCGGCGCCGGGTGGCGCTCTTGGACGCGGGCAAGCTGAACTGCGGCGTCACCGTGTTCGTGCGCCTCAGGACCAGCCAGCACAATTACGAATGGCTGGAAAACTTCTCCAAGACCGTGGCGCGCATGGACGAGGTCGTGGAGTTCTACCGCATGAGCGGGGAGATCGATTACCTGCTGCGCGTCGTGGTGCCGGACATCGCCAGCTACGACGCCGTCTACAAGCGCCTCATCAAGGCGGCCGACTTCGCCGACGTGAGCTCCAGCTTCGCGCTCGAGGAAATCAAGTACACCACCGCCCTGCCGCTCGGTTACGCGTCGTAGAACCGGGCGCGGGCACTCATCTCGAGGGGAGGATGGCATGCGGCTTGAAAACAAGGTGGCGATCGTAACCGGCGCGGCCTCGGGGTTCGGCGAGGGCATCGCGCGCCGCTTCGCGGCCGAAGGCGCGAAGGTCGTGCTTGCGGACCTCAACGACCAGGCGGGCCGCCGGATCGCGGCCGACATCGCGGCGGCCGGCGGCACGGCGGCCTATGTCCACGCCGACGTGACCGAGCGGGCCGAGGTCAAGGCCATGGTCGAGGCCGCGACCACGACCTACGGCCGCCTCGACATCCTGGTCAACAACGCCGGCTACAGCCACGTCAACCAGCCCATGACCGAGGTCGCCGAGGCCGACTTCGACCGCACCTTCGCGGTCAACGTCAAGGCGATCTACCTGGCCGCGATCGAGGCGGTGCCGGTGTTCCGAGCCCAGGGCGGGGGCTGCATCGTCAACACCAGCTCGACCGCCGGCCTGCGCCCGCGCCCGGGGCTCGCCTGGTACAACGGCTCCAAGGGCGCGGTGAACACGATCACCAAGTCGATGGCGGTCGAGCTGGCGCCGGACCGCATCCGGGTCAACGCGATCTGCCCGGTGGCCGGCGACACGCCCATGCTGGCCACCTTCATGGGCAAGCCGGACACGCCCGAGAACCGCGCCCCGTTCCTGGCCACGATCCCGCTGGGCCGGCTGTCGACGCCCGCGGACGTCGCCGCGGCCGCGCTCTACCTGGCCTCGGACGAAGCCTCGATGCTGACCGGCGTGCTGCTCGAGGTCGACGGCGGGCGCTGCATCTGAACGCGGGCCGCGACCGGCGCGAAAAAGGCCCGGGAGCGTGGCTCCCGGGCCTTTGTTTGATTTTTGTCTGTGCGTTCGCGCTTGCCTAGTTGCGCGCCACGCCCAGGATGTGCATCAGGAAGATGAACATGTTGAGGAAGTCGAGGTAGAGCCTAAGCGCCCCCATGATCGATTTCTTGGTGGCGACTTCGCCGCTGTCGGCCTCGTAATACATCAGCTTGATCTGCTGGGTGTCGTAGGCGGTCAGGCCGGCGAAGATCAGCACCCCGACCACCGAGATCAACAGCTGCAGCCCGCTCGAGCCGAGGAACATGTTGACCACCATGGCGATGACCAAGCCGATCACGCCCATGAACAGGAAGGTCCTCATGCCCGAGAGGTCCCTCTTGGTGGTGTAGCCGACCAGCGACAGCCCGGCGAAGGCGCCGGCGGTGATGAAGAAGACCCGCGCCACCGATGTGCCGGTATAGACGATGAAGATCGAGGCCAGCGACAGCCCGACCAAGGCGGCGAAGAACCAGAACATGGTCTGCGCCGTTCCGGCCGACATCTTGTGGATGCGCGCCGAGAGGAAGAAAACCATCCCGAGCGGCGCCAGGAACACCACCCACATCAGCGGCGTGCCGTAGATCGCCTGCAGCAGCGTCGGACTGGTCGAGACGTAGAACGCCACCGCGCCGGTGAGCGCCAAGGCGACGCACATGTAATTGTAGACCCGCAGCATGTAGGCGCGCAGGCCGACGTCGACGGCGGCCGCCTCGGCCTGGGCGCGGGACATCACCTTGCGGTTGGGACCGATAGCCATGAATGAACCCCTTTGGTGGCTGGAATTGATCTACCGTCAATATTGGCCCAATCGCGCCCGGAATCAATAGTTTCCGCCGATCCATAAAATAATTATGGTTTTAGCGCCGGGGCGTTATCCCCTTGACATCATTGGTTCCTGAGCAGCGGCGCCGCCTTGCGGTCGAGCGCCCGCCAGGTCCCCAGGAAGCCCAGGCCGAGCGTCACCGCGACTCCGGGCAAGGTCACCGCCGCGACCGGCCCGGCCAGGAAGCTGAAGCCGAGATGCAGCAGTTCGGTGACCACCAGATAGGCGCCGAGCGTGCCGATCACGGCCGCCAGCGCCGCGGTGGCCAGCCCCAGAAAGCCGTATTCCATGAGATAGACGCGCAGCAGGCGGCCGCGGGTCGCGCCCAGGACCTTGAGCACCACGGCGTCGTAGATGCGCAGGTGCTGTCCCGCCGCCAGGGCGCCGCCCAGGACCACGATGCTGGCCAGGAGCGCCACCGCCGCCGCGGCGTGCACCGCGAGCGCGACGTGGCCCATGATGCCGAGCACCGCGTCGAGCGCGTCCCGGACCCGGATCGCGGAGACGTTGGCGAAGCGATCGGTGACCGCGCGCTCGAGTTCGTCCTCGACCTCGGCCCGGGTGCGCGAGCCGGCGCCGGGCGCGATCTCGACGGTCGCGATATGGATTTGCGGCGCGGCTTCCAGCAGGCCGGGCGAAAAGATCAGCACGAAGTTGAGGCCGAGCCCGGTCCAGTCGATGACCCGTAGGCTGGCGATCTCGGCCTCGATGTCGCGGCCGAGCACATTGACGCCGATCCGGTCGCCGGGGCCGATGCCGAGGGCGCCGGCGACCTCGGCGTCGAGCGAGACCAGGGGCGGGCCCTGGTAGTCCGGCGGCCACCAGCTGCCCGCCGAGATCTCCGCGCTCGGCGGCGGCTCGCGCGACCAGGTCAACCCGAGGTCGCCGCGGAACACCCAGGCGATCTCGGGCGGGATCTCGAGGCGTTCCGGCGGGACGCCGTTCACCGAGACGATGCGCCCGCGCAGCATCGGGATGCGGCGCAGTTCGCCCGCGCCCGGCGTCGCCCGCACGATCCGGTCGAAGAGCGCCACCTGGTCGGGCTGGATGTCGATGAAGTAGAGCGCCGGCGCTTGGTCGGGCAGGGTCCGGCTCAGCGCGCGCGTCAGGTTCGCCTCGACCAGCACGATCGCGACCAGCACCGTCAGGCCCAAGCCGAAGGAGGTGACGACGCTCACCGTGGCCGCGCCGGGGCGGACCAGATTGGCCAAGGCCAGACGCAAGCCCATCCGGCGCGGGCGCGGAAGGCGCCGCAGCAGCGCCACCAACCCGATCCCGGCGCCGTGGAACAGCAGCAGGGCGCCGGCCGCGCAGAGCACGAACCAGAGCCCGACCCAGCGGTCCGTCGAGGTGGCGATGACCAGTCCCGCGAGCGCCACGGCGACCAGGCCGATCGCGCCATAGGCCCTGGCCGCCAGGCGCCGGCGCGGCCAGGGGGCGGGCGCGACCTTGTCGCGGAACAGGCTGGCCGGCGACAGGGCGCGGGCGTGCGCGAGCGGCCAGAGCGAAAAGGCCGCGGCGGTCAGCAGCCCGTAGGCGGCCGCGGTCAAGAGCGGCCGGGGATGGACCGCGATGACGGTGCGCCAGGCGAAGACCTCGCCGAGCAGCGTGCCCGCCACATAGGCGGCGGCCAACCCCAGCGCCAATCCGGCCGCGATGCCCAGCAGCGCGAGGGCGAGGATCTGGAGCCAATAGACGCGGGCGATCAGGCGGCCCGATGCGCCTAGGCACTTCAACGTCGCGATGGTCGCGGTGCGGCTCTCCAGGTAGCCGCGAACCGCGTTGCCGATGCCGACCCCGCCGATCAACAGCGCGGTCAGCCCGACCAGCGTCAGGAACAGGCCGAGACGGTCGATGAAGCGGGCCAGGCCGGGCGCCGCCTGGCTGGTGTCGCGAACCCGCCAGCCCGCGTCCGGGAAGGCCTCGGCGAGCCCGCGCCGCACCGCCGCCGGATCGCCGCCTTCAGGTAGACGCAACCGGTAGTGATGGTGGTTCAGGCTGCCCGGCTGCAACAGGCCGGTTTGGGCCAGACTGTCGTACGCCACCAGGACCCGGGGGCCGAAGGCGGCGATGCGGGTCGAGCGGTCCGGCTCGCGCGCGACCAGGGCCCGGATCTCGTAGGTAAGCTCGCCGATGCGCAGCCGCGCTCCCGCGTCGATTGATGCCGGATCCAGGTCGAAGCGGCGCAGCAGGCTGGCGTCGACGGCCAGGCCCCAGGCGCCGTCGCGGTACGCCAGAAGCTCGGCGAGCGGCCGCGCCGGGCGCAGCTCGACCGCACCGTAGAGCGGATAGGCGCTATCGACCGCGCGCAGCTCGATCAGCGCGCGCCGCCCGTCCCCGTCGGCCATGGCGTGGGCCATGGCGCGCAGCTCGACGATCTGGGACAGGCGCCCGCGCGCCTCCAGCCAGGCGCGCTGCTCCGCCGTGATTTCGCGATGCACCAGGCGCAGGTCCAGATCGCCGCCGAGCAGCACCCGGCCGTCGTCGCGCAGGCCGGCGAGCAGGGATTCGGCCAGGGTGCCGACCGCCGTGATCGCGCCGATGCCCAGGATCAGGCTGGCCAGGAAGGCCCGAAAGCCGCGCAGCCCGCCGCGCAGCTCGCGTCGCGCCAGGCGCAGGGCGAGTCCGAAGGACGCCGCGCCGGGTCCCGGAACGGTCATTCGCCGGCGGCCGCGGCGCTCGCCGCGCCCGGCTCCACGATTCGGCCGTCCACCATGCGCAGCCCGCGCCGGCAGCGCACCGCGACCTCGGGGTCGTGGGTGATCAGGACCAGCGTCGTGCCGTGCGCGGCCTGCAGGTCGAACAACAGCTTGATGACCAGCGCGCCGGTCTCGCCGTCCAGATTGCCGGTCGGCTCGTCGGCCAGAATCAGCCCCGGCTCCGCGGCGAAGGCCCGGGCGAGTGCCGTGCGCTGCTGCTCGCCGCCGGAGAGCTGGCCCGGGTAGTGGCTCAGGCGGTGGCCGAGCCCGACCGATTCGAGACAGGCCTCGGCGCGCGCGAAGGCGTCGTCGCGGCCGGCCAGCTCCAAGGGGATCGCCACGTTCTCGCGCGCGGTCATGGTCGGCACCAAATGATAGTCCTGGAACACGATGCCGATCGAATCGCGCCGGAAGCGGGCCAGGTCGTCCTCGTCGAGGGTGGCGAAGTCGGCGCCGCCGATCGCGACCCGGCCCGAGGTGGCGCGCTCGAGCCCGGCGATCACCATCATCATCGACGACTTGCCCGAGCCCGAGGGCCCGACCACGCTCACCGTCTCGCCGCGCGCGATGGACAGCGACAAGCCGCGCAGGATGTGCACCGGCCCGGCCGCCGAGGGCAGGGTCAAGTCCACGTCTTCCAGGGCGATCATCGGTGCTTCGGGCAAGGTTTCGGTGGCTCGGTGACGGGGACACGCATCGCAGGCCCTTTCCGATATGGCGCGGCGAGCGGGCTGTCAATGGCGCGGGCCCAGCTTGACCCGGGCGTGCCGGGGCTTTACCTGAAGCGGCAGCGCGCTAGCCTCTCCAGCAGCCCATGGTTCATCTCGCCATGCTACGCACCTCGTTGTCCTCTGCGCGCCGCGCCTGCCTCGCCGTGGCGTTGCTGCTGCTGGCGTTCGGCCCGGCGCAAGGGCAATCGAACGCGGCGCCGGCGTTCCGCCTGTTGGCCTTCGGCGACAGCCTGATCCACGGCTACGGCCTGGCGTCCGGGCAGACCTTGCCGGAGCGGCTGGAGGTGGCGCTCAAGGCGCGCGGGCTTTCGGTCGAGGTCATCAACGGCGGCAACTCGGGGGACACCACGGCCTCGGGCCGGACGCGGCTCGATTGGGCGCTGGGCGGGGAGCCGCCCGACCTCGCGCTGGTCGCGTTCGGCGGCAACGACGCGCTGCGTGGCCTCGACCCGGCGGCGACCTACGACAATCTGGACGCCATCCTGATCCGCCTCGGTGAGGCGGGCCTGCCGGTGCTGCTCGCCGGCATGCTGGCGCCGCGCAATCTGGGCGCCGACTACGCCGCCGCCTTCGACGCGGTCTTTCCCCGGCTGGCCGAGAAGCACGGCGTCGCCTTCTATCCGTTCCTGCTCGACGGCGTCGCCATGGACCCGGCGCTCAACCAGGCCGACGGCATCCACCCCAACGCGGCCGGGGTCGAGGTGATCGCCGAGCGCCTGGCGCCGCGCCTGGGCGCGATGGTCGAGGCGCTGGCCGCACGCCGGCTCCGGGCCGGCGGCGCGGCGAGCGGTGGCTGATACCAAGGAGCCGGGCGCGATGTCGGATTCCACCTTCAAGGCCGGGCACGGCGCCGGCGAAGACTGGGCCGCAGCCGTCAAGGCCTGCACCGATGCCCTCGGCGCGCCGCCGCCGGGCGCCAACCTGGGCCTGCTCTACGCCACCGATGCGCTCGCCGACGACCTTTCGAGCGTGCTCACCTTCCTGCGCGAGCGGACCCGTATCGAGCACTGGGCCGGCAGCGTCGGCTTCGGCGTGGCGGCGAGCGGCGTCGAGTATCACGACCGGCCGGCGCTATCGGTCATGGTGGCCGCGCTTCCCGATGACGCGTTCCGGGTTTTCAAAGCGGTCGGCGCCGAGGCCGCCGACGGCGGGCTCGACGATTTCGCCGCCGCCCATGGTACCTGGCTGGCGCGCCAGCGGAGCGTGCTTGGGCTGGTCCACGGCGACCCGCGCAATCAGGCCATGGAGAAAGTCATCGAGGACCTGGCGGCACGGTCCTCGGGTTTTCTGGTGGGCGGCCTCAGCGCCTCGCGCGCGCACCACCATCAGATCGCCGACCGGGTCACCGAGGCCGGGCTTTCCGGCGTGCTGCTGGCGCCGGAGATCGAGGTGGCGGTGGGCCTGACCCAGGGCTGTTCGCCGATCGGCGCCCAGCATACGATCACCGAGGTGCAAGACGGCGTCATCGTGGCGATCGACGGGCGCCCGGCGCTCGAGGTCTTCAAGGCGGAGATCGGGGATCTGCTGGCCCACGACCTGCGCCGCGTCGGCGGCTACATCTTCGCCGCCTTTCCCATCGCGGGCAGCGATACCGGCGATTACCTGGTGCGCAACCTGACCGGAATCGACCTGGCCAAGGGCCGGATCTCGGTGGCCGAGGCGGTCGAGCCGGGCCGGCGCATCCTGTTCTGCCGGCGCGACCACGACGCCGCGCTGAGCGACCTCCGGCGCATGGTCCGGGAGGTCAAGCAGCGCGCCGGGGCGACGCCCAAGGCCGGGCTCTACTTCTCCTGCATCGCGCGCGGGCCGAACCTGTTCGGGTCCGACTCGGAGGAGTTGCGTCTGATCCGGGACGAACTGGGCGAGATCCCGCTGGCCGGGTTCTTCGGCAACGGCGAGATTTTCCACAACCGCCTTTACGGATATACCGGCGTGCTCGCGCTCTTCGTCTGAGCGCCCCGCTACGCGCCCGCTAGAGCCGGAAACCAGCGCATGCGCCTGTTCCTCGCCTTGTCCCTGCCGGCGCCCTTGCGGGACCGCCTGGCCGCCCTGTGCACCGGCGTGCCCGGCGCGCGTTGGGTCGCGCCCGAGAACCTGCACCTCACACTGCGCTTCATCGGCGAGGTCGACGGGTCCCAGGCGCGCGACCTCGACACCGCGCTGGCGCAGGTCCGGGCCGCGCGCCTGGCGGTGACCCTCGACGGCGTCGACCGTTTCGGTTCGGGCCGCGTGCGGGTGATATCTGGTGAGGCTCCGGCGGCGCTGGCAGGGCTGCCGGACCCGAACTCGGTGTTCGTCGGCGGCAGCGGCGGAATGCTGAACGACATCCTGGATACGGTGGCCGCGCGGCTGAAGCGTGGGGGCAGAATCGTGGTCAACCTGGCGGCGTTGGAGCGTACGCAGGAAGTGTATCACCAGCTTCGGGACCTGGGACTGTCGCCGGAAATGACCATGATCAATGCCGCCCGGGGCAAAGAATTCAATGACGGTACGGTGCGGTTGGAAGCCATGAACCCAGTATTCATAATCACAGCGTCACGGGAAGGTCCGGCGAATGAGTAGCGGACAATCTACATCCGGCGACGGACGCCTGTATGGGGTCGGCGTGGGTCCAGGCGATCCGGAATTGTTGACGCTGAAGGCCCAGCGGGTGCTCCAGCAAGTGCACGTGATCTGTGTTCCCCAGGCGGAGACCAGCCGGGAGAGCTACGCCTT
>JACZWN010000131.1:6068-9762 GCA_022572105.1 Pseudomonadota bacterium | reverse complement strand
CGCCCCCGAGCCTGCCGCCCCCGAGCCTGCCGCCCCCGAGCCTGCGGCCACCGCCGAGCCGGCGTCTCCGGCGCAAACGGGGGCGGTGCAAACGGCGGCGCGGACGCCGAGCGGCGCCTACGTGGTGCAACTGGCTGCGCTCAGGGCGCGCGACGGTACGCGACCGGCCTGGGCGCGCCTGCAGCGGGCCCATCCCATGCTCTTGGGCGACAGGGAACTCACGGTTCAGGAGGTCGACCTCGGCGAGCGCGGCATCTTCTACCGGGTGCAGGCCGGCTTCTTCCCCGACCGCGCCGGCGCGAGCGCCCTGTGCCGCGCGCTCAAGGCGCGCCAGCAGGATTGCCTCGTGGTAAAGCGCTGAACGGCCGTGACCCCAAACGCAGTTATCTTCGGCTGTGAAGGACCGGTCCTAAATGATTGGGAACGCGAGTTTTTCTTGGATCATGCCCCCTTGGGCTTCATTCTCTTCGCGCGCAATTGCGAGGACCCGGAGCAGGTCCGCGCCTTGGTCGCCGCCCTGCGCGAGACCATCGGCCGCGCCGAGGCACCCGTGCTCATCGACCAGGAAGGCGGCCGGGTCGCCCGCCTCAAGCCGCCCCATTGGCGCGCCGCGCCGGCGCCTGGGCGCTTCGGGCTGATCGCGGGGCGCGACCGCGAGCGCGCGCACGAGGCGGTCCGGCTCAACGCGCGCCTCATCGCCGCGGATCTGATGGACCTGGGGATCACGGTGAATTGCGCGCCGGCCCTCGACCTGCCGACGCCGGGCGCGGATGCGGTCATCGGCGACCGGTCCTTCGGCGCCGACGCCGAGATCATCGCCGACCTCGGCCGCGCCTTCTGCGAAGGCCTGCTCGCGGGCGGCGTCCTGCCGGTGATCAAGCATATGCCGGGGCACGGCCGCGCCAGGGTCGACAGCCATCTGGAGACGCCGGTCGTCGAGACCCCGCGTGCCGAGTTGGAGGTGAGCGACTTCCGGCCCTTCATGGCGCTCGCCGACGCGCCTTGGGCGATGACCGGGCACGTGGTCTACGCCGCGATCGATCCGGACAACCCGGCGACCACGTCGCGGACGGTGATCGACGAGGTGATCCGGGGGCTCATCGGCTTCGACGGCGTGCTCGTTACCGACGACCTGTCCATGCGCGCGCTCGCCGGGGATTTCACCGGCCGCGCCGCGGCCGCGCTGGAGGCCGGCTGCGACCTGGTGCTGCACTGTAACGGGGAGCCGGCCGAGATGACCGAGGTGGCGCGCGGCGTCACCCCCTTGAGCGCCGAGGCGGAGCGGCGCCTGGCCACCGCGGCCGCCCGCCCGGCCACGCCGGAAGCCGTGGACAGGGCGGCGCTTACGGCCCGGCTCGAGCGCCTCCTGGATCAGAGCGGGCACCCGGCCTCGTGATGGAGTCGGACCTCGACAGCGTCCTGTTCCAGGCCTCGGTCTGGGTCCTGCCGGTACTCGTCGCGATCACGTTCCACGAGGCCGCGCACGGCTTCGTGGCTTGGCGTCTGGGCGACGACACCGCTTACCAGCGCGGCCGGGTGAGCTTCAACCCGCTGCGCCATGTCGACCCCTTCGGGACCATCGTGGTGCCGGCCTTGCTGCTGCTCATGAGCGCGCCGTTTCTATTCGGCTGGGCCAAGCCGGTGCCGGTCGCCTTCCACCGCCTGCGCCACCCGCGCCGCGACATGGTTCTCGTGGCCGCGGCGGGGCCGGGGATCAACCTGGGCCAAGCGGTGGCCGCGGCGCTTTTGGTGAACCTTGCCGTGCTCGCCCCCGAGCCGCTCGCGATCTGGCTGTATTGGAACCTCGGTCATGCGGTTCTGATCAATCTCATACTGGCGATCTTCAACATGCTGCCGCTGCCGCCGCTCGACGGCGGGCGGGTCGCGGTCGGATTGCTGCCGCAGGCCTTGGCGGTACCGCTGGCGCGACTCGAACGCTTCGGCCTATTTATCGTGATTGGGCTGGTGTTCCTCCTGCCCATGCTGGGCCGCCAGATCGGCGTCGATTTGAACATCATTTACTGGGTGATCTGGCGTCCCGTGGATTGGCTGTGGCCGTTCTTCGAAGGCTTGGCCGGTCAATCCTTGAGGGTGCTGCTGTGACCGAGTCGACGGATTTCGAGGCATTCGAGGATCCGGAGGGGCCGCCCGGAACGGGCGCGACGGCTTTGATACTCGATCTCGAGGGCTACGAGGGCCCGATCGACGTCCTGTTGCAGTTGGCGCGCGACCAGAAGGTCGATCTGACCCGCATATCGATCCTGGCGCTGGCCGACCAGTACCTGGACTTCGTCAGCCGGGTGCGCCAGTTGCGCCTCGAGCTGGCGGCCGACTATCTGGTCATGGCCGCGTGGCTGGCCTACCTCAAGTCGCGCCTGCTCCTGCCCGGGCCGAGCGACGACGAGGAGCCGAGCGGCGCGGAGATGGCGGCCGCGCTCCAGTACCAGCTTCAACGCCTACTGGCCATGCGGGAGGCCGGCGGGCGCCTCATGGGGCTGCCGCGCCTCGGGCGCGACGTCTTCGCGCGCGGCGAGTCGGCGCCGCTGCGCGTCGTCGCCGAGACCACCTACGACGTCAGCCTCTACGAGTTGTTGAGCGCCTACGGACGCACCCGATCGCGCGTCCACGTCACGACCCTGCGCATCGACCCGGCGGAGCTATTTTCGGTCGACGATGCGCTGCAACGCCTGAGCAAGCTGCTCGGTGCGATGCCCGGCTGGAACACCTTGACCAGCTTCCTGCCGGCGGACCTGCGGGGCGGCCTGCTGTGGCGTTCCGCCGTTGCCTCGACCCTGGCCGCGATGCTCGAAATGTCCCACCGAGGACAGGTACGCATCCGCCAGGACGGCCCGTTCCAGCCGATCTACCTGCGCTACGACCCTGACTACAGATCGGAGCAGTCATGAGCGACCGATTCCAACTCCTGCGCCTCGTCGAGGCGTTGCTCTTCGCCTCCGCCGAGCCGCTTGGTCCGGACCAGATCCGGCGCCACCTGCCCGAGGACGCCGACCTGGACGGGCTGATGACGGATCTTGCGTCCCTCTACGCGAACCGCGGCGTGACCCTGGTCCGGCTCGGCGCGCGCTGGGCCCTGCGCACCGCGCCCGATCTGGCCGGGCTGATGCAGATCGAGCGGGCCGTGGTGCGCAAGCCGTCGCGCGCGGCGGTCGAGACCCTGGCGATCATCGCCTACCATCAGCCGGCGACCCGCGCCGAGATCGAGGAGATCCGCGGGGTGGCGCTGTCCCGGGGTACCCTCGACACGCTCCTGGAGGCCGGCTGGATCAGGCCCAAGGGCCGGCGCCGGACCCCGGGGCGGCCGGTCACCTGGGGCACGACCGAGGCCTTCCTGGACCACTTCGGCCTGGACAGCCTGGAGGCGCTGCCGGGCGTCGCCGAATTGAAGGCCGCCGGCCTGCTGGACACCCGCCCGGCGATCGCGGCGCTCGGCGCGCGCGGATACCTTCCGGCCACCGGCCCGGCCACCGGCCCGGCCGCCGGCGAGCTCGCCGACGTCGGCCTCGACCAGACCGAAGCCGAGCTCCCGCTGGCCGCCGACTTCGGCGAGCATCTCGTGCCCGGGGACGGCGAGCCCCGCGACGACGACGAGGACGACCCGGCCATGGGCGGCTCGGGGGAGATCGAGGTGGCCGGCCCCGACAATGCCGCCCCGGCCCTCGGCGAGACCGACGCG
>JACZWN010000131.1:0-6058 GCA_022572105.1 Pseudomonadota bacterium | reverse complement strand
GGTGCGATCGGCCGGGGCGTCGGCCGCGGCGGGCGGACGGACCGTGGCCGGAGCCTGAGGGGGCTTCGTTTTTCCCGAAAAACGGTGTAAAAATAAACCTTTGAGCCGCAGAGCCTTTCCGGCGCGCGGGGCGATGCCGGGTGAGGCGCCGGGCGCCAGAAACGTTGCGGCGGGCCGGACTTTTTGCGATAGTCCGGCTCAACGAGACGTATTCGAAACCTTTAGGAGAACCCAGGAATGGGTACGTTCAGTATCTGGCATTGGATCATCGTCTTGGCCGTCATACTCCTTTTGTTCGGCGGCCGCGGCAAGATCCCTAACTTAATGCGCGACATGGGCCAGGGCATCAACGCCTTCAAAAAGGGCCTCAAGGAGGAGGACAAGGACAAGGTCAAGGCCGACGACACCGCGGCCGAGCCCGAGAAGGTGATCGAAACCGAACCGGCGGCGGCCTCCGCCACGGTCGAGGAAAAGGACACGGCGGCCCGCGGTTGAGGCCCGAATGGCCTCCTGGTCTTTCCCGGCCCGCTCTTCGCGGTGATGCCCGTCGTGTGTGATATCGGCCATGTTTGACATCGGCTGGATCGAGATGGCGGTGATCGCGCTCATCGCGCTCGTCGTCATCGGCCCCAAAGAACTACCGAACGCGATGCGGACTGTCGCCAAATGGGCCCGCAAGGCGCGCTCGTTGGCGCGCGAGTTCCAGTCCGGCGTCGACGACATGATCCGCGAGGCCGACCTCGACGACGCGCGCAAGGCCTTCGACGCGACCAAGACCTTCGATATCGGCAAGGTGCTGGAGGACACGGTCGATCCGACCGGCAGTCTGCGCGAGGAGGCCGAGGAGCTCCGGGACACGGCGCAAAGCGCCGGATCGTCCGAGGCCGATGCCGAGGCGGCGGAGTCCGGCGCCGGCGAAACCGCCGGGAGCGCGCCGCCCGAGAGCGAAATCGAAGAGGCGGACGCGCAGCCGGAGCCGGAGCTGGAGCCGCAGCCGCAGCCGCAGCCGGAGCCGCAGCCGGAGCCGGGCGAAGCCGCGGTCGTCAAGCACCCGGTCAGCATCGCCCCGCCGCATTCGCTCACCCCGCCGCCGGAAGAGGGAGCGGCCCCTGCCGAGGAAGAAGCGGCCGTCTCGGGTAGCGACGGCTCCGAGCAGCGGGCCTGAGCGCCATGAGCGACACCACAAGCGATACCGCGGACGTCCACAAGATGCCCCTGCTCGATCACCTGATCGAGCTCAGGCAACGCATGCTATACAGCTTCATCGCGCTGTTCGTGGCCTTCCTGATCTGCTTCTTCTTCGCCCAAGTGCTGTTCGATTTCCTGGTCCAGCCGCTCGCCGACATCCTGATCGAGCGCGAGGGCGTGCACGGCGCCCGGCGGCTGATCTTCACCGACCTGACCGAGGTCTTCTTCACCCACATCAAGATCGCCTTCTTCTTCGGCGCCTTCGCCTCCAGTCCGATCTTCCTGACCCAGCTCTGGCTGTTCATCGCGCCCGGGCTGTACAGGAACGAGAAGACGGCGCTGGCCCCGTTCCTGGTCGCCTCGCCGGTCCTGTTCTTCACGGGCGGGGCGCTGGTCTATTTCGTGCTGTTCCCCTTGGCCTGGCGGTTCTTCCTCAGTTTCGAGACCATGGGCGGCGGCGGCACCCTGCCGATCGAGCTGGAGGCCAAGGTCAGCGAGTATCTCACGCTGGTCATGAAGCTGATTTTCGCCTTCGGCCTGTGTTTCCAGCTTCCGGTGCTCATGACGCTCCTGGCGCGGGTCGGGATCGTCTCCTCCAAGGGCATGGCCGAGAAGCGCAAGTACGCCGTCGTCGGCGTCTTCATCGTGGCCGCGGTGATCACGCCGCCCGATCCGATCAGCCAGCTGAGCCTGGCGCTGCCGATCATCGTGCTCTACGAGATCTCGATCCTGATGGCCAAGCTGGTCGAGAAGAAGAAAGCCAAGGACGAGGCCGAGGTCGAGGCGGAATACGGCGGTGGCGACAGCGGCGACGAGACGTAATATCAAGGACCTTTGGTATAAACGCCCGGCCTGATGTTCTGGTTGAGGCGGAACAGGTTGGTCGGGTCGTACTTGGCCTTGAGCGCGGCGAGGCGTTCGTAGTTGGCCGCGCCGTAACTGGTGCGCACCAACTCCTCGCCTTCTTCGCCGAGCCCGGCGAAGTTGAGGTAGGCGCGGCCGTTCGAATGGTGCTTCATGTCGGCCCAGAAGGCCCGCGCCCAGGCAAGGTTCTTCTCGTCGTCGGCCGCATCCTCCCAGATCCCATCGATGCTCAACATCCAACCCATGTCGCGATCGCCGAAGGCGGTGGCGTCCCCGGCCACGCGGGCAGTCGCGGCGCCCATGTACCAGACCGAGATGAGGGTCAGATCGGAGGGGGGATCGGCACAGCGCAGCGCGATCTCGTCGATCATCGCGTCGTCAAAACCGTTGAGATAGAGCGATTTGAAGTAGGCATGGTGGACGCCCTTGGGAAACAACCCGTCATAGAGTTGCTGGACCTCGCAGTAAGTCATCTGTCCCGAGAAATCGAGCAACGGTTCGGCCAGCTCGCGTAAAGGCTGGACCGCCCGCTCACCCTCGTCCGCCGGGCCGGCCCAGACGCCGGCGACCGCGATCACCTTGGCGCCCCAGGTTTCCTCGGGGTACTCGGGATCTTCGGGAATGATCGAGTACTCGACCAGCGCGCCACCGATCTCGTCGGGCGCCGTCGCCATGAAGTCGCGCCAGGCGCGCATCACCCGGGGCCCATCCTCGGCCCGGTAGATGGGCAACAGGAGCATCACGGTCGGTCCGACGGGATGGACCTGGAACTCGAACGAGGTGATGACGCCGAAATTGCCGCCGCCGCCGCGCACGGCCCAGAACAGGTCGCCGTTCTCGCTCTCGCTGGCGGTGCGCAAGACGCCGTCGGCGGTGACGATGTCGACCGAGACCAGATTATCGAGGCTGAGGCCGTATTTGCCGCGTAGCCAGCCGATGCCGCCGGCCAGGGTCAGGCCGCCGACGCCGGTCGCCGAAACGACGCCGCCGGGCGTCGCCAAACCGTGGACCTGCGCCTCGCGGTCGAAGTCACCCCAGGTCGCGCCGCCCTGGACCCGGGCGCGCCGCGTCTTGGGATCGACGTGCACCGCGTTCATTGCCGACAGGTCGATCAGGATGCCGCCGTCGCACGAGCCGCTGCCCGCCGAGTTGTGGCCGCCGCCCCGTACCGCCGTGAGCATTCCGTTCTCGCGGGCGAAATTCACCGCGTCGATGACGTCGGCGGTCCCGCTGCACCGCGCGATGAGCGCGGGCTTCTTGTCGAACATGCCGTTCCAGATCAGCCGCGCGCCGTCGTAGCCGTCATCACCCGGTTGAATCAGCGCACCGCGCAGGCGCGCGCGCAATGCCGCGATGGCCTCCTCGAGGTCCGCTCCCGAGGACGCTTGTGGATTGGAATGCTCATCTGCCATGTCTTGCCTCCCGTGTTGGCACCGAGGCTGAATCCATCACGCTCGAAGAATAGGCTTGGGCGGATGGCCTCGTAAGAGGCAGAATGAACAAGAACAGGGCAAATGTGACATTCGCAAGGGAGGGATCATGAGCGCGTCCGAAACCAAGTTGCCCCGTGTCTGTCTGCTCGCGGCGGCGGAGACCTCGCCCTCGGTGCTCTACGGACTCTTCGATGTCCTGAGCACGGTCGGTGCCATCTATCCCGAGATGACCACCGGGGAGCCCGGGGAACTGTTGCTCGACGTGAAGGTCGTGGCCGCCACCTCCGACCCCTTCCGCTGCTATGGAAACGTGATGGTCGAGCCGGATTTCGCCGTTGACGAGCTGGACGCAACGGACGTCGTGATCGTTTGCGACATGTACCAACCCATCGATACGCCGCCCCATGGCCGTTACCGGCGCGAAATCGATTGGATAAAGCGAATGTACGCCAAGGGGGCGATCGTCGCTTCCGTGTGCACGGGCTCCCTCATCCTTGCCGAGGCCGGCCTGCTGGACGGATACGAGGCCGCCGGGCATTGGGCCTATCGGGAGATGTTTCGCGATCACTACCCCAAGACGAAGATGCTGGAAAACGCGATCCTCTGCCTCGCGGGCGAGCAGGACCGGATCGTGACGGCCGGAGCCGTCAACTCTTGGCAGGAACTGGCGTTGTATCTGATTACGCGGCTCTGCGGTCCCGAGCAGGCGCTCCGAACCACCAAGATCTTCTTGTTGTCGGATCATTCCGGCGGACAACTGCCTTTCGCCGTGATGACGCCACGGCTACAGCAAGCCGACGACGCGGTCGACGGTTGCCAGGTTTGGATCGCGGAAAACTATGCCTGTTCCAACCCCGTCGCGCGCATGGCCGCGCGAACGGGGCTAAAGCCCCGCACCTTTGCACGACGGTTTCGATCGGCAACCGGGTACCGACCGATGGACTACGTGCACGCCATCCGCATCGAGGAGGCAAAGCAGCTTCTGGAAACCAATGACATCGGCGTCGAAGAGATCGGTCACGCGGTCGGTTACGAGGACCCCACCTCTTTCCGGCGCCTGTTCAAGCGCAAAGCGGGTCTGACACCGGCGGCCTACAGAAGGAAGTTCGCGGGCCTCGTCGCGTCCGAACTTCGTTCGGCGACGAGAAGCCATGGCTATGCGATGCCCGATGAGAGTCAGATAGCGCCCTGTTGATCGTGATCACCGCAGCCAGGATTTGTCATGGACCGTGGACGCGGGCGCGGCGAGACCGTATAAGGGCGGCCGAAATTCCGTGCCACCGCGCCCGAGTCGCCCCTTACCCATGTTCGATCTCAGATGGATTCGCGAGTCTCCCGAGGCCTTCGATACCGGCCTGACGCGCCGTGGGCTGGAGCCCGCCTCGGCCCGCGTGCTGAATTTGGACGCGCGCCGGCGCCAGGCCCAGACCGAGCTCCAGGAACTCCAGACCGCGCGCAACACGGCCTCCAAGGCGATCGGCGAGGCCAAGGGCCGGGGCCAGGATGCCGAGGCCCAGATGGCCGAGGTGGCGCGCCTCAAGGAGACCATGGCCAAGGCCGAAGCGGCCGAGCGCGAGGTCGCGGCGGAGCTGGACGAGCTGCTCTCGGGCCTGCCCAATACGCCCGGCCCGGACGTGCCGGACGGGCCGGACGAGAGCGCCAACGTGTGCCTGCGCACGGTCGGCGAGGCGCCCGCCTTCGACTTCGAGCCCAAGCAGCACTTCGATCTTGGCGAGGCGCTTGGCCTGCTCGACTTCGAGACCGCCGCCAAGCTCTCGGGCGCGCGCTTCGTGGTCATCCGCGGGGCGCTCGCGCGCCTGCACCGGGCCATCGCCAACTTCATGATCGATCTGCACACCGCGGAGCACGGCTACACCGAGGTGATGCCGCCGTACCTGGTGCGCGACCACGTGCTCTACGGCACCGGGCAGCTACCCAAATTCGGCGACGACCTGTTCCGCACGACCGGCGACTTCTGGCTGATCCCGACCGCCGAGGTGCCGCTGACCAACCTGGTGGCCGGCGACATCCTGGACGAGGCGGCGCTGCCCGTGCGGGTCACCGCGCTCACGCCCTGCTTCCGCTCCGAGGCCGGCGCCGCCGGCAAGGACACCCGCGGCATGTTGCGCCAGCACCAGTTCGACAAGGTCGAGATGGTCTCGATCGCGCATCCGGAGCGCTCGGAGGAGGAGCTGGAGCGCATGACCGCCTGCGCCGAAGAGGTGCTCAAACGGCTCGGCCTGCATTACCGGGTGGTCGTGCTGTCGACCGGCGACATGGGCTTCGGCGCGCGCAAGACCCACGACATCGAGGTCTGGCTGCCGGGGCAGGGCGCCTTCCGCGAGATCTCCTCCTGCTCCAATTGCTGGGACTTCCAGGCGCGGCGCATGAACGCCCGCTTCCGCCCCGCCACCGGCAAGGGCACGCGCTTCGTCCATACCCTGAACGGCTCGGGCGTGGCGGTCGGGCGCGCGCTCATCGCGGTCATGGAGAACTACCAGCGCGCCGACGGCTCGTTCGAGATCCCCGAAGTCCTGCGCCCGTTCATGGGCGGCATGAGCGCGATCGGCTCC
>JACZWN010000283.1 GCA_022572105.1 Pseudomonadota bacterium | reverse complement strand
TCGGGCCAACAGCTCTCGGCCTGGCTCGGTCTGGTGCCCCGGCAACACTCGAGTGGCGGCAAGGACAGACTGGGGCGGATATCGAAGCGCGGGGATGGCACTATCAGGCGCTTGCTCGTGCATGGTGCGCGAACCGTGCTGCGCTGGCGCCGCGCCAAGCCGGGCACGGGGCCCGGCTGGACCGACCGGCTCCTGGCGCGGCGGCCGACGAACGTCGTGCTGGTCGCCATGGCCAATAAGACAGCCCGCGTCGCCTGGGCACTGCTCAGGTACGAACCGACGCACGCCTGACCAGATGGGATACGCGGGCGCCAACTTGCGAGGGTAACGACGATTTGATGGCGAAACAGGGTTCCACCCGAGATCGGCCAAACCCGAGGCATTGTCAGAGCTTTGAGCTCGTTAATGTGACTGGGCGTCGATCTTTCGGATTCCATCAGGGCCAGCGGTCAGCGGACTGCAGGATTAAGGCCGGATACATGACTGCAAGCTCTGCCGCCGCTTCAAATCACTTTTCCCCTTGCAACACCGGGGGCGTCCATACATGACAATACCCTGGCGAGGTATCCGGGTTAGTTGGCCGCGCCAACCTTGGTCGCGGCCAAGTCGAGCGGCAGGACGGTGCGCTGGCCGGTGAGCGCCAGGCGGTAGACCACCAGGCCCTCCATCACGCGCTGCACGTAGTTGCGCGTCTCATCGAAGGGAATGCTTTCGACCCAGTCGACCGGATCGACGTCCGGGTCGCGCGGGTCGCCGAAATCCTTAATCCAGCGGCGCACGCGGTGCGGGCCGGCATTGTAGGCGGCCAGTGCCAGGATGTGCGTGCCGCTGTAGTCCTGCAGCAACCCGTCGAGGTAGGCGCGGCCCAGGCGCAGATTGAGAGCCGGGTCCTGGGTCAGCAACGCCTTGCGGTATGTGACGTTGATCTCGTGCGCCACCTCGTGGGCGGTGGCCGGCATGAGCTGCATGAGACCGCGGGCGCCGGCCCGGCTGACGGCCTGGGCGTCGAAGGCGCTTTCCTGGCGGATGACGGCCAGCACCAGGGCCGGCTCGGGCACGGAGACGGCGGTCACGTCGTCGCCGAGGCCGCGGGGCAGAGGGAAGAGCCGGGCGGCGAGGAGCATGCCCTTGCGCCGCGCCTGCTTGGCCGTCAGCAAGGCCTGGTCGGGCCGCCCGACCGAGACGGCGAGCGCGGCTACCAAGTCGTACTCCAGGTCCGAATCCGCCTGCCGGCGGAGGTGCCCGAGGAAGGTCTCCTGGTGCTTGCGTTGATCGAACGCGCCCAGCAGGCGCACCAGACGGACCAGATCACGGTCTTCGAAGGATGCCTTTGCGTCGGGGCCGGGCGCCACCCGGTACCCGAGATCGAGGTCGAGCGGTTCGCCGAGACGGGCGCTGGCGAGCTGGCCGTAGAAGGCCGTGGTGTGCCGGGATGCGCGCCGGTACCAGCGCGTGGCGTTCTCCTCGTCGCCCAGCGCGGCGGCGGCCTCCGCGGCCCAATAGGCGCCGCGGGCAAGGCTGATCGGCGTGCCGACGCCGTCGTGGAGACGCACGAAGTGGTCGTAGGCGCGCTTCGGGTCGTCCAGGAAGCGCAGCGCGATCCAGCCGGCGAGCCACTCCCCGTCTGCGAAGCCGGCGCCCTTCTTGAGGTCGTGGCCGTTCGCGAGGCGGTAGGCGGTCGCGATATCGCCTTCGCCGAAGGCGCGCCGCGCAGCCCAGTGGCGCAGCCGCCACCAGCGCTCGGGCCGGCGTATCACGGGGCCGGCCCGGTCGATCAGCTCGATCACGCCCTCGGTCCGGCCACGCCGCTGGCGCCAGCGCGCCCGTTCGTAGAGCAGTCCGGGGTGGTTTTGCAGCGCGGCCGGAAGGCGGCCGATGGCATGGTCGACGCCGGGCCGGTCGAGGGCCAGTCTGAGACGTGCCTCGGCCAGCTCCGGATAGCCGCTGCCAAGGCGGCGCGCCTGGCGCCGGGCCGCGGCCACCGAGCGGCGCTCAAGGAGGGTCTCAAGGCGGGCCATCTCGTCGTCGCGCCGCAGCAGGGCGCGATAACGGTCGAGGAAGGTGCCCTCCTGGCTGCGCGTGAAGCGCCCCGTTACCCAGGTCTCGCGCAGGAGCCGCGTCGCCGCCACCTCCTGACCGTTGGCCCGAAGCGCCTCGGCCAGCCGCAGGGCGCCGTCCACGGTGCTGGGGCCCTCTTCGCCGAACCAGACCAGCAGCTCAGCGGGTGTGAGACCATCGGGCAGGCTTTCCTCCGCGCGGCGCCGGATCTCGCCCAGCCGCGGCCACCCGGGATGGGAGTCGAGGAAGGCCGAGAGCTCAGCGAAATCGCCGTCGCCCTTGGTCCTCGTCAGCTCCAGCCATGCGAAGAACTCACCCAGTAAGGGCTCGCTCCCCCGCGCCGCCAGCCTGCGCGCGCCGGGATAGTCCTTTTTGTCCGCCCGACGGAA
>JACZWN010000130.1 GCA_022572105.1 Pseudomonadota bacterium | reverse complement strand
CGCGGTCGGACCGGGCCCGGGTGGCGCCAGGCGCGGTGCGCAGGCCGTGGCGAGGAGCGCCACGAGCACGAGCCGAAGAAGCGGGCCCGGGCGCGCCACGGCCGGCGATGGCGAGGCGGCGCGGCGAAGGCTCGGGCCCGCGGTTCCGCGGGTCACCCTCTGCCCCGCGAATCCTCCGGTGCCGCCGCGCCGGCGTCGTCGCGGGTCAGCTGCAGGAAAAGGTCCTCCAGGTCGGTCTCCTCGGTGGTTATGTCCGCGACGACGAGGCCGGCCTCGGCGACGGCGCTCAGGATCTCGGGCACCGGGCTCTCGCTCGGCCGGTAATGGAACACCAGGCGGCGCGGCCCGGCCGGCTCCACGTTGAAGCGGGCGAGCGACGCCGGCACGCCTTCCAGGTCATCGGCCAGGAGGAGAATCAGGTCCTTGCTGTCGAGCCGGCCGACCAGCGCCTCGGTGGTGTCGCAGGCGATGATCCGGCCGTGGTTGATGATCGCGATCCGGTCGCAGAGCTCCTCGGCCTCCTCCAGGTAGTGGGTGGTCAGCAGGATCGTGGTGCCCCGGCGGTTGAGCGCGCGCACGTGGGCCCAGAGCTGCTGGCGCAGCTCGACGTCGACGCCGGCGGTCGGCTCGTCGAGGACCAAGACCGGCGGGTCGTGCACCATGGCCTTGGCGACCATGAGGCGCCGGCGCATGCCGCCCGAAAGGGTCCGGGCATAGGCCTCGGCCTTGTCGCTCAGGCCGAGGACGCCCAGAATCTCGTCGCTGTGCCGCTCCGCGGGCGGCACGCCGTAGAGCCCGGCCTGCAGCTCCAGGAGCTCGCGCGGCGTGAAGAAGGGGTCGATGTTGAGTTCCTGCGGCACCACGCCGATGGCCGCGCGCGCCCGGCGCGGCGCCCGGTCGATGTCGAAGCCCCAGATCGCCACCGAGCCGGAGGTCTTGTTGACCAGCCCGGCCAGGATGTTGATGAGCGTCGACTTGCCCGCCCCGTTGGGGCCGAGCAGGCCGAACAGCGCGCCGCGCGGGATCGCGAGATCGACCTCGATGAGGGCGTGCTTGGGCGCGCCGTGGCCGCTGGCGGCGTAGCGCTTGTCCAGGGCGCGCAGCTCCACCGCGTACTCGGGCAAAGCGGCGGCGACCGCCGGAATCGCGCTCTGGGGCTCGTCGTTCGGCATGGTGAAAGCGGCGTATCCTGCGGCGCGCACGCTGGCCAAAAATGGCCGCCCGTGTCGGCCATTGATCGCGCGGCGGCAATGCGTATCATCCGCCCCGGCGCCGGTCAACCGACGCCCGAGGCGGCACGCCCGCGACGCGCCCCTCTTGACACGCCCCCCTTGACACGCCGGGGGGCAAAGCGCCCGCGGCCACGGTAAGGAGACGAGGCGCCGATGACCGATGCTCCCGATGCCCCCGAGGTGATCGAGGTCGATACCGAGGTCGTCGAGTGCGACGGCGGCGGCGCGCTCGGCCATCCGCGCGTCTGGCTCAACATGGCCGGCCAGGGCGGAATCGACTGCCCCTACTGCGACTGCCGCTTCGTGCTCAAAAAAGGCGGCGGCGCGGGCGCCGGGCACTGAGCCTCCGCGGCGCGATCCCGCCCTAGACCGGCGATCATCCCGAATCGTCCGGTACCGGGCCGAGGCGATCGCTAGCGCTCCGTCACGCGCAGGTCGCCCCAGCTTGCCACCCGTTCCACGCGGATGGCGATCACGGGCCGGCCCTCGAGGGCCATCGCCGCCAACTGCGGGTAGCGCGCGCGCAGGCCGAGCAGCGCGGCGGCGTGTTCGGGCCCCCCGTCGAGCACCTCGGCGCGGCCCCGGACCATGACCCAGCCCAGACGGGACCAGTCGCGGTCGTCGTATCGGTCCGCGACCAGCGCCACCTGCGGGTTCTCGGCGATGTTGCGCAGGCGCTTGAGCGCGCGCGCGGCCACCCGCTTGGGCTTCTCGTCGATGGTGATATAAATCCCGGACTCGGCGACGGCGAAGCAGACCGGGACGACGTGCGGCGCCCCGCGCGCGTCCGCGGTCGCCAGGTAGGCGACCCGCCGCGACGCCAGGAAGCGCCGCTCGGCCTGGCTCAGCATCGGTGCGCCGATCCTTTCCGCCCGTCAAAGCGTCCAGACATTGCCAAAGGCGCGTCGCGATCGTGCGCGTAGACGGGTTCGATCGATCCGCCCGCAACGCCCGTCCCGGGGGCATCCGTCCTCTCGGGATGGCGGCTCGCCGCGCGGACCTTTGCGCCCCCGTCCACGAGCGGTCCGGCGATGTGACGGCCGAGAAAGCCGAAACCGCCGAATACCGTGATCACGCTCTGTCCCATGGGCCATGCGATCCGACCTGACGCCTGCTTCCCCATGCCCGTCAGAGCACCACGTCTGCGAGCGCGCGGCGCGGAGAGAGCGCCGCGTCGCGCACCGGGTACCCCATCCGAAAGGCGAAGGTCGGCTGCCACGCCGAACTCTCGGTCAGCGCCGCCAGCCGGCGCGCCGCCTCGGGCGCCCTGTCCAGGTGCCGCTCGCGGTCGACCAGCTCCACGGGCTGGTTGATCGGGTGCATGGCCAGGTCCCGGGTCGTGGCGTAAAGATGCAAGCGTTGCCACAGCCGCCCGGCGCGCAGCGCGTGCGCCCGGTCGTTCAGGTTGCGCACGGCGAGGAACCCGAACGCGGGCGCCGTCGCCACGTGCACGTCGCGGGTCGCCTCGAGCCACAGGCGGTGTCCCTGCTCGGCCGACGGCGGCGGCAAGACCTTGGCCAGCGCCGTCACCAACGGCGAGAGCCCGGCGGCATCGAGCGTCGGCCCGTCGCGATGCTTGGCCACCTGCTCGCGCGTGCTGCGGAACCATCTCTGGCTGTCGCTCACCATCTGAGGGTCCGCGACGATGGCCTCGGTGGCCGCGACGACCACCGCGGCGAAGCGCGACCGCTGCGCCTCGCTCGTGAATAGCAGCAGCCTGATGTCGTCGTTGCCCATGCGCGCCATGGCCTCGAGCGCGTCCCCGGGCACGGGGCGATCGCGCTCGTAGGGGCCGCGGTTGGTGTGACGCCGTGGGATGGCCTCGTAGAGCGCATCGGGCTGGGTCTCGCCGGGCGCCAGCCCGATGCGCGCGACCAGGTGCGGCTCGGGCGCCTCGGGTATGGGCCCGAGCATGCCGCCGGCATAGCTGATCTGGGCGAGGTATCCATTGGCGGTTGCGGCCAGGATCATGTTCTCGAGGGCGCAACCCAGGCCGATGTGCATCTCGCGCAGGAAGGGATCGAAGCTGCCCAGGTGGCGCCGGGTATCGGCGTAGAGCGCCACGGCCTGCTCCGAGACCTGGAACAGCCAGGGCTGCGTGTTGTGCGGGCTGGCGGCCAGAATGCCGGCGCGCACCAGCGCCAGCGGCCCTTCGGCGGCGTCCGTCCGCCAGGTCTGCCAAGGCTCGTAGGCCGGCCCTTGGCCGATGCTGAATACGCCCTTGTCCGAGGCCCGCCAGACGACGCCGCCGACGACCAGGACGCTGACCGCCCCGGCGCCCGCCAGGACCCCTCTCCGGCTCACCATCGATTTTCCACTCGGGTTTCGATTCCCTCCCCCCGCGCCCCCGGACACCAGCGATCCAGGGGGCGCGTTATTGTGATCGCTGCCGGGCGGCACGACAACCGTATCCGCCTTGCGCTCTCGACTCTTTCCCGGCGCTACGGCATTCTCGGTCCCGCCATGACCGAGCCCGCGAAGACGCCAGAGCCCCATCACCACCACCTCTACCTGATCGACGGTTCGGGCTATATCTTCCGCGCCTTCTACGCGCTGCCGGCCATGACCCGGCCCGACGGCACGCCGGTCAACGCCGTCTACGGCTTCACCAACATGCTGATCAAACTCCTCGCCGATACCGAGTCCGAGGGCGTGGCGGTGATCTTCGACACCGCGCGCAAGACTTTTCGCAACGACATCTATCCCGACTACAAGGCCAATCGCCCGCCGCCGCCCGAGGAGCTGATCCCGCAGTTCGACCTGATCCGCGAGGCGACCCGCGCTTTCAACGTGCCCTGTATCGAGCTCGCCGGCTACGAGGCCGACGACCTGATCGCGACCTACGCGCGCCTGGCGCGCGAGCGCGGGCAGGAGGTCACCGTCGTGTCCTCGGACAAGGACCTGATGCAGCTCGTGGGCGAGGGCGTGGCCATGCTCGATCCGGTCAAGAACCAGGCCATCGGCCGCGATCAGGTGATCGAGCGCTTCGGCGTGGCGCCCGAGAAGGTGATCGACGTGCAGGCGCTGGCCGGCGATTCGACCGACAACGTGCCTGGGGTGCCGGGCATCGGGGTCAAGACCGCGGCGCAACTGATCGAAGCCTACGGCGATTTGGAAACCGTGCTCGAGCGCGCCGGCGAGATCAAGCAGCCCAAGCGGCGCCAGAACCTGATCGAGTTCGCCGAGCAGGCGCGCGTCTCGCGCAAACTGGTCACGCTCAAGCGCGACGTGCCCATCGAGGTGCCGCTCGAGGCGCTTCGGCTGCACGCGCCCGATCCGGAGACGCTACGCGCCTTCCTCGAGGAGAACGGTTTCCACTCGGTGATCGCGCGCCTCTCCGACCTCCTCGGCGAGGCCACCGCGGCACCCGGCGCCGCGCCGCCGCCCGCGCCCGGCGAGGCGGACTACGAGCTGGTCCAGGACCTGGCGGCGCTCCAAGCCTGGATCGTGGCCGCGACCGAGCAGGGAAGCGTCGCGGTCGACACCGAGACCACCTCGCTCGACGCGCTCAGCGCCGACCTGGTCGGGGTCTCGCTCGCGCTCGCGCCCGGCAAGGCCTGCTATATCCCGCTCGGCCATCGCGCGCCCGCGGGCGACGGCGGTCTCGACTTGGGCGGCCTCGACCTGGAAGGCGCCGCCCCGGCGCCCCGGCAGATCCCGCTCGATGCCGCGCTGGCCGCGCTCAAGCCGTTGCTCGAGGACCCGGGCGTCCTCAAGATCGGCCAGAACCTCAAGTACGACGAGCTGGTGCTGTCCCGCCACGGGATCGCGATCGCGCCCTTGGACGACACCATGCTCTTGTCCTACGTGCTCGACGGCGGCCGGCACGGCCACGGCATGGACGAGCTGGCGCGCCTGCATCTCGGGCATGAGACCATCAAGTTCAAGGACGTGGTCGGTTCCGGCAAGGCGCGGGTGACCTTCGACCAGGTGCCGCTGGAGGCGGCGCTCGACTATGCCGCCGAGGACGCCGACGTGACCTGGCGCCTGCATGCCCTGCTCAAGCCGCGCCTGGTGCCCGAGCGCATGACCACGGTCTACGAGACCCTGGAACGGCCGCTGGTGCCGGTGCTGACCGAGATGGAGCGCGCGGGCATCAAGGTCGACCGCGACGCGCTGCGGCGCCTGTCCAACGACTTCGCCGGGCGTATCGCCGAGCTGGAGACGGAGATCCACGAATTGGCCGGGCGGCCCTTCACCATCGGCTCGCCCAAGCAGCTGGGCGAGATCCTGTTCGACGAAATGGGCCTGCCCGGCGGCAAGCGCGGCAAGAGCGGTGCCTACGCCACCGGCGCCGACATCCTCGAGGGGCTCGCCGCCCGGGGTAACGACCTGCCGGCGCGGGTGCTCGACTGGCGCCAACTGAGCAAGTTGAAGAGCACCTATACCGACGCCCTGCAGGAACGGATCAACCCCGAGACCGGCCGGGTGCACACCTCGTTCAGCCAGGCCGTGGCCTCGACCGGGCGGCTCGCCTCTTCCGAGCCGAACCTGCAGAACATCCCGATCCGCACCGAGGAGGGGCGCAAGATCCGCCACGCCTTCGTCGCCGAGGCGGGCTGCACCCTGCTCTCGGTCGACTACAGCCAGATCGAGTTGCGCCTGACCGCGCACATCGCCGGCGTCGAGTCCCTGCGCCAGGCCTTCCTCGACGGCCAGGACATCCACGCCATCACCGCCGCCCAAGTGTTCGGCGTGCCGGTCGAGGGCATGGATCCGATGATCCGGCGCCAGGCCAAGGCGATCAACTTCGGCATCATCTACGGGATCTCGGCGTTCGGGCTGGCCAGGAACCTGGGCATCCCCCAGGGCGAGGCCAAGGCCTACATCGAGGCCTACTTCGAGCGCTACCCCGGCATCCGCGACTACATGGAGCGGACCAAGGCGGCCTGCCGCGAGACCGGCTTCGTCGAGACCCTGTTCGGGCGCAAGGTCCACATGCCCGGGATCAACGACAAGAACGCGGCGCGCCGCGGCTTCTCCGAGCGCGCCGCGATCAACGCGCCCATCCAGGGCAGCGCCGCCGACATCATCAAGCGCGCCATGATCCGGGTGCCGCCGGCGCTGGCCAAGGCGCGCCTCTTCGCCCGCATGCTGCTCCAGGTCCACGACGAGCTCTTGTTCGAGGTGCCCGAGGCCGAGCTCGACGCGACCGCCGAGGTGGTCCGGCAGGTCATGGAAAACGCCTGCGCCCCGGCGCTCGAGCTGACCGTGCCGCTGGTGGCCGACATCGGCACCGGCCCCAACTGGGCCGAGGCGCATTAGGCAATTGGCCTCAGTTGGGCCGAATTTCCGGAAGCACCGGAATCATAATTAGCGTGTCGGCCGCAGAAAACCTGGATTCTTGAGTGTCGAACTTCGGTAATTTCCCAATTATTTGGATGACAAAATATTGCGCATTGTGCAATTAATGCTCTTGTGGAAATTTCCACAAACGGGTAGCCCCCGGCACCGCATGCAGCACCGGGGGCCTGATACCAAATCCGGCTGATCAGTTCGGCCTGTGGGTTTTGGGCCACCAGTGAAAGTTGGTGCGCCCTTTGAAGAGGTCGGGCGAGGTTTCGAGGGTGCGGCAGCGTTCGGCGAGGACGGCGTCGAGCTGCTCGATGGTTTCGAAGTATTTGTTGGCGATGGGCTCGTCGAGCACTGACCACAGGCATTCGGCCGGTTGCAGCTGCGGACTGTAGCGCGGCAGATAGACCAGGCGGAGGCCGTCGGGCACCGCCAGGCCCGGTTCGCTGTGCCATCCGGCGCCGTCGATCACCAGGATGATGAAACGCTCGTTTCCGGCGCCGGCTTCGCGGGCGAAGAGCGCGAGCAGTTCCTCGAAGAACGCCTTGGAGACACCGTTGGAGAGGTACCAGAAGGTCTCGCCGCTCTCCGGCGAGACGAAGGCGGTGACGTAGAGCCACTCGAAGCGATGGTGGCCAAGGGCCACCGGGCGCTCGCCGCGCGGCGCCCAGCAGCGCCGGCTGAACGGCTTCAGACCGAGCCGGTGCTCGTCGCTGGCGAAGACCTCGATGGACTTCTCCGGGTCGCGCTCGGCTTCCTCCGCGACCGCCGCGGCGAGTTTTTTTTAAACGCCTCCCGCTCTTCCGCCGTCGCCGCTTGCGGATGCCGTGGGCGCGGCACCTGGATGGTCCAGCCGATCGCCCGGAGCGCCTCCCAGCCGCGCTGCGGCGCCACCTTCTCCAGCCCGAGCGCGCCGGCCATCCAGGCCGCCACCTTGGGTCCCGTCCACAACCCACCATCGCCTGGCGGCATCGCCAGGCGCGGCTTCAGCCGCGCCAGCAGCGCCGGCTTCAGGATTGTCGGCGCCCGCCCGTTGTGCCGGCGCTGGTCGCCCAGCGCCGTCGGGCCCCGGGCGTTGTAGCGCGACAGCAGCTGCTCCAGCCACCGCGTCCCGAAGCTCGTCATCTCCGCCACCTCGGGCACCGTGTGGCCCTTCGCCAACAACCAGATCGCCTGGTAATGCCGCGCCGCCGTCGCCTCCTTGGCCGCGCGAGTGTGCCGCTCCAGCTCCGAAACGCTCAAATGTGTCGCAACCCGTGCCATGTCTCACCCCTCCACGAATCATGACACAGCAGACTAACCGCTTCCGATTCCTCTGTGAATCCCTCATACCGAGTCATACTTCCGGATTTGGTATAACATGTCAAAACGTAACAGTACAAACACAGAACCTGTAAACTATTTTCGCCTGCCACTGGTCCATTGGATTCTCGTTTCGTGCGGGCGCGATCTGCAAGGTGCCACTGGCAATCTTGCTTCACACTGGTGTTGAAGGTTACCGCGGTGATAGGTTCCACCATGGCAGCGAGGGCGGATATGCTGATTAACGAGCCCAAACTCGTCGGGGTCGGCCTGTACACCGTGCCGGAGGCGGCGCGGTTGACCAAGGTGCCTAGTCCCACGATTCGCCGGTGGCTGTTCGGCAATCGCACTTGGCGGAACGGCCAGTATTCCGAGTTACCGCCCGTTTGGGAAAGCCAGATCGCCCCAATCGACTCCGTGACAGGGCTTGGTTTCCTTGATCTCATGGAAATCCGCTTCGTGCACGCCTTCCGCGATTACGGCGTCAGTCTGAACAACATCCGCCTCGCGGTCGAGCGCGCGCGCGAGATCTTCAGGTCCGACCACCCCTTCGCCAAGAAACGGTTCCAGACCGACGGGCGGCGCATTTTCGCCGCCATTGCGGAGAGCATCGGGGAAACGACACTGATCGACCTGGTCAAGAGCCAGTACGCGTTTCACCGTGTGGTCAAGCCCTCGCTCTACGCGAGCCTGGAGTTCTCGGACGCCGACGAGGTGCTTCGTTGGTATCCCATGTGGCCCAAGCAGCAAGTGGTGGTGGATCCAGAGAAAGCATTCGGCCGGCCAATTGTTAGAGACGGTCATGTGCCCACGGATACCCTGGCCCAGGCCGTCGAAGCCGAAGGGTCCAAGGATCGGGTTGCGCGCTGGTTCGATGTGCCCATGCAGGCCGTTCGTGCGGCCGTCGAATTTGAGAAAGAGCTCGCCGCTTGAGATTTTTCTTCGACAACAATCTTTCACCGTATTTGGCCAAAGCCCTCGATGCGCTCTGCCGGCCCGAAGGTGTCGCGGTGGAACATCTGAGGCAGAAGTTTCCAGAAGATATTTCAGATGTTGAGTGGATCGAGCGCCTAGCGAAGGAGGGCGAGTGGGCGGTGATCACACAGGATCGGCTGATGCGGAATCGTCTCGAAAAAGAAGCATTTCGCCGGTCTGGGTTGACCGCGTTCGTTTTGACCAAGGCCTGGGCCAGCCACCGATACTGGGAGAAAGCAGCGCAACTGGTCAGGTGGTGGCCGAGAATCATGGAACAGGCCGGACTCGTTGAAGGCGGGGCGGCTTTCGAAGTGCCGTGGCGATTCAGCGGCAAAGGAAAATTCAAGGCACTCAGACTCTAGCGAAAGAAGATGTCTTCTCCTTGATCGATCTCGAATCGGGGCGCTCGACCTCGCCCTTACAGAGCCTCAGCCCGAGATTGCGAACGATAATGCGGTCGTCCCGACCCTCGGCAGAATGTGCCCTGAGTCTTTCCGCCGTCTTAAGGTTACCCGGCAAAATTTGCCGACTCCGATCCTGCCGAAGCTGTGACAAAAACGGGACATTTCTGGGAGTCCAGAGGGTTAACCGGCGCTCGCCACATGGCCCGGAACTTGCGGCGCCCCTGGTCGAACCATCTGATCAGAGGTCTTCAAAAAATGAAAATCGACTTCAATCCGAATGCGGCCGCGCACGCCCCCAATGCGCGCGCCCCGCAAGCTCAGAGCACGCCGACCCCGCCCGCGCCCGAAGGTTCGGACGACGGCGTCGTGATCAGCCTGAGCCCGGCGGCCAAGCAGGCGCTCACGGCGGGCGGGTCCGAATACACCGGCAACTCGCCGGCGCATCAGGCGCGTCAGTACATCGCCAACAATCTGGCGACCACTTCGGCCGAAGGCGGAGAGGCCCCGAATTTCTCGGGCCCGTTCGGCCAGATCGTCAAGACCTTTGCCCCGGGCCATAACAAGGAGCCGGAAACCGTCGAGGAACCGGACGCGGTTCCGGAGGACGGCGGCGAGGTCGGCGAGGTCGCCGAGCCGAGCGAGGGTGGCGACACCACCGTGGCCGATGGCTCCGACGGCACCGGCGATACCGGCACCACGCCGTTCGGCTCGGGCACCATCGGCGCGCGCATGGGTTCCTATTTCATCAGCG